>JALHOQ010000016.1 GCA_022842925.1 Bdellovibrionales bacterium
GTTAATTTTAATCCGCTATGGCAAGGGCCCGAATCTCGCATATGGCCTCTCAATAGGGAGGTCCCAATGTCTGTTCGTATCCTGCTCTGCACCGCTGTTATGCTGGCCACGGCCTGCGGTTCTAAGAAAAATAACCCGAGCCCCCCTCCGACCAATCCGAATCTTCCGCCGCCAATCGATGCCTCGGGCCGCACGCCCTGGTATCCCTCTGCCAACCAACAGTACAGGCCCGCCGTCGTGCCGGCCGTGCAAGACTATCAGGGCGACTTCCTCGATCCCCGCGTGGCTTTAAACGGAATGGGTCGCTGGGTGCAAATCGACGGTCAGGCCTTCTTTATTCCCGACTTCTCACAGTCGGGCGACCACGAAGGCTGGGAACCCTATCAGAACGGTCATTGGTCGTACGATGAGGAGCGCGACTGGACATGGAACTCCTCTGACCGTTGGGGTTGGCTCACCGACCACTATGGCGTTTGGCGCCACCACCGCACCCACGGCTGGATCTGGGCTCCGTTCGCGCTGCGAATGGATAAAACTCATTATCAACCTCACTGCGTAACTTGGTTTGATGAATCCGACGAGAGTCATTATCTCGGCTGGTACCCCTACTTCAGCGGTTTCGACGCTCACTATCGCCGTTTCGGTCAGAACCATGGCTTTGATGATGGGTTTTGGGAAGGTCATCGCTCGGTGATGTCGTTGAGTGGCAATGCATTTGGCTTTCGCATCGGAATCACAATGGTGCAACGGACACACGTGACCCAACCTAATATTCGCCGCTGGGTCGAGCGCGACCGAGCTAAAATAGTCCGGATCGCTCGCAACGCACACCTGCCGAATCGGATTCGCATGGGCCGCGTCGGCCGCATCCCCGGAGGCGATCGTCAACGTTCGCTCGATTACATTCACCGTTGGACTCCGCACCAGCGCGCCCCCATCGGACGCGCCCGCGAGATTGAAGCTCGTGGCGGAGCCCGCATTATGCAGCCGTTTTTCGAACGCCAACGCGAGGAACGCGTGGATACGCGCCGCGAAGAGAGACGATCCGATGAACGTCGGCGAGATCGCCCGGACCGAGAACCGCGACGGGACCGTGAACAGCGGCGGGACCGCCGTTCGGATCAGACCGTCGTCACGCCCCCGGCTGCGGCAGCGACGGCGCCCGCGACGGCACCCGCGCCCACGCCAGCCACGGCCGCGCCGGCTGCGCCAACGGTCAAGAAGGAAGAACGCCGCGAAGAAGAACGCCGCCGTAGGACCGCAAACTAAAACGGCCACATTAAACTAGCCATGATAGGGATCTTGCATCATAACGAGCAAATGCCCTGTCTCCTTTGCCAGAGCGAGGCCCGCGAGTTTGAAGCGGATTACCTCCACTGCCCGAATTGCGATCTGCGCTTCTTAAATCCTGCGCGCCACCTAGGGCGCGAGGAAGAATCGGCCCGCTACGACTTGCATCTGAATCACTCCGAAGACCCGGCCTACCAACGCTTCGTTAGCCCCGCGGTCGAACTGATCAAAGCACGCATATCGCCACCCACGTTGGGACTCGACTTCGGCTGCGGAGCGGATTCAGCGGTGATTCGCCTCTTGCGTGATGCGAATTATGAAATCAACGCCTACGATCCCCTATACTTTCCGAATGAAAATGTTTTACAGAAAAAATATGGTTTTATTGTCGCGACTGAAGTGTTGGAACACCTGCACCGGCCAGTAGAAGTGCTGCAGCGATTAAAAGATATGCTCGAACCGGACGGCGCTCTGGTCCTGATGACCCATATCTATTCTGAAAAAATCAATTTCTCGACCTGGTATTACCGCCGCGATCCGACCCATGTGGCCTTTTATTCGGCTAAAACCTTCAAGTGGATTGAAAAGCGATTCGCTTTTCAATCTCTTGAAATTCACGGCGACCGAACGATCTGGCTTCAAGCCCGCTGAATCTGGAATACAAAGGCCGTGACGGGAATTCCACCGTTCAAGAACGGTCGCTTTTCCACGACCTTCCAACCGATGGGCAAACGAAATTTTCCTTTCACCGCCTTTGATGGCAAAAGAAAACAGGCCACATCAGGCCGACACTTCTCCTCCACCGCTGCAAACAGCCGGACATAGAGATCCGCGAGCGGCTCTTTGACTTTGATTCGTTCCCCATAGGGTGGATTACAAAAGACCCAACGCTGCTTTTCACTCGGAGGTAGGGGTTCGGATTTAAAAAAATCCTCTTGGCGCAGAATCACCCCATCGAGACCTTTGAGATTCTGCTCGGCCGCGCTCAGCGTTTTCTTGTCGGCTTCAAAACCGACAAACGATTCAAAACGAAAAGGACGCGACGGGGCGGCCGGCACTTTCACGTCGGCCTTTGCAAAATGATCGAAGGCGAACTCACGGCCTTGAATCACCTCATCACGGAAGGCGGCTTCGAGCAGAAAGGTACCACTTCCGACCATCGGATCGACCAACTCCACTCCGCGCCCGTCGGCCACGGCATGCTTGCGCTCCACCATCTGGATCAGAGCGGCCGCAATCGTTTCGCGCAAAGGGGCCTCACCGACAAAGCTGCGGGAGCCCCGCTTATGCAGACGCTCTCCCGAAGTATCTAAACTTAAGGTACAGACGTCTTCGACAAAACGAACATAGAGCCCGACCTTCTTGCCCCGGACCGCTGTTGCGCGGATCTCGTTGCGATAATCGACCCAAGCATCTTGGCAGGTCTCTTCAATTCGAGATTTTATTTTGAGCCGCGAAAGACGCGTGGAAACGTGGACCTCGAGCTCACACGAGGGGTCGATATACTCGCGCCAATCGATTTTCTTGATCGTTTTATAGAGCGTGGGGAAGTCACGGGTGCGAAATTCCGCCACGCGAACCAGGATTCGCGTCGGGGTTTTTAAAACCTGATTCATAGCCAGGCCGCGGCCTATCGCCGCTGTCACATTCACGCCCCCATGCACGGCTTCGAGCGGCAGATCCGGAAACCACTCCCCGATCTCCGCTTGCACCAAGTCTTCCAGTCCAGGCAAGGCGACGGCAAAGAACTTCATTTTTTAGAATTCTGGGTCTGGAACTTCTTCAGGTTTTCCTGAGAAGCGAAGTACAGAACCGAGTTGTCGGGTTTGGCGACGATGACGGCGGTCGCCTTGTCGACTGGCTTTTGCGTTAAGGCGTCGGTTGCCATTCGCGCCTGCGCATCCTGAGCCAATGTTTTTTTGCACATTTCACAACAGCCGTAATAGGTTTTTCCCTCGTGCTGAACGGGTATTTGGGCTTTGCCGAAAAAGGTGTCGTTGACCATGCAGACTTCCTTGTTCGGAACCACTTTCAAAGCCTCCGCGGCTCCCGCCCCGGCGGTAAAGAGAAGCAAACTCAAGACTATTAGCGCATTCGCCATAAATTCTCCTTTTTCAAATAAGGTAACCGTAACAGCAAAGCCCAGGATTGTTCAAATGCTCGAGTGATTAAAGCCATATGAGGATTGTCCACCTCGGTCTTAGACAAAATGATCTGAGCCGAGCCTCCGCTCAGTCGGCGCACTGCTTCCACCTGCCAGTCGGCACCAAAGGGATCCTTCTCATGTAAGAGGGCGTAGTAGTGGTCTCCTGGCGTATGCCCAGCCCGCACCAACCACGAAGCCGGTCCAGCCGCCGAAACATCCTGCGGACCGGCGATTAAAATCACGCCCTGCACGCCAAAGATTTGCGCCAGATAAGCCGCATGTCCCGAACCTTGTGAATGCCCCGCCAAAACGGTTCGCCGCCAATTTAAGTTTCCCAACTCGTCTAAAAACTGCGACCACCGTCCCGGCCACGCCTCGTGGGTCAGATGCTGCAGCAGCTTTTGCACGCGATTGAGAATGCAGTTCGCGGCATTCACTTCCGTGAGCGGACTCACCGGCGCACCACTTACCACTTCATCACGAAACTTATTAAAACATTCTCGATCCGTCTGATTCCGGCAGATGGTTGTGATCACGCGATTCGGATAATCGATTCCGATCACATGATACCCTTGCGCCGCGCCGGTTTGTTGAAACGCGAGGAGTTCATCGGGGGTGCTATTGGTGCCACCCAAAGTGATCAAAAGCAAACCGTTCGACTTCCCATGCGGAGTCAGTACGGTGTGATCCCCATTGATTTTTTGAATCTGTGCATCGGTCCGCCGCGGATCAACTGCGAGATAAAGACTGGCTTCGGCCGCAACGGCGAACAGAGTGAGAAGGAGCAAAAGAGTTTTTAACATATTGAGATGTATCGCTTGTGCCACAGGGGATTGAAGAACTCAAGCTTCCACCACGGTTCATTTGCGTAACGAATGATGCGCTTGCCTCTAACGGGTGCTGATCCTCTAACAAAAAGCCGTGTCATCTGCTTCTAAATCTGTCGGATGAGCCTCCCATGAGCCCCCCCCCTTGCAACCCCCTGAATTCACGTCGCATTTGATGGCATCGACTTTGTAGTATTTGAATTGTGAAGATGCCGCCTCGAATCCCGTGGTTCTGAACAGTAGGAGAGTGCGCATCTGTAAACAGGAGCGCCTTGTGAATAAGTTTTTGTTAAGCGTAATTATTTTGGTCAATGGAGTTGCCATACCCGCCTGGGCGGGTAAACGAGTCTCTCGCGGCCCCGCCTCCGTGGTGGAGGGGACGGTTCCCGACAACGGCAAGCGCGCACCGAGTTCGGAGCGCAAGGTCCGGCCCGCGGCGGCCAACTCATCCTCGACCGCGCGGATGTCCAATGCCGAGCTGGTGAATCGCTTCGCCACTTATAAGGCTAAAAATAATCTCTCCACCTACCGCACAGCTCAGTTTTTCAGCTCGCGCCTACGCATCAACACCACCGAAATTCTGAAACGCTACATCGGCACCCGGTTCGCTCAAAGCAAAAATGGCGACGCCGTCGTAGTCGAAGCCGTCAACGCCTTCAAGGAATCCGGCATGACTTACGAGCAATCCCTCGCCGCTGTCTCCGACATCGTCGGACAACTGACCGAAACTCTGAACTCCATCTACACCCGCGCCAGCGGGGGAAAAGTGGCGAGCCGGTAACGGTTCGCATAAGGTAGCGATATCTTTTGACCAAGGCTTGGGATGTGGTAGAAGTTCCCATGGCTCGACAACTGACCCTCTTAAAAGAACCGCGTCGAAACACTAAGTTATGGTGGATTGTAAAACAATCGGCGTATGGCGGATCACTGGACTACCGAAAAGTGCGTCGGCCGTTTGATTCCAAAAAATTAACGCATGTCGTGTTCAAAGCGGAATTAGGAAAGGCCCTCCGCTTCACGCGCTTCGAGACTCGAGTTCGTGACATCCTAAAGAATGTGGCGGCTCGCTATGGCATTCGCATCAAGAGTGTCGCGGTTCACCATGATCACGTTCATATTCTTTTCTACACCAAGTCGCGTGAGGCGCAAATTCGGTTTCTCCGTCTATTCAGCGCCGAGCTTGGCCGTCGATATGCCGCGCTTCACAGAAAACTCGGAATCCGGGCGCGAAAACTTTGGGTTGCGCGTCCATTTACCCGACTCGTTTCATGGGGCCGAAAGAGTCTTCTCGCCGCCAAGCGATATATAGAACGTAATCAATGGGAAGCCACAGGCTTCCTCGACTACAAGCCCCGGCGACATCGCTTAACCGCCTTTCTGACGAAGTGGGGAGCGCAGCAGCCTCGCTCCACAGCCTAACGGATTGCGAAGGAGTCACCCGCGCGACTCCTTCGCGCCCTGTTTCGGCGGCTTCCGACTCGGCCCGGGCCGAGTCGCTTTCAAAATCCGATCACGCGCGTCCGTAGACCTCCCCCACCGCTTACCTCCCCCACAGCCAGGCCGATTGCTCGCGGTCGCGTTCCCTGTACGCGGGCTCCTCCTCAGCCTCGTCGGCGTCTGGCGGTTCGGGCGCACCAGAGGCGAAGACCCATGGGTTCGAGGCTTGCGCTTGCTCACGCCGCAAACGGGCCGCGCGGGGCGACGGCGGAACAGCGTTGTCATCCCATACTGGTGGCGCTTGGGCGACTTGCACTCGCGAATCGGCGCGCGGCTTCCGTTGGCGGACCTCCGCCACCATCACATTCGCGTTTCCACCACCGGCGCGAGCCAGTAGCATCTCTCTGGCCTCGGGCGCGCAAGACGCCAACTCGCCGTTCTCCACGAACACATCGCGTGAGAAAAACGCGAACGCTCGCTTGCAGGCCGCATCCCCGCCGCTCAAGAGCTCGGGATGAGTCAAGAACGCGGCAAAGACTTCGGCAAACTCCTCGTTGCGATTCGACATCGAATACGCTGTCGGCCGGCAGCCGCCGGCCAGCCGTGAGTACGCCTGGTAAAACGACTCTCCTCGGGCGAAGGACGCATGACCGACCTTATGTCCCAGCTCATGCATAAGATGAGTGATATTGTTCGGCGCGCAGTTCCGACCTTTCGAATCACAGCGATTCATCCGGATCTGATGTCTTCCCTCGCTCATCCCGTCGTAGCTCGAATAGCCCGTCCGGGTGGCGAAAGTAAAACGAACATTGCCAATAAACTTAGCTGGTTTACCTAACAGAGCCTGCAGCTGCGCCAGCCCGCGCGCGAGAGCGAGTTTCTCAGATGCGCGCGCATCGACGGCCGAAATTTTATAATGATTTAAGATGGAATTCGCTTGCGCTTCGGTGGTCACCGCCGAGATCAGGCACCGGCCGCTGGCGGCAGTCGGATCGCGCTTTAAAACTTGCGGAAGCCCGACGGCCTCCACGGAAAGGAATAATATGAAACCGAGTGTTTGCCCCTTTGTTATTTTTGCCGGGGTTAGCCGCAAATTGTGTCCGGAAGCCTCCTCTCAACCAACGCATCAGGCGCTGGTGATCACAAGGCTCTAAAATGCATTTATGGCGCCGGTGTGCAGGTCGCTTGACCGCCTAAAAATTTCACTTTCGGATTCGATACATTCGCTACATGCGCTTTGACTGTAACCAAGGCAGGCTCCGTCAGCGGCGTTTTACTTTTTTCAAACACAGTTTTGCAATCGGGCATTGAAGTTTTTGGCAAGCGATTGGCCGCGACCACTTTCTTCCAACACTCTTCGCCGTCGGCCGCAAGCTCGCAGCGCACTTGAATCTTAGCGAAATAAGTCAGCGCCGCCGTGCCGCCATTCACAGTGGCGACTAAGTCCTGATCCGGTTGGCGGTGCGATCGCAACACTTCTTTGCCGTCGAGGTTAAACACCTGAAACTCCAAAACGCCTTCCGTCGCATCCTCTCCGTCGACCAGAATAAAATCTCCCATCACACCAGCGAAGTGACCCTCGATTAAACGTAGATCTTTTTTTGGCCCCTCGTACTCTTTGGCGCAAAGCGCTTTCGGTGCTGAACCTGGAAGTCGTAAAGTCAGCTCAGCCGATCCGATCTCGTCGGTCGACTTCATTTCTACGACGGCGAACTTTCCGTAGTTCCAGCACTTCTCGGTGGTCACTCCCGGTGTCTTTTCATTTTTAAATTGCCCGAGCAGCTTTGCCGCGGGTTGCCCACCCAGCATTTTTCCCCGTCGGAGTTTAAATACCTTCTCAGCAACGACGGGAACGCTCGCAGCGGACGGAGCAGCCGGTGGAGTTTGCACCTCCACCTTCGGAGGCTCGCTCACCGGCATAACCGAGCCCTGTGGCAATTGGACAGGCGCTTGAATGACCACTGGAACCGGCGTGGGCTCGGGTGTGGATGCGCAAGCGCACAGAACCGACAAGAAAACGAAGGCCAATCGTTTGTTCATAGTTCAAAAGGTTAGCATGTTATCTGTTGCGGCCAAGCTAAAAAGAGCTATCCTTGATTCATGGTGAGAATGCTTTTGTTGGTCCTGTTTTTTCTACTGTCGAGTCCAGTCTGGGCCGATGACAAAGATAGCAGCCTCACCACGATTCACAACATCGATCTCACCGCACCCGAAGGCCCGGGCGGACCCAGCTTTGTTTTAATTCTTCTCGACGTTAAAAAAGTCAAAGTGCCGGGTTCACGCGCTCATATTATCTTTCGCCAGTTCTCCAAACGCGTGCGACTTGAATTTGAGGCGTCCGGCATTCCCTACGGCAAATATAAAATCGGCGTACACACATCCGGCTGCCCGGCGAATGAAAAATCCTGGACGATCCTCCACGAGGCCGTTCAAGAATCGACCCACTTGGCCACCGAACGCTCTCTGCCCAAGCACGCACTTCGCAAAGCCGTCGTAAACGGACAAACCGTTCTGCAAGGTCAGAACGTGGGCCTATTTCAAATCAAGGGCGCGAAATCCATTCTTATCGACTGTAAAACGATTAAGTAAAAACTGGCATATCACTTGCCTCTTTTATCCTACAGCCATCTACACACAGGAGGTCTTCAATGGGCGAGGATATTTGGAACATCGGTCTACAAGGCGGTATTGGCCGGGGCATAGACGGAATGTGGACTGGAAGCGCGGTCATGGGCCGCCGCCGCTGGCGCCGACGCGATCTGGAAGAGGTCGCCCGCGTGGAAGAAGAGATGTCGACGCCCAAGTCGGAGCCTGAAAAAGAGAAGCCCCCCGTGCAACCTCAGCGCCCCCCGGAGACGAGCCTTTGATCAAATTCGCCGCCGGATTCTTGACCGCCCTCGCCGCGCTCGGCCTGGGCGGCTACCTTTTTTTGACTTCAGGCGGCCTACCACTTGAAACTCATCATCCGCCATTTCCCGGAGAAGAATGGGTCGCAAATAAGGCATTGGAAGTGCATCTGCGCGGCAGCTCCACAAAAAAACCTGCCCTGAACCAAAGCGAATTTAACCTCACCGAAGGCGCTAAGGTCTACGCACAAAATTGCGCCGTTTGCCATGGTAACCGCACCGGTGGAATTCCTATTTTTGCACGTGGGATGTTCCCCCCGCCGCCTCAGCTCCTTAAGGATGGGAGTTGGGCCGTTGGCTATCCGCCGGGAAGTGTATACAAGCTGATCCACGGCGGAATCCGCCTCACCGGCATGCCCGCGTTTGGAGAATCTTTAAGCGAATCTGAACTTTGGCAAGTGACGCTGATGCTAGTGAACGCCGACAAATTACCCGTCGGCGCCCTCGATTTTCTCGCTTCTCAATAGTTCCAAAGCGTTTGCCGATGGAAGAGTTTTAGGCTTTACTCGCTCCCATGGCTCCGCTCCTGTTCATTCTTCTATACCTTTTTGTCCCGAACCTTGGTTCCGCTGCCACGCAGAACCCACCTCTAGTAGGAACCTGGCAGTATGACGGATTTTTTTATGAGGGAATACGGTATCCAAATCCAAACCCCAGTCTGATTCTAACTTTTTCATTTCTTGGCAACGGAATCAGCCACCTGTACTGGCACCGAGTCGGCGAGGAGGGCTTTTGCGAGAGGCGCGCCGACTATTGGTTGGAGGGTCACCTGCTTCACCAAAAGGTGACCTGGATCAATCCGAAAAACCACAGGGATTGTGCTAAGGATCCCGATATGCAGCCCAACCACGAAACGGAGACTCGGTTTGTGATTCAAGGTGCCGAGCTTAATTTCTTTTTTGATTTGAATGGGAAAGAGTTTCTCTACATTTTGAAACGAACTCTTCCTCCGCCTGTAACCGATGATATTTGAACGCTCTAAAACTTTGGTAATTGTGGTCGTTTTAGGTGGGAGCTTTCTCACTCTGGCGCTCGCGATGTCTTTAGGCCAGAGCTTGGTCGAGAACTGGCAGCTGACTCTGGAACGCGATGCGGACATCGTTTCGGCTGTTATGGAAGCCGAGGTCGAAAAGTTCGTATTCGGGCTCGAAGGAGCCCGCGGCGCTCTTGTGGCCGGCGACTTTCGCCTGGACCACAAGCGCTTTCGCGCCTATGCGGCCTCACGCGACTATTTTTCCATTTTCTCCGGCGCCTTGGGTGTCGGTTTTATTCGCCAAGTTCCGCGCTCGGATCTCACTCGGTACGTAACCGAAGTTCGGCGTCACTTTCCGGATTTTGAGGTTCATCCAAAGACGAATGCGGATCCGCATATGGTGATCGAATTCGTAGAACCTGTGACCATCAACAAGCCGGCGATTGGTTTGGACGTGGCGTTCGAGGCGCATCGGCGTGAAGCCGCTCAGGAATCTGCTCGCACTGGACGCCCTATTCTCTCTAAGAAGATCGCCCTCGTCCAGGCGACCGCCGAGCATCATGGCTTTCTGTATTTTTTGCCGGTCTATAGCACGCACAGCATTCCGGAAACGGAGGAGAAACGTCTCGAGCAACTTATCGGTTGGGTCTACGCGCCGGTGATGCTCGATAAACTCTTCGCCTCCGCGCGCAACCGTCTCCCTCCGCAACTCAGCATCCATATCGAATCGCCCACCGACAATGTGAATCTAAATTTGGGCGAGAATATCGAAAGAAAAACATGGCCTCGAAATCACGTGGAACGGGATTTTCGCGTGACCGGTCGATCCTGGAAAATGACCGTAATCGCGAATCACGAAGGCCTGATACGCTCGCTACTTAAGGTCATTCTCGTGTCCTTTTTCGGCCTGCTGCTGATGGGCTTCACAGGTGTCATTCTCTTCCTGCGAATTAGGCAACAAGACCAGTCGCTGTATTCGCAAAAAAAATGGCTCGACGCGGTTCTCGACAGCGTGGCCCATACGGTAATCGCCGTTCGACCCGACGGAATCATCTCCACATTCAACCGAGCCGCCCAAAAGAAACTCGGCTACGCGGCCGATGAAATCGTGGGCCGGCACACGCCCGAGATTATTCACGTTCCGGAAGAAGTCCGGGCCCGCGCCGCAGTTTTAGAGCGAGAACTCGGGCGCAAAGTGGACGCGGGATTTGAAGCATTCGTGGCGAAAGCGCTGACCGTGGGTTCGGACACCAACGAATGGATGTATGTCCGCAAAAATGGCGAGCGCTTTCCCGTCCGTCTGACTGTCACCGTTGTCCGTGACGGCCTCTCCCGTATCATCGGCTTCGTGGGCATCGCCGAAGATCTGAGCGAGCAGAAAAAGATGATCGATGTTATTGAGGCGCAGAAACTGAAAATGATCGAGTCTTCGAAACTGTCCTTGCTCGGCGAGATGGCCGGTGGCATTGCGCACGAGATCAACTCCCCACTGACGGTAATTGTCGCTCATGCCGAGGCTCTTTTCGAAGGCGTGAATGCCGGAACTTACCCATCGCAGGTCGAAAAGCCAGCTAAAATGATTTTGAATACGGCCTGGCGTATCGGCAAGATTGTAAAGGCCTTACGGCAGTTCTCCCGCGACGCCACTGGCGATCCGATGACGGATCTGAATTTAAAATCTGTGATCGACTCCACTCTTGACCTCTGCCGCGAAAAACTCGACCGCGCGAAAGTGCAACTCAGACTCGATCTCGATCCCAACCTTCGCGTTGTCGGCCGGGAAGTCGAGCTCTCGCAAGTTTTGATGAACCTGATTAGCAATTCAATCGACGCCGTAGGCGGCCAACCCTCCCCATGGATCGAAATTCACGCTCAAGCCACTCCGCACGGTCGCGCCCGGCTGACCGTTACAGACAGTGGCCCAGGAATCCCCAAAGCCGTCGCTGAAAAAATCATGCTTCCGTTTTTCACCACCAAAGAGACAGGCAAAGGCACTGGGTTGGGCTTAAGCATTTCCAAGACGATTGTGGAAAGTCATTACGGGGTCCTGATTTACGATGATCAAGCGAAGAACACGCGCTTTGTGATCGAACTTCCGTCTTCGGTCTAAACTTGGTACGCCAACACGATCAATAGACCGAAGGCCGCGAAAAGCACGGCGGCGAAGATCCGAATCCACTTCATGGGTATACGCCGTAAAAGTTTTTCACCCAAAAAAATCGCCAGAGCATTCGATGCTAGCATTCCCAAAGTACTTCCCGTCGTGACCAGCCACGCGTCCGCATAACGGGCTGCGAGAGCGATTGTCGCCAACTGGGTCTTATCACCCATCTCGGCGATAAAAAACACGATTATAGTGGTCACCAATGGTCCGAAACGGCTGTCTTTTTCAACTTCCCCTTCCGTGTCAGGGACCAGTATCCACGCGGCAAAGGCGAAAAAAATCAATGCCAGGGCCCATTTTAAAGTCTCGGGGGACAGGAACGACGCGATCCAAACGCCGGCCCAGGAAGCCAAGGAGTGATTGAGAATGGTCGCGATCAAAACGCCAGCCAGTATGGTCCAAGGCTTTTTAAAGCGAGCGGCCAGCACGAGCGCCAAGAGTTGCGTCTTGTCGCCCATTTCGCTGGCCAGTACGAGAAAGAATGAATTTAGTAGCGCGTCCAATATGTTTATCTCTGGAAATAGCTACTCGTATACGCTCCTCCCACGCAATGGGGAACAGAAAGATGCATGTGTTGACGATGGTTGGCATCTTCCCAACCGATCGAGCCCGTGTACATGACATTGTTGCCCTGGTAGTAGGGGCAGCCGTTTTTGGTTTTAATCACAGCTCCCCAGCACTTTCGAAATGCCGTGTAAAAGGCGCGATTGGTAGTTCCCGCGTAGGTGAACTTTTTTACTGCTCCACTATGAAGTTTCATATCGAATGCCTTGATATCAATGGCGCGATTTTCGGCATGCAAACTCCGAGGAGAATGATTGGCGTCTCCGGTAATCCCGTTATGGACGATATGCAGTTCTTGGATGCTGCCGCCACCCTGAGCCGCGAGACCCTTATTGATACAAGAGTAAATATTCTCGCCGATGAATTTCTTTAAGATGACGGAGATGGCGCGCTTTTCGCTGCAGTTGTAGCCGGAATAGTTGCCGCTGATCGCTTCAGAACACTCACCCCAGGTGGTTTGCGCAAAGCGGTAGCGGGGCTGCACGGCGAAGATGCTCCAGAATGAGTTATACTCATCTTCCTCTTCCGGGCGAATCATACGGGTGTGTTCGTGATCGTCACCCTCCTGTTCGTATCCCCAGGTGATACGCACGTTGTCGTAGGATTGAGCCGACGCGACCTGGCCCAACGTCAGGGCTAGAAATCCAATAGCTAATGTACGCATTTTAATTACCTCCCTAAGTACAGTCTTAGGGACTTTCGGCAGGTCCGGCCGCGAGCGTTAGGTCCAGTTGCTGACGAACCGTTACCCGAGATGGCAGACTGGGAGACGAATGAAACGGCGACTCTTAATCCTCGCCAGCGTGAGCGGACTTGTTTCTGCTTTGGCGGTCCATTTTTTTCGCAAAATCTTTTTCCTGGAGAATCCCATGTCCAACGCTTCCCCTATCCGCGATCCGTTTCCGCTGGGCTTTCAATGGCAAACTCAAGAGCCGTTTTTATTCTGTGTTCACCACGACGACGACTACCCTAAGGGCAACGGGAAATTCGGCCCGACGAGTGCACTTCTCGCCGGCCGTGACATCGGCCAGGATTTTTCGATTAAAGACGGGTTTCGCATGTACCACGGCCAAGAGGTTCCTGGATTTCCCGTTCACCCCCATCGCGGCTTTGAAACCATCACCATCGTGCGCCAGGGCTATGTCGATCACGCCGACTCCATGGGCGCGGCGGGACGTTACGGTCAAGGCGACGTCCAATGGATGACGGCTGGAGGCGGAGTTCAGCACTCCGAAATGTTCCCGCTTCTGCGCACTGATGCCGGCAACCGCTGCGAGCTTTTTCAGATTTGGCTGAACCTGCCACGCCGGTCAAAAATGGTGGCGCCACATTTTAAAATGTTTTGGAGCGAGAAGATTCCGAAAGTTGAATTGGCAAAGGGAGCCGGACTCGTGACTGTAATTGCGGGCGAGTTTGGGGACCACAAGGCCATCGCTCCCCCGCCTGACAGTTGGGCCGCCTCCGCCGAGAGCGAAACCGCGATTTGGTTGATCCGCCTCAACGCCGGCGGCGGGATTGAACTGCCGCCCACGCGCTCCGCGGTCTCACGCGCGCTATACTTTTTTGACGGCGAGAACCTCACCCTCAACGGCCGCGAAATCGCGGGTCGGACCGGGCTGACGCTTGATTCCACCCAGCCGTTGCGGTTGGAGGCCCCCGGCGGTGGCGCCGAAATGCTACTTCTGCAGAGCCGTCCGATCGGTGAGCCGGTCTTTCAACACGGGCCGTTTGTGATGAACTCGAAAGAGGAAATCGTTAAAACGATTCAAGATTATCAGCGCACCCAGTTCGGCGGCTGGTCGTGGCCCCGCCAGGATATGGTGCACGGGCCCAAGATCGAACGCTTCGCGAAATATCCTGACGGTCGCGTCGAAAAACCGGTTTGAGGCGATTGTTTTTCACGCCGACCGGTGCTAGGTTCCCCGTAACTTTATCGCACACTTAGAGTCCTCGAACATTCCGTTCAGTCCTCCTGTTGCGCTCCCAAAAATTCCTAGGAGGATGTTATGGGTAAAAAATTATATGTCGGAAACCTCGCTTACTCGGTCGATTCGGATAGCCTAGCCGATCTCTTTTCGGGTTGTGGCACTGTTGAATCCGCTCGCCTGATCACTGATCGTGATTCGGGTCGTAGCAAAGGCTTCGGCTTTGTTGAAATGTCTTCGGACGACGAAGCTCAGAAGGCCATCGAACAACTGAATGGCCAAGACTTCCAGGGCCGAGCCATGAATATTTCCGAAGCCCGCCCGCAAGAGCAGCGCGAAAGTCGCGGCGGCGGCGGTGGCGGTGGCGGCGGTCGTGGTGGTGGCGGCGGCCGCGGTCGTTACTAGTCGCAAATTCATCTCCCGCTTATGGAATCTTCCTAAGCGGGAGGATTGAACTCTTATGAATTTTAATCGCACCCATATTGTCATCCTCATTCTCGTTCTCGTGGGTTTTCTCTATTTGCGAAATCGGGACGAAGAACCTAGGACCCTAGCGACTCCCGCACCCTCGCCCAAACCGACTCAACCACAAGAACTTCCACCACAACCTCAACGCGTTTCTGAACCAGAAGAAGCTGCACCCATACGCCTCCCCGATCCAGCGCCCCATGCGGTCAAAGTGATCAAAGATAAATCCGAATCCAAACAGCTCGCTTTGCCCTATAAAATTCAAAACGGGCTTTTCGTCGTTCAGGGAGATATTTTGGCCGGCGCGGTGCCAAAAGGTGAGCTGCCACCTGAAGACGGATTAGTGGCCATGGAGCCACTTCGTTTGTGGCCCGGCGGCGTGGTTCATTATCACATTCAGCCGGACGTGCCCAACCCCGATCGGATCGAACAGGCCATTCGGATGTTTGAAGGTACAAACGTGCGCTTTATTAAGTATGAAACCGGCGATCACGCGCTGGTGTTTGAGAATGGCGACAAGAACTGCCTGTCCTATGTGGGCAAGGTCGTCGCCAAACAACCCATCCTTCTCTCGCCCGACTGTTCACCGGCCGATATCGCCCACGAAATCCTGCATGCACTCGGCTTTGTTCACGAACAAAACCGGGCCGACCGCGATGATCACGTCGAAGTCTTGACCGACAATATCGAAGACATTTACCGTCATAACTTTGAAAAGCTGCCGCCCGATTATATGAAGGTGAGCGGTCTCGCCGCCTTCGACTATCAGTCCCTGATGATGTATCCGCCGTGGATGTTCGCCAAGCCAGGACAAGTGACCATGGAACCGAAATCCCGCGACCGCCTGATCGATCCGCAGCCGCGCTTAAGCCCCGGCGATATTGAGCGATTGAATAGGGCTTATCGGTAAACCCGGCCGATTTTGCCGTCGTCAGTCGAAAAATAAATATATCCGTCGGGCCCGGTTCGGATATTGCGGAAACGCGCGGCTTGATCGGCCAATAAAATCTCTTGCTCGACCGCTTTGCCGTTTTGAAGTTTAACCCGCTGGATGCGAGTCCCGCTCAGACACGCGAGAAAAAACTGACCCTCCCATTCGGGAAATCGAGAACCTCGGTAAACCGTGAGCGCCGAAGGCGAAATGCTCGGAGTCCAGTGCACCACAGGCTGCTCCATTCCCGCTTTGCTCGCGCCCTCGCCGATCTTCGGGCCATAATATTCACGGCCATATGTGATCACGGGCCAGCCGTAATTTAAACCTTGCTTCACAAGATTCAGCTCATCCCCGCCGCGCGGACCAAATTCGGCCTCCCACAGCTCACCCGTCTTCGCGTCCAACACAAGCCCTTGCGGATTGCGATGGCCATAGCTCCAGATCTCGGGCTTGGCTCCGGCCTTTTTGGCGAAGGGGTTGCCCGGCGCGGGCGCGCCGTCCTCGGTCAGACGGAGGACTTTTCCGTTATGAAAGCTTAAGTCCTGGGCCTTATGGCGGTTGTCACGATCCCCCACGGTTAAGAAAATCAATCCGTCCTTGAATTCAATCCTGGAGCCAAAATGAATCGTGTTGCTGTTCGGTTCATGGGCCGAAAACAGCTTGCGAAAGCCGACCAGCTTCCCATCTCTGACTTGAGCCCGACCCAGCGCGGTTGTGGCCCCGCCCTTCACCGGCTCGGAATAAGAGAAATAGATCTCCTCAGTTTTCGGGTGAACGCGTACATCCAGCATCCCGCCCTGACCTTTGGCGAAGACCAGCGGAGTTCCCGCCAATACCGTAGTCGCTTTCTTAACTGGGTCGTAAACGGCCAACTTCCCGCCACGCTCGCTAAAAACTATCCGGCCATTTTTAAAAAAATCGAAACCCCAGATCACATCGTCGCGCTGGAGAATCAGCTCCACTTTCGGTGTGGACGCCCAAAGGGTGGTGGAGCTAAAAGTAAGGAGGAAAATTAAATATTTCATGGCGATATTATGACCCATATGTCCGCTTTCGTCGACAAATTGAGGGCCGGAGAAACTCCAACTGACTCGGATTGGACGAATCATTTGCTCGCAGCGCACCGCGAAGCACCTGGCCTGACGCCGGCTGCATTCTCGAACCTGCGCACTCGGGATGGACATAATTCCTATTCGATTCTCGCTCAAACTGTCAGCGAAGGCGCCGACGTCCTCGATCTCGCCTGCGGCGACGGTCATCTGGTGCCCTATATTCTCGAGCGAATTGGCGCAAATGGAACTGTAACCGCGCTTGATATGTCGGTCGAAGAGCTCCTTCGGGCCCGGGGTTCGACGCAAGATCCGCGCGTTCAGTTTGTCGAGGGCCATGCGCAATCCTTACCTTTTACCGATCAAAGTTTCGATCACGTTGTCTGCCATCTGGCTTTGATGCTGATGGTGCCCCTGGAGCCGGTGGCGCGGGAAGTCGCTCGAGTTTTAAAACCAGGGGGTACCTTTTCCTCCGTGATTGCGGCGCGACCTGACGATGATTTTTTGATCGCGCTGAACCGAATCTGTTTAAAGTTCGTGGACGCCTCCCTCCCCGGTCGCGCGGCGGCCCGGACTGGAGACAACCGCCTCGGAACAATTGATGGACTTAAGTATCTCTTTTCACAAGAGCTCGGCTTCGATTCCCTCGAATCCATTCGCAGCCTTCATTTCGAAACCACGACCACTCCGGAGGGGATTTGGAGTCTTATGAAAGGAATGTACTTTGTAGGAATGCTGACTCCTCAGGAAAAGGAACAGCTTCGAATTCAGGTGGGTGAACACACGCGTAGTCTGGCCAAATTCGGCCGCCACATCCACTTTGAGTTTCCAATGAAAATGTTCTCCTTTCGACATTCGTGAAGTATTTGCAGTCAACATCGGCTCCTCGAACCGCAATCGGCTTTCCATTCGGTGCCGAATTTGCAATGCTCCTGCGAAATGTCTTTCAGGTTGACCATTCTACTGGGCTTATTCCTCGCCCATTCTTTTTCTTGGGCGAAGGATGATGGCACGCCGGCTCTTGAACAAATCTTGGCCACGGGTCCAGTGGCCCCAGGCCTTTACGTGGATGCCGGCAGACCAGCGCACCACGAGCTGCGCTCCGCCCGCGAATTTGCTGAAATTCTAAAGCGAAAACTCGGCTTTCAAGTCGTGCTGATGACCGGCTCGCGTACTTTCAACACCCCCGGATTCGATGGCGTCATATTAAGCTCGTCCGGCGCACCCGTTGCCAATTTTTCACTTAAAACTTCAAATCGCAGTGGCGAGAGGGTGCTCGGTGAAATCGCGGACGTGGCCCTCCAAAAGATGCGCTCTTACAGCCGACTTAAAAAATGGGAGGAAACGCTAACCTGGGTCTCGTACAACCAACGTCAGAGGCAGCGCAATCAAGTGGATATGGAGCGCTGGCTCACCATACTGCAGCCCGACTCCCCGCGCCCTCAGTGGCTGCTCCTCCATCTCACCTCCAGGGATGTAACCGAGGAGAGGGTCCTTTCCCTCCGCGAAAAAACCCGCGGCACCGAGCAGACGATTGTGGTGATTGACGCCACCACGATCTACGTTTTTCAAGACGGCGAAGAGCGGTCTTTAGAAGTTCTAAGAGACTGCGAACAGAATCTCGGCGGATAGCATTTTAATATGGCGCATTATGGCATTTTAAGGCATAACCAGGCACCCCCTTAGCAGAAAGTGACCCCTTGGAATCATTCGAAGAACTTCAGTTAAATCCCGCCCTTCAACGCGCCATTCGCGAATTGGGCTACGAAAAACCAAGTCCCATTCAGGCGCAGGCTCTGCCGATCCTGCTCGGCTCTAAGACCGATTTTATCGGCCTCGCGGCCACGGGCACCGGCAAAACGGCGGCCTTTACCCTGCCCCTTCTAGAGCAAATCGATCCCAATAAAAAAGCCGTTCAAGGCATCATTTTATGTCCCACGCGCGAGCTGTGCTTGCAGGTCACGGGTCAGGTCAATTTGATCGGAAAACATATGAACATCCGCGCCCTGCCGGTTTATGGCGGCGCTGGTTACGACGAGCAACTCTATGGTCTACGTCGCCATCCGCCCATTATTGTCGGAACTCCGGGCCGCGTGATCGATCATCTCGAGCGCGGCACCCTGAAGTTGGATGAGGTACGCGTGGTCGTGCTCGATGAGGCCGACGAGATGATCTCCATGGGTTTTCGAGAGGCGATGGAAACCATCCTCGCCCGGGTGCCGGCCGAGCACTGCCTGAAGTGGCTGTTCTCCGCCACCATGAGTGCCAATGTTCGCCGAGTGGCGGATGAGTTTTTAAAAAATCCGAAGTCGGTGCAAGTGAACCGCACGGAGATGCTGTCGAGCACGGTTGAGCAGTATTACTACATCACGTCCGAACAGAATAAGCCGGAAGTTTTGTGCAAGCTGGTCGACGCGGCTGAGAATTTCTACGGAATTGTCTTTTGCCAAACTAAAAATCTGGTCACTGACCTGACTCACTATCTTATCGATCGCGGCTACAAGGTCGATTGTCTCCATGGTGATATGTCGCAGTCCGCGCGTGAAATCGCGATGCAAGGCTTTCGCGATCGCCGTAAACAGATCATGATCTGTACGGACGTAGCCGCACGAGGTTTGGATGTAAAAGACATCACTCACGTGATCAACTACTCTCTCCCGCGCGAACTCGACAGCTACGTTCATCGCATTGGCCGCACGGCCCGCTCCGGTAAAAACGGCGTGGCGATGAGCTTAGTAACCAAATCGCACTTTCACTTGCTGCAAAAAATCGAACGCCTAACGAAGAGCAAATTTAACGAAGGTGTGATTCCCACTCGCCGCGCGATCGGCATGAAGAAGATTTCGCAGTTGCTCGGCCAGTTCTCTGATCAACCGGGGTATCAACGGGCCATAGACCTGATGGACGAATCGTGGAAGAACGCGATTTCGAGCATGAGTTCAGAAGAAGTGGCCGCGCGCTTTTTGACTCTTCTCTTTCCCTATGTTTTCGCCGAGAAACCACAGCCGAAAATGGAGCGCTCCGAACAACCGCGGCGCGATTCGCGCGACGATCGTCCCTCAAGCAAACATGCGAAGGAAGATCGCCGTGACCAGAAACGGCATGCGAAACGCGACTTTCGTAAGCAGTTTAAAAAGGGCTTCCATAAAGGCGGTGGGCAACAACGGCCTAATCGCGATGATGGCGGCCACCACCCTCCTCGCCGCGATATGAACTGACAAACACGTAGGAGATTTTGACGTTTGGTGCTATAGTCAATACTGGTTCAATCGCACATTTGAGTTCTGGACATTCGGTTCAATCCTCCTTTGCGCTGTTAAAACGGAGGAACTCCATGCGAAAATCTCTTTATGTCAGCCAAGTCGGTCAATCGTCGGACCTTTGCGCCCTCGAAGACCTATTTGCCACAGTGGCCGACGTTCAATCGCAGCGCTTGGAGATGATACCGGAGTCCAGCAGCCAAACGTTTGGCGTATTTGAAATGTCGAATGAACAGGATGCCACCGATTGCATGGAGCGTTTCAATGGCCAAGAACTCAATGGCCAGCGCCTGCGAATCGTGTGTGAACGTCCGAAACCACGCCCCATTCCTGAGATCAAAGCTGCGCCGCGGAAGCGTCGATGAAAGAGCGCTGTCCCAATATGAATCATAGCCGCTCGAATGTGGCGATTCGCTTTTGCCCGAGCTGTGGCGAGGTCGTGAGCAACAGCGTTCAGAATCGCGGCCGTTGCGACGAAACCAAACACGCCCATCGCCGCAAGGAGCGCAATTTTTTCTGCTGCGACTGCGGTAAAAAACTGCGCTAAGCAGTAGCACTTCGAAACTCGGCCCGCAGGCCGAGTTCACCTTCCCGTGCGATAGCGAAAGATGTAACATAGCCTTCTGAATCACCCAGGAGGATACATCATGGATTTCGCATTTCTCGCCAAGGCCGACGCCGCCACAATTCAACTCGAAAAAGCGAAACGCGCTCTCGAGACAGCCAAAGCCGATCTCGATACCGCAAAAAAGGCCTATGAAGAAATACTGACTCAAGCTGACGAGATGGGTTTTCCCAAAAATAAATTAAAGAAGCTGACAGAAGATCGTGTTCAAGCCTTGTTTGAGAACGGTTTGCTCGACTTCAAAGAGGCGGCCCCACGCGAACCAAATGCCAAGCGGCCGCGGAAAGCCAAAGCCGCCGCCCTGCCCGATGAATCGGCGGAAGGAATTGATTTCCCAGAGGATGAAACGCCAGTTGAGGCATAAGATTCTTACGCCGTCCATGAACTAGCCAACCTTGAAAAAAAGAGTCCCAGCGCCGTTCTTGTATGCTCCTCGGATAACAGCCACAAGCCCAATAGCGGTGCTGTTCTTGCACAAAAGGTGGCTGAGCGCCGCACGAGAGGACAAATAATGGGGCCCTTTATTTTCGCATTGCTGATGACCACGAGCCACGGGGAAGTGTCCGAACCGGTTCAGGGTCAGATACTTTCGATTGGGGGAATCGAGCGTTTGGTCTGGATTCAAGGCTCCCACTGCCCCGGCGGCGGCTCCTGTGAAGGCGTGGTTTACCAAGACGTTCGCGTCGCAACTCAAAACGGTGAGGCTCAACTCCCCCGCTTGGTTCTGCTAAACCGAGAGACTACGGACTGCGAGGAGTTCGACCCTTATTGGGCGGTACTGGCCTTGATGGAGAAATTCGCGCCCTCACCTAAGGGCACATTGTTCGATCACAAATATTCCACCATTGAGCTCAGTTCACTTAAGGCTCAGCCAGTCAATCTCTCAGCCATCACCGATAAAACCATCGGCTTTGCTAGCTCGGGCCCAGCCCACGTCGGTCAAATGCAGGTGACGGTTCACTTTAATCAGCCGTTTCCTGAGAACAAGCATCTCGCTTCCCTGTGCCAAGACGGGTCAGGAGGCGTGCAAATGATTCGTGAAAAAGTCCTTCGGTTCGATTATTAGTTGAACGACACGAACCGGAGCGCCGTGCAAACCCGAAAGCGTAAGACTAAAGATCCCTGCCTAGGTTGCTATCTGCATAAGAATCTCTGCATTTGCGACCTTACACCGCGAATGACTCTGCGCACTCGCGTTGTACTCTTGGTGCACCACCGCGAGTTGAAACGCACGACCAACACCGGACGCCTCGCGCACCGGGCGCTGATCAACAGTGAAATGCTCGTACGAGGAAGGCCGGGAGAGCCGCTGAATCTGAGCCACCTGACGACGACGGACTATCGAAATTTAATTTACTTCCCCTCGGCCGAAGCCGTTGAGCTTTCGCCTCAGTTTGTGGCCGCGGATTCGCGTCCCATTCGGCTGATCGTGCCTGATGGAAATTGGCGCCAGGCCAGTAAGGTTCCGTATCGTCATTCCGAACTCAGGGATCTCGCCCACGTAAAAATCTCCGAGCCCAATCAGGCGACCAACCACCTTCGCGCCGAACATATGCCTGAGGGCATGGCCACGCTCGAAGCGATTGCCCGTGCCCTCGGGATAATTGAAGGTGACGAAGTCGAAAGCCAGCTCACGGTTTTTTACCGGGCCAAACTCGAGCGGACTCTGCTGGCCCGCGGTCAGTTCGAATAAGTAGGTGCCGCATTTCGGTATGAAACTGAGGAATCGTATCAATTTGAGAATTTGATCATTAGATATTCAATGTCGAACAATTTGCCCTTAGACTAGTAATGAGTCGACCATCGGTCGTCCCAACCGAGCGGGGTATGCTTTGTTTAAACCATATATGATCCGGACCGCGGCAGTTTCTATTCTTGGATTTGCCCTGGTTTTTGGCTTTAATAATTGCAGTGACGTCAATTTTGAGACCTCTCCAGAAGTCATTGAGGCTGAGCGCATTCAGCTCAGTAGCACTTCGTCGATCCTGATTAATGACGGAGCTCAGTTTTCGAACGCCAACCTGGTCCATCTTAGACTTCATTCGCCCAGAGCGGCCGAGATGAAAATCTCCGCACTCCCCGATTGCTCCGACGGCGCCTGGGAAACGTATTCAACCGGCACCCCGTTCACTCTTCAACAAAGCAATGGTCCCGCCCGCGCGTACGCCCAGTTCAAGGACTTACGGACCAGCGTCTCGGATTGCGTTTCAGACGACATCATCCATGATGACGTTCCGCCGACGGCCGTCTTCGTAAACACTCAAGGGCAGATCACCCGCGCCGACCGCTTCCCCATCCGATTCGATGTCCAGGATGCCGTATCGGGGATTGATGAGATCTTTTGCAAAAATCCAGATGGACAAGCGATTGATTGTAAGGAGTTTAGCGACTTCGCGGGCGTGAAGGAAGGCACCAACCTCGTCACTCTTCGAGCGCGCGACAAAGCCGGCAATGAGTCCGCTGAGGTCTCTCTTTCGTTTTTAGTGGACCGCGTTCCGCCCGTGGTCGTCTTCAATCTTCGACCGCCGACATTGTCGGGCTCAGCTGAGGCCAGAATTGAATTTAGCGCCAACGATGTGGGCAGCGGAGTCGACCGATACTTTTGCCGTCTCGATCAGGGCGCCTTTCAGCCTTGCACATCGCCCATGGCACTAACGGCCTTAGCTCAGGGCGCCCATCAATTTTATGTTTATGCCACCGACCTCGCCGGAAATCAGTCGGCGACCGTGGACACCTCTTGGACAGTGGATCTAACAGCCCCTACCGTCCAGTTCACTCAAGTTCCATTGCCGGTGAATAACTCTTCGAGCGCGACGTTCGCGTTCGTGGGAATGGACGACGGGCAGCCGATCAATATGTTTGAATGCCGCCTTGACGGCGGTGCGTTTGCCAGTTGCACGTCGCCGCGCCAGTTAACTGGACTGAGTGAAGGCACCCATTCCTTCGAGGTTCGCGGCCGTGATTCGGCGGGAAACTTCTCCGCCCCGATTCGATACCAGTGGTTAATCGACTTAACTAATCCGACCGTCCAAATCACCCAAGGACCGCCCGACTACAGTAACCAGACGATGGCCACATTCGCGTGGACCGCCGCGGACAGCGGCAGTGGCGTAAGAACCATCGAATGCCGAATTGACGGTGCCAATTACGTCGCATGCCCCGCCTCTGGTCAGTCCTTTACTGGCCTCGCTGAGGGCGTGCACACTTTAAATGTTCGAGTGACGGACAACGCCGGCAATCAAGCGGTGGCGACACGCCCGTGGACGGTTGACCTCACTCCACCTCAAGTGCAAATCACCCAAGGACCTAACCCTTACACGAATTCGTTAAGTGCCTCGCTCGCCTTCACCGGCACGGACAATCTCGGGCCGGTCACCTATGAGTGCCGCTTGGACTCCGGAGTTTATGGCACCTGCTCATCCCCGCACCTGCTACAGAATTTGATGGACGGAGGTCACACCTTTTTCGTTCGGGCCATCGATCGCGCCGGAAATATTTCGCTACCGGCAACTCGCAGCTGGAATATCGACCGAACCCCGCCCTTGATCCGAATTATTTCAGCGCCGGCGACCTTTAAAGAAGGTGAAGTGGCCAATATCCAGTACGAAGTCATTGATGTGGCCAGCGGCTTGGCCCAAGTGCAGTGCGGTCTGGGCACCACTGTCGCCGATTGCCCGGCAATGGCGACGCGCCCAGTGGGCCCGCTCGCCATGGGCAACTACACCTTTCAGATTGTCGCGCGCGACAACGTCGGCAATCAGGCCATCGAGGTTGTCTCCTTCCAAGTGACTTCGCGACCGGCGGTTTGCGATCCCTTCTCGCCGCAAAACTCCATGCTCTGTAACGGCGGTTTGATCGGTGACATCTACTATTTAAATTCGCAGCGAATTGGCGAATTCCAGGCTTTATCTAATAAATCCGTTGAGTTTTACTATCAGTACGGAATTCGGGTCGATGCACTTCTCAATCTTTCCTCAATTAACGTACCCACACGATCCTTCAATCAAGGATTCCCGGTCAACGGCGGCGGGATGGTGGTGAACAATTTAGGTCAACCGCTCTTCGAATACTTTGCCTTCCGCTTAAAAACTGTGTTCAAACTGGATCCGCTCGTGGATCAACCAGGTTGGTACCAATTCGCGACCATTTCGGATGATGGATCCATTTTGAGCTACAAGTCCAATCCCATGAATGCGAACTATTCGGCTCTCATTAACAACGATGGCGATCATCCCACTACGATGGCGTGTGCTTCCCAGGCGATCTACATCGATGATGTTTCTCGCATACCGATGGAGTTTAAATACTACCAAGGCCCGCGTACCGAAATTGCCCTGACGGTGGCCTGGAAGCGCGTCGCGCAAATGAATCCTCCAGCAGATTCAAACTGCGGTGTTGTGAGCAATTCAGGATGGGCCGCCAACGGCGCGGCTTTAACCAACATTCTGGCCAACGGCTGGCGCATCCCGGGCGCAACAAACTACATCGCTCCTCCGCCACAATAGCCAGGAGCGTTGTGATTCAAGTTTATATCGATGCGGATGGCTGCCCGGTCAAAGACGAGGTCTTCAAGGTCGCCGCCCGTTACAAGATTAAGGTTTTTGTCGTCGCGAACAAATATCAGAATATTCCAGTCGACCCATTGATTGAAATGAGAGTGGTCTCAGGCGGGTTTGATGCGGCCGACGACTGGATTGTCGAGCAAGTCACCCCACAAGACATCGTGGTCACCTCGGACATTCTATTGGCCGAGCGCTGCGTGAAAAAGAAAACCCGCGTCTTAGGACCAAAGGGCAACGAGTTTACCGAGGACAATGTCGGCATGGCCGTGGCCAATCGCGAACTGATGCAGAACTTAAGACATATGGGCGAAATGCGAGGCGGCCCCTCCCCGATGGATAAAAAAGCCCGCTCAAACTTCTTAGGCAAGCTCGATCAGATCATACAGTCGTTGCGACGAGGCTAACTATCCCGACCGCTCAACGGAAGCAACTGAGTGGCATTTTTCTTGCGACCCATCCCCGTGACAACAAATCGAAAGGGTTTCTCTATGCGAATGATTTTTGCCTTTGTAGCGCTCAGCGTGTCCTTTAGCTCTTACGGACTTACAGTCCCGCCTCAAGTGCGTCCTTCCCCTCTCACGGCTGAGGGCAACGTTGTTACAGCTCTAGAAGAGGCGGTCGGCGACCGACTATCTGAGGAACAGAAACAGCAGATTCAGCTTCAGATTGAAAACTATGAGACGAAAATGACCCAGCCGACCAAGGTTGGATTTGATCTCTTGTTCGGAGATGACATTTTCGGTCGGGAGCAACATCGAATCACCGCGCTCTTCTGCGTTGGCGTGTCGGTAAGCTTTGCCGTTAAAGGCGAAATCGCCGCGTGCAGCACGCTTTTAGGCAACGTATATTTTACTCGAACGTTCGGTTTATTGGCATCGGGCGCAAAAGCTCCCGCAATATCGATTCTAAGCTTGGGAGCCTCCGTTGAGGCCTTTACGTTCGTGGTGAATCATCGCAAAAATGATCCGATTGAACCCCAGTTTACAATGGTTTTAGGCGGCGGTTCAACGTTGGCTCTGATTGGTCCAAAGGGTTACTTGTTTCATTCCGTTATGGGCAATCAAGGCGGGGTTTTACTCGGCATCAAGATCGGCAGAATGTCTGAAGTCGCCGTTATGTCACTCGCCACGTTGATCTACGATCAATATTCGGATCTCCAGGCCGACATTCTCAAGGGAGTGATTACGATCGACAAGCCCCAGAGAGAAGAACGCTTAAAGCAACGGCGCGCTCGCTTCTCTATGAATTAAAATAGCGCTTGCTTGGCCCCACTGATCCGTAGCAGTCTCAGCCGCGAATGGAAGAGCCGAATCGTCCCCTCCAATTTGAAGTCGTGACCACCCGGATGGGCGCGCTCTCCATTCGCGACAATATCTCGCAAGAAATCATGCACAATCCGGTCGGTCCTTGGGTGGAGGCCAACTCCCTCTATATCGAACAGTCTCATCTGCGGCGGCGCCTAAGTGAGCTCAAGTCCTCTGAGCTGGTGATTTTTGATGTGGGCTTGGGCGCCGCGGCCAATGCTCTTGCCGCTCTTCATTGTGCCCGCGCGTTAGAATCCCGTCGACCTCTGCGCCTCGTCAGCTTTGAGCGCGATCTTGGACTGCTTCAGTTCGCACTGGATAACGCCCATCACTTTCCGCATTTCAAAGGCTTTGGATCGGCCGTCCGATCCATTCTCCAGACTGGCCAATGGATCGAAGACGGAATCGCGTGGGAACTTCGGCACGGCGATTTTGTGAGTCTGATTGATCGCGAAGTCACTCGGGCCGACGTTATTTTTTACGACCCTTATTCCTTTAAAAAAAACCAAGAGATGTGGCTGCCAAGTGTTTTTGCAAAGGTTCGCGAAAAATGCAGTCCGACCGGAATGCTTTTCACCTACAGTCGCGCCACCCCGATTCGGGTCGGAATGCTTCTGTCTGGT
Source organism: Bdellovibrionales bacterium (assembly GCA_022842925.1). Taxonomy (GTDB): domain Bacteria; phylum Bdellovibrionota; class Bdellovibrionia; order Bdellovibrionales; family UBA1609; genus JALHOQ01. The sequence continues at coordinate 27,058 of JALHOQ010000016.1, forward strand.
TTTTTCGTCGGAACCGGAGTCGCAACGGGATCGAAAGATGAAACCACGCAGGCCAGCGTCCGACTGGAGGATCTAGAAAATCCTCTTGGCCAAGCTTGGCTGAACAAGTGGCAGCGCTCCCATTCTCCGAACGCTCCAGGGGCCGGCGACGAGGATCTCGCCGCCACACAGGCTTTTGTTTTAAGCCATTCACAGTTCAGTTCCCTCGATTGGCGCCATTTTTAAAATCGGGGCAAACATACTCGTCTAGGTTCTAACGAACGCATCTCAGTACGAACTGAGGCCGTCTAGATGGAAATTTTTTCGGCACGAGCCGTGCTTTACCATTTCTGCAGGAGGAATCATGAAGCATCTATCTTTTGTACCCGCAATTCTCATTTTGGCGATGGCATTCACAGCCGGCTGCCGCTCTCAATCAAACGAAGAAGTGAATGCGGTTCCGCAGGTTGAAGCCACTTCTGAGCCTGCATTTTCCGACCCGCTGCTGACCACAACACCAGATAGCCTCGGCGCAAGCTCGTCGGGACTTGGCTTGTAAGATTTTTTACCGCACGTTGATTCGCGACGTTGTCTCAATTTGAGACGGAGAACCCGGGGCTGCTTTGGTCTCGAATAATCTCGTGTCAAACTGGAGGAATGAGACACTCCCGGTTCATTCTATCTAGTTTTATTTTATTCGCTCTTCCGGCCCAAGGTCAGGGCTCCGAGCGAGAGCGCATTGCCTCTAAGCTTGGGGGCAGTCAGGTCTGTAGCCCCAGCGATTTTGAACGGGATCCAGAAGCACTACGAAAACAGGATTTGGTCTCCAAAGAAAGCCAAGAAATTCGCCGTATGGCCTATTATCTTTCCGTTAAAATTGAAACGGTAAATGCCAGCGGGCAGGTCGTGAGCTCGTGCTCGGGATTTCGCAAAGACCCAAACACGATTGGGAGTGCGGGCCATTGCTTTCTAAAATTCGGGGCCTCGGCGCCGGAAAAGGGCTTAAGATTTCGCGCGATCCTGGCTGATCATGAAGGCAAGACTCGAACTGTCCCGCTCTTAGCGCCGCACGGGAAATATAACGAGAAAATCGACGGTGCCATGGCTCGCCTTGCCGACCGAGTCGATATACCAACGGATATTAACTTTCCGCCCTTAGCCAGCACGGGGTGTGACGCCCCTCGGGAGCCATCGGCCGGTTATGGTGGCTTATTGGGCGCTCTCAAAAGCGCAGGCCGATCAGTTCAACGCTCAGCCTTGCCAGCCGCATTTATGGTCGGCTATGGGGTGATAAATCAAGACGGACAAGGTCCAGCGGCTTCGGCGGTCACGGCCCAATGCCCAAAGATCGTGCCAGTAAACAATATTAAACAGCACGGTCGGTATCCGGCGCTGTGGGTGGACTTTTCTCGCACGAGAGAAACTCAAGGAATTCAGCACGGCAAAGGTTGCTTTGGCGACTCAGGGTCGGCCGTGCTGTGTAAGGAGAATGGCAAGTGGGTATACGGAGGAATCGTTTCGACCATAAATCCGAATCAGGATCCTACTTATTATGATCTCTTAGGCAAACGTGCCCGAGGTGAAGTGAGTTCGCTCGATGCTTGCCAAGACTCGCGAAACACCGGGTTTTGGAACGCGAATGTGAGTGACCTCCGCTCTGAGCTTGCGGAATTTGAGCGTGCCTCAATTGCGGAAGTCTATACCCCACCAGTCCGGGATACGGACATTGTCGGAGATGCAATTACGGGGCGTTAAATGGCGGGCCAGATGGCTCGAGACCCCTAGCCGGCCGACGTCACCGTTTTGCCACTTTTTGACCCCGCAACGACTCCATCTCCCCCTCTGTCCTTTATGAGCTACATTAAGCTGGTATCGAGCTTGCTCTGTGTGACCCCTTGAAAAACCTTTTTTTGCTTTAGAGGAACTTCTACGGTATTGGACCTAAAACCACTTATGCCCCAATTTTTAAAACGCTGTTTCTTCATTCAGTTGATTCTTGTTTGTCAGATGACTCTCGCGCACGACCGTTCTGACCACTGCGAGGACCCATTGCTTATTTCAAAATCCAGTACCGCTGCGAAAGCCGCAGAGAGAATCTCTTCGGAATCTCTGATGCAATGGGTAAGCCGGAAGGCTGTTGATAAAACCTTAGATCTAATGGCCGCCTTCAAAGGGCTCCCCAAGTACCTCAAACAAAACGAAGATCTCAAGACAACGGGCCGCTATTTAAAATACCGTAACTTTGGCGAAATGGGCTTGGCGGAAATAGGAATTTCGGTACGTTACAATAAAATGAATTTAGAGGCATTGAATACCGGTAGGCCTCTGATCATTGTGGCCAACCACCATCTCGGAATTGCCGACGGCCTGGCTCTACAATACATGGCAGGACTAGCACGACAAGGCAGTCCCTCGCTTCTCTTTTTGGCTCGCTGGATTGAAAAGCTCTTACCCCATGCAGTTTTCGGCGATGCACATAAGTGGGGCACAGCAATCCCAGTTGAGATCAACAAACCGAAAGAATCGGATCCACTTTATGAGTCGAAAATGGCGGAAGTGAAAGCCTTTAACTCCTCGTGGAATCGAACCTCATCAAGGGTTCTAAGAGCTGGCGGAGCCCTCATTATATTTCCTGCGGGTCACGTAGCGTCGATCAACAATGATGGAGGCCATTATCCAGCCAGTGTTTATGATGCGCCAAATTCATGGCAAGACGGCTTTTTGAATTTAGCTCGGCTTGGTAAAGCGGACATTGTATTTGCAAACGTAGACAGCGTGAACAGTGAAGGTTTTTATAGAAACCGCAAACGCTTTGGCGGCGGCGACAAGGAACGAGTCATTTGGTTTTTTAGTGAAGCCCTCGCTAAGAAAAATAAAACTATAGACATCCATTTATCCAAGCCCATGAGTCCCGAAGAGATTTACAGTAGCTTGTCGCAAAGCTTTGGCTATTCAAAAGAGGCTCTTGTGGCTGATCCGACTCTAACAACTGAATTAATGAGACAGTTCAGCTACAGCATTCCTAAATTGGTTCCGCAGAATCTCGACACTGAAGATTCTCCGCAAAAAGTCACAACGCCGTGAGTGGTCGAGAGCCCACACCGCTGACAAGAGTGGATTCGCATTTGTTCTCTGTGGGCTTTAGAATGGCTCGTGCGACCTCAGGACTAAAAAAGAACGCCTCATGTCCCGCATTTGAAAGATTCTTGTAAACAACCTCTGAACCGAGAATCTGAACCTGATCGGCATACATCGTAGGTGGGGCGATTGGATCATGTTCCGAGGAAAAAAGGAAATAATCTATATTGTGTTCGCGCAAGCCGGCCCTCACCTTGTCATAATCGAGATTGTCGACATCGGACGCCCAATCATAGGGGGAAATGGGAATTATCCCGTCCGCCATCAAGCGAATTTCGCTGAGCAAGGTATCTTGATAAATCGGATCTCCTAGCTGCTTAAGGCTAAGGATGTCGGCCTTGCTCATAGAGGCAAAATCTCGACCTTGCGTACCAAGCACATATCCCGTTTGAGCGACAATTACATTTTGCATCAGCATGGAATTGATCACCTGCTGAGCATAGTTCAGATCCGACATTTGCAGAATCATTGTATGCAGCTGATTCCAAAGATCGTAACGTGCAAGTAGGGAGCTCAATACGTCGACCGCTATGCCGCCGCAAAGAGTTCGGCCGTCAAAAAGATTCCAGCACACTCGCGAGTTATCTAACCTTTGACGAAGATTTTCCAGTCGGGCGCGGTCCCCGGGATATCTTTGTTCATACTTGGTGGCCGCCGCATGAAAGCCTTCGCCCCTAATTCGGGTGTACTCTCTTTGGCGAGATGGGCTCATCACCGAGTACCCTGCGGCGACGGCCGATTCGATTCCTTCAGGCGACATCTCAAGGTAGTATTGTACGATTGAGGCTCCACGACTGTGGCCAGCG
>JALHOQ010000017.1 GCA_022842925.1 Bdellovibrionales bacterium
CATGTGCAGGATTATTCGTCAAATCCCCTAGGTAGCGCTCACTCGGAGGAAAGCTGTTCCCCAGAAGCCTGACCTTTTGTGGATCATTCATGGAATTTAATATTGAACAATCGCTGCCACGCATGCGCTGAATATGAGCATAATGCTCGGTCGGCGTGTTCCATTGGTTGATATACGGAAAGAACATCCCCGGGCCGCAGGATCCTAAAGATCGATCGAGCTGCGCAAACGCCGGTCGTACAATGGCCATTGGCATCTTCTGCAGCGGAAAATAATCGACAATCATCAATAGAACAAAAACGGCTGGAATCCACTTACCCCCAAACCACCGCGCTCGCGACAGGTAGACGCCGGTGACCATAAGCATGGCAAAGTGGACGCCAATAGCCGCTCGGGATGAAACGCGAACATGATGATCGAAGGAATACAGCCAGTAAGCAGGGCTCAACGCCGGAATCGGCGCCTCGGGACCCAAGGACATCCAGAACATAAAAAGGGCAAACGCGAAAAAGAAACCGGCCATCCAGCGGGCCTCGCGATTTTTCTTACCTCGGTCGCGCAGAACCACAAAAAGGCCCACCAGAAAGGCCAGGAGAATGGTCCACCGAATGCCATTGGTTCGCTCATGGGCATTGCTCGAACCCAGGTTCGCTAAAATCCGGTCACCGATCCATCCGCGAATAGGATTCCAGTCCAAGGCCTGTTCCCCGAGGCTGATATCTCCAGCTAGATAATCGATGGGCGACGCATGGAAGACCTTAAGATATGGAGAAATCTCATCTGATTGTAACCATTCGTTGTTCATGGATTGATCCGCGGTCATGCGGGCATCGCTGGGAACAGGCGTGAAGCGATGAAATCCGAGGAACAGAATTGCGGGAAGCGCCGCAAGGAACAGGCGGGTAATTTTGACTCGCCATTCTTTTCGCACTTCCGGTTGAATAAAGAAGAAAACCAAAAAAACTGGCGCCAGAAAAACTGTTGTAACCAGGTAGTAGTGCGCCGCTGAAGCCGCCACCAGAAAGACGGCCGCCGCCGCTCCCGCGGATCGAAAGGAGCGTCCTCTCGCCACCAAGAGCAATCCTAAAAAGATGAGCGGAAGGTGAAAGGTGCCGGTCAGACCGCCGTGCACCTTCGCACGTGCCCTTGTGTAACAATTGAAGGCCCAAGCCACAGCAAGGCCAAAAGCAAGCAGACCGTTCCAGCCGAGAAAGCGAGCGAGGAGGTACATCGCGAGTCCGTTGGCGATCAATAGGGTCCAGATCAATGCGGTCGACAGCTGCTCGACGGGAAAAAAATAGGAATAAAAAATCACCAGCCAACGTTCGGACCAGGGAACCCAGTAGGCGACGCCTCGATCACCGTCGCCAGCGCGGTCATAGACCGCGCCGTACATCAGGTCGCTTGGATTCTCTTGCCAAATTTGAACTAGCCGGTCGTAGAAATAAGGCAGGGTCATGGGATCGGAGCCGTCGCTCATGACGACGTCTACCCGGCCTTCTAATAAAGCCTTCGGGCCTGGAGAGAGATAAAGAGATCCAAGTAGTAACAGACCGGCGATAACCAGTAGTGTGGATCTTAAGCCAGACAACTAGGCCGCCTGCTCTCTAAAGAAAATGATATTGCTGCCCAAATTCTCAAACGCAAAGGGAATATGGATAACCTTGGGGAGCCGCTTCAGAACCGCCTGCTGCCGATCTGGAGGCACGATCATCATGACAAAGCCGCCGCCACCGGCCCCAAGCAGTTTGCCGCCCACCGCGCCCGCCTGCATAGCCGCTTCATATAGCTCGTCGATCACAGGATTTGTGATCTTTTGACTCAAACTGCGCTTGAGCCGCCAGTTTTCGTGCATAAGTTGGCCCAACTCTGAAATAGGCGCTGAACCCGTAATAACTTTAAAGCCTTCATCCACCATTTTTCGCATTTCGCTCAACTCTTTTGCGCGGTCGGGGGTGTTGCGAATTTGCTCAGCCGCCACTTCTGAGGCGACTCTCTTGATCCCGGTAAAAAATAGCATCATATGGGATCGAAGGTCGTTCAGTCTTTCTTTCTTCAAGGCCACCGGTTGAACGCTAAATGTTCCATCCGTTTCAAACTTGAGTAGGTTAAACCCACCAAAAGCCGCCATGATCTGATCCTGAATTCCGACATTCTCTTTGATCAGATTGTGCTCAATATGAATCGCCTCTTTGGCTAAGGCGGTTTTGTCCAACATTTCTCCACGTAAGGCATGCAAGGCATGGAGAAGACCGACCACGAAACTGGAACTCGAGCCCATCCCCGAGCGAGCCGGTAGGTCCGAGTCGTGGTGCATCTCGATACCGTCCGTAATATTCATGTGGCGAAAAACTTCGCGCACGGCCGGGTGGACGATTTCGTCGATCTCGCGCACGTCCTCCATTTTTGAATAAATAATGCGATGTTTGTGATCATGAAATGCATTCAGCTTCCGGCACTGGATGTAAATATACTTATCGATTGAAGTCGCCAGAACCGAACCGCCATGCTCGCGATACCAGACCGGGTAGTCTGTGCCGCCGCCGAAGAACGAGATCCTAAGAGGAGTTTGTACAATGACCACGCCCTATTCTCCTCCGCGGCGAAGCCGCAATTCGATATCTCGGTAAGCCTTTAGAATTCCGTCGCGCAAACTCACTTTGGCCGACCACTCCGGGATCTCGACCTTCGCTCGGCTCATATCCACGGCCTGCCCTTTTATTCCGCTCTCCATTGCGGGCAGGTGCTCAATTCCGATCTCCTTGCCTGAAAGGCCGATCACCAGCTTGGCCACCTCGAGAATGCTCACGCGGCCCTCCGTGCCCAAATTTATAGGTGGGATTTTCTGAACGACGCTGAGCCGGAGAACACATTGGATCATCCCTTCCACCACGTCGCCCACATAACAGTAGGATCTCGTTTCGTTACCCTTCCCCAGCATCGTAAACGGAGATCGTCCGGGAAATTCAATGGCTCGGCGGCAAAACACGGGGATTACGGATCCCGTGTCCAAACCAAAATCCTGCCGCTCACCAAAGGCACCCACGATTCTTACGATCGCGGTCTGCATCGTCGTCTTCTCTTCGTTTTGATACTGAATCAGCCGCTCCGTCGCCAGCTTAGCCCAGCCGTACGAAATGGCCGGATTGGCCGGATAGGCGGCCGCCTCTTTCAACGGGGGAGAATCATACTCACTCTGCAGGTGTTTGGGATAAACATGAGCACTGCTCGAAAACAAAAACCGCAAACAACCCGCCAAACGAGCGGCCTTAAATACATGAGCGTCCATGATCAGGTTGTTCTCATAAACTTCGGCCGGACACTTGAGGTAATAACCAATTCCTCCGACCTTAGACGCCAGGTGAAAGACGATCTCCATCCCCGCGCAAGCCCGATTGGCCATCTCTTCCGAAGTCAGATCGCCTTTTATAAATTCCACGGCATCCGCTACAGAGGCCAGATTCTCTAGTCTTCCGCGAACGAGATTGTCCACGACGCGAACTCGGGCTCCCAATTGAACCAAACGTTCCGAAAGATGAGAGCCGATAAACCCAGCCCCGCCGGTCACTAACACTTTTTTTCCACGCCAGAATTCCATGGCCGCCTAAACGTTAGAGTGTTCGGTTCGTTTTATGATTTGAAAGCACTTAATCAACTCTTGAATGCCATCCGAAAGGGAGTGTCGGGTTTTGTAGCCTGTCGCCTCGATGCGTTTGTTGGAGATCACGTAATCCCTTTTATCAGGATCCTCGCCCACATCCGAAACCAGGATGTGAAAATCAGGCAAATGCTTACGGATCGTCTCGCACAATTCCATCTTGCTCAGATTGGCGTCGCTTAGGCCCACGTTGTAGGGACGGCCCTTCATTTTTCCATAGTTGCGAATGGTGTGGATAAAGGCACCGGCCGCATCCCGAACGTGGAGATAATTGCGTTTAAAGTGAGCTTCGAACAGAACTACGAAGCGGTCGTTGACTGCTCGGTACGTAAAGTCATTGACCAAAAGATCCAAGCGCATACGCGGACTGGCTCCGAACACCGTAGCAAAACGAAAGGTCACCGCCTCCCCGCTCTCCAGCAGGGCCGTCTCGGCTTCCACTTTGAGTTTGCCGTAGAGCGAAACCGGCTCTAAGGGTGAGTCTTCATCGCATTCCGCACCATTTTGACCGATACCATAGCCGCTGTTCGTGCAGGGGTAGATGAGGAGCTGATCCTTCGATTTGGCCTTTAACATTTCGACAACGGAGGTTTTGCCGATTTCAACCGCGGCCCCCGGATCTTTCGCGCATGCGGGAGCGCCGGTCAGACAGGCCAAGGGCAAGAGTACGTCCGCTGTCGCCAATTCTTTTTTTAACAGCGAAGAGTCACGAACGTCGCCCTTCACAACTTTGAGCTTGGGGTGCCAGCATCGATCCAGTAGCGGGGTCTGCCGATACATCATGTTATCGAGGGCCGTAACTTCGAATCCTTCATCAAGAAGCATGGGAATCAGGGTTGCCCCTATGTAGCCCATTCCTCCGGTAACCAAGACTTTCATCCTGAAATTTCCTCGTAGATTATCCTTACATTATTGACGTGTAGAATAGAAAGGTCAAATGGGCCTAAAGAACGTCAAGTTCGCATTTCTATCTCACGAAGTCGAGGGAGCCACAGGCTTTCCTGAGAACTTCGCCGTGTACCTTCATAAGAGCGGGGCAGACCTGGTCTATATCAAGTTCCCCTTCTTTCATTCCTATTCAAAATCCATCTGGGTGGAAAAATGGAAGGCCGGAAATTTGATCTCGCGAAAGAGAAGCGTGTTTCGGTTCTACCAGCCACAACTCTTATCCTTCGCAAAAGACTTTGCCTGGACTCTTATTTTCGGTTGGTGGCATGTGGCTGGGGCGGACTTCGTTTTAGCGACGAACAACTTGAACGGACTTGCGGCCCTCATTCTTCGTAAACTGGGTTTGGTCAAATCGTTCTCCTACCTAGTGGTCGATTACTCGCCCACACGTTTCACCATTGGTCCGGTCGAGAAACTCTATGTTTTTTTGGACCGGCTGATCGCCCGGAGGGCCGATTCCGTATGGACCATGAGCCTGGCCATGCTGGAAGGGCGTGAAAAAGACGGCCGGTTTAAACTTTCGGAAGTGAATTATCGAATCGCCCCAATGGGAAACAACTCCCATATTACCTTTCAACACGGCGAGATCCCTTTTCGGAAAACCGATCTCGTTTTTGTCGGCAATCCCAATGCAAAGAACGTTCGCGCTGACTTGTTATTGGATGTGGCTGCACGGCTGGCCGAAAAGACGGACGACTTTCGCATTATTTTTGTCGGCCCTGGCCAAACGGATCATCTCCGCGAACGGGCACACCAGCTTGGGCTTCAGGAGAAGGTGATTTTTAAGGGTTCAATACCGGACACCCTAGATCTAGAGAAATTCATGGCCGGATGTGGCGTGGGCCTTGCCCCTTACGATCCCACGCTTGAAGACAATTTCTCTAAATTCGCCGACCCTTCAAAAATCAAAGTCTACCTCGGATGCAGCCTACCCATCATCACCACCGACGTACCTCCAATTGCAAAAGAACTGGCGGAGAAGGGGGCGGGTGCAATTGCTGCTTTTACGCCCGAGGATTTCGCCCTTAAGATTTTGGAACTGTGGCGTGATGATCAAGTCTATGTCAAAACACGCCAGGCCGCGCTCCAGTTGGGTCAAGAGTTCGCATGGCCCAAAATATTCGATCGCTTGATGAGGGAAGAGGGACTTGGTCGGTAAAAAGAAGGACGTCCACAGTGCCGCCGTTTTTATTGTTTCGGGTCTAGGGGCCGGACTTCTCAATTACTTATTTCAAGTGGTGGCAGGAAAGAATCTCTCGGCCGAGAGTTATGCGAATTTTAATGGTTGGTTAGCCAATCTATCGATTCTACTCGCGGCGGGTGGTTTTCTTCAGTACGCCAGCAACTTTTGGCCCGCCCGCCTTAGAAATATCCGATTGGCTCTAGTTGTGACTAATTTGGCCTACCTCGCGGCCGTTATTTATTGGCTTCAGGAGCCCAGTGATCTCTCAGCCGGCCGTGCCGGTGCGCTGATTGTCTTCACGACTGTTTTTGGCTGGCTGAGCGGCCAAATCCAAGTTCGATTGGCATTTGGAGCCCTCGCAGTCGCGGGCTTTACCCTCGCACTTTTTAAATTGGGAATTGCCCTATTGCCGATCGGCAATGTGGATAATCTGGACCGATATTCCTTTGCGCTCTTCGGCGCCTATCTGCCCGCGCTGTGGTTCAGCACTTATTTTCTATGGTCCGCGCAAGAAGTCGCGAAGATTCAGTCGAGACCCACTTGGCTTGCACCCGCCGTTCTTTCGCTGGCGACCGTCGCTTTTCCTCAGTTCGATATCATAATATTAAGCCACACTCAGCCAGACGCAGAGTTCGCCGAATTCGTGCGGGCCACGCTGTTCTCGCGGGCCTTATATTTTTTGATTTTTATTCTGGCCCAGTGGCTGCTACCCCGGCAAATCCACGGCAATACCCGTAAACTAGAGCCTTACATTCCTCATCTTCTTGGCGCCGCTCTAGTCATTAGCGGCGCTATCACATTGGTCTCGCCCCTCCTGAGCCTCCACCTCCTAGGTTGGTCGGAAGCGCCCGCTCAGATGACCGTCTTAACATCGAGCCTCCAGATGGCTCTTATGGCGACGCTGTTTATATTTGTTCAGGATTACGCAGCAAAGGGCAGGGAGCGAGTTGCTTTGGTGCTTGTGTCACTCATCTGCTTGGAAGGAATTCTGCAGTTCATAGGCGGCTTTTCTATGCATACCTATCTGAACCTCGCGGTCGGGATCCAATCCGTTATCCTCGCGATGCTTTGGTGGCGAGGGCGAAAAGTTAGCTCGCCACTTTTGAAATCTTCTTAACTGCTTTTTCCACTCTTAGCCGCTGTTCCGGTGAACCGCTCCAAACGCTCGGCGAAGATATGACATATTTGAAATACACCGGTTTGATACCATGGGTGAAAATAATAATGTCGAAGATGTCTTCGACCTTAGGCAACTGATCGCGGGAAAAGTACAGGAGATAATCCCCGGGTGCGCCGAGATAAAGATTTTCAAGAACCTTATGGGCCCGCGAAAGTGGCATGACGGTCGGAAACGTGATCAGGTCATCCATTGCTTCCATTGTCGCATAGCTCGAGTCTTTTTCGGCACGTCCAGCCCCACCTTCGTCCGCCCAGATTAAGCCCGGTTGAGCCCTTCTAATTTAAGATCTATTCTCTGAGTATGAAGATTCTTGCTATACATCCAGGACACAACGCCACGGCGGGTTTGTTTGAAGACGGGCGTTGCATCGAATACCATCACGAGGAACGGTTCTCAAATCTGAAGAACCATACCGGCTTTCCTTACCAAGCCGTTGGACATCTCTTAAGCACCCACGATCCTAAGGGCGTCACGGAGGTTGTAATTCCCCACGAAGGCTTTATGGCTCATCTTTTCACAGAGCCGACCCAGAATGTGAATTACGAAGACCTGCCCGCCGCAAGGGCCATGGCCAACCTTCGTCGAGCGATGAGCCTTATAGCCAGACCCATACCGAGTGCGACGAAACTGAAGTTCAGAGGCCTCCTGCGACGTAAAATGTTTCTTAAGGCCGAAGCCCAGTTAAAGCAAATCCTGTCGGACCGCTACCATCTTCGGGACGCTCGCACCACATTCTACGACCACCACACCTGCCACGCCATAACACCCGTTTACTTTTTCGGTCTCGATCATCTCAAAGAAAAATGTCTACTTATTACGGCGGATGGCGCCGGCGGGGACTCCTGCTCAAAAATATTTTTGTACGACCCGCTGCTTGGGTCCTACGAGAAGATCGCCCACTCCTTTTATCCGGCCTCACTCGGATATTTGTACGCGCTAACAACCCAGTATTTAGGCATGAAGCCGGGCGAACATGAGTACAAAGTCATGGGTCTGGCGGCCTACTCTTCCGACGACAAATACTGGCGCAAGATCAGCGAGCGGCTAAAGGATCTGATTCAGGTAAATACCCAAAGTCTGACACTCGAGTCCTCTGTCGACATGACCGAGGCCCTGCCCGCACTTAAGCGAATCTTCGACGAGCAGCGATTCGACAACATCGCCGCCGCCGTCCAAGACACGCTTGAGGAACGCATAATCGAGCTTACCCGAGCGGCCATCGAAAAAACCGGCGTTCCCAACATCGCCCTTTCGGGCGGCGTCTTTATGAACGTCAAGATGAACCAAAAACTAATCCGGCTCCCGCAGGTCTCTCGCGCCTTTTTTCAGCCCTCATGCGGGGACGAAAGTCTAGGAATCGGTGGAGCGGCCAGCCGATTTATCGAAGCGAAAACTCAACTCACGCCGGTCCGAACGATGTATACGGGAATCCAGTATCCGAGTTCGGAACTCGAGACCTTTCTCGAAAAATCCCCGAACGCACGCGGTTTAAACATTGAGAAGACGGAAAATATAGAAAAGAAAACGGCGGACCTACTCGCAAACAATCAGATCGTCGCCCGTTTCGATGGTCGCGGCGAGTGGGGAGCGAGGTCACTTTGCAATCGAGCCATTCTGGCTAAAGCAAGTGACATGCGCAGCTTTTATACCGTTAACGATATGGTCAAAATGCGAGATTTTTGGATGCCGTTTGCGCCGACTATTCTTATGGATTGGGGGCCACGTTATGTTTTGGATTGGGATCTGGTGAAGGAAAAGGCTCTCGAATCCTCGAGATACATGATTCTCACTGTAGACTCGACTGAATTGGCTCAAGACCATTTAAGAGCGGCGATTCACCAAAAAGATAAAACGCTTCGTCCACAAATGATTGGCCAGAATGACAACCCCTCCATGTTCGCCATTTTAAAACATTTCGAATCGCTGACCGGGATGGGTGGAGTTATGAATACCAGCTTCAACCTGCACGGCTATCCTCTGGTCGGGACGCCTGAAGTCGCCCTTCGAACTTTTGTGAACTCGGGGCTGAGATACTTAGCAATGGGTTGTTTCTTAATCTCTAAAATTTAGTAAGAGCGGGAGCTAGAATTAAGTCCCGCCCGTACTCCCTCAACTACTAACGAGGCTGCATCATGGGCGTGTAGGGTGCGGCGCCCGCGCGGATGCGCCATTCCACGCGAACCATAGTCAGCTTCGCGAGGTTGACCATGCAACGGCTCTCTTGGCCGAACACGGCATCCGACACAGCAAAGCTCGAAGCGTAAACCTGGCTCAGCTGCTCCCATGTGATCTCTTCGCCAGCGGCGTACTTGACCAGCGCTTCGGCGGCTTCATAGGCGGCGATACCGGCGCCACCCACGGCTCCACGGCCGGTGTTGGCCAAAGTTTCCCAGCTCCAGAGAGTATTGTAGGTGCTATAGCGTTGGTTGGAGGAGTTGCCCAACCATTCGGCCACTGGGTTAGTGAGAGGAACTGTATCGGTCACAAACGCGCCGATGGTCAGCACCGTGCTGAGCGAACAATTTCCTGTCGAGCGTACAATCGCATCTGCAGCATAGCTATAGAGACGCGCACTGCTGACCGTTTTTAGTTCGAGACGATAGTTTTCGAGTTCTGTTGCCGAGTCCACTTTAGCCGCATTGGCCGAAACGCCACATAGTATGGCAGCAACGAGAATAAGCTTTCTCATTCGTTCCCCCCTTAAGAGAATTTTTTAGATTGGAGGATTGTTAGCACCGAAACGGATCCGATACGTATGGTATAAATTTCTAGCGCAAACGCTAACCTCGCCTGTAACATTCGGACATGACCATTTTTATCACAGGCGCCTCTGGCTTTGTCGGGCAAGCTTTTGTCGACGAGCTGCTGACCAGCCAGCCGAAAGTTCAAAAACTCTATCTGCTCACGCGCTCACCACTCGCCAGTTCGTTTGCCGACAATGAGCGCGTCAAAGTCTTGCGCGGCGACCTCGCTCGTCTGACAGATTTCTCTGCTGAAATTCAAGAGGCGCATTACGTCTATCATATCGCCGCTAATGCCAGTTTCTCTGCCACCGCGCAAGAGGCGGCGGCCGATAATCTGGTGCCGGTACAAACTTTGATTCAAATTTTAAAGGGCAGCGGCAATCTCAAGAATCTTGTTTTTGTGAGCAGTATCGGCGCCGCCGATCGGGCCCCGGGTGACCGTTGTGTCGCCGCGCTCACCGATAAAAGTACGCCAAATCCCCGCTCTGCCTATGGGCAATCTAAGCTCAATGCCGAGAATGCAATTCGCTCGAGCGGCCTACCCTTCACTATATTCAGGCCCGGCTGGATTTATGGCGCCAATATGCGCGCCAACTCTCATCTTAATAAATTTGTCAGCATGATCAGTCGCGGCTCCAAAGTGCTGCACTTTAATTTTCCAGGCCAAGTCTCGTTGATTCACGTCAAAGACTTTGCAAGAGCCCTGGCGCGCGCGATCAGCAATGACGGGATCAAGGGTAAAACCTACTTCGCAGTGACCGAAGCCCTTTCTTTAGGCGAAATCCTTGCCACCATCGGCCAAAAGGTGCGGGGAGAAAGACCCTTTCAAATTCCGGTGATGGGAGTCGGTTGGATCATTCGCAAGCTACACCATAAGCTTCCGATCGCCCTCAACAACCTCGTGGTCGGCTATCTTTGGGCCGATGAACGGCCATTCTGTACCGAGTTCTCGCTCACTCACCCCATTCCATTTTGGTCAGGCGTCGACGACATCGTGAGTACCAATGCCCGAACGGGGGGCAAGTTCTTGATCACCGGCGCGAACAGCGGCATCGGCCTGGCTTTAGCCAAAAAGTTAAGTAAGAAGGGTCGGAAGCTGATTCTGGTCGACAAAAAAACAGATGCGCTGGGTGATTTCAAGGACCACGAAGTGATCTACGCGGATTTTTCGTCATCCACTGCGGTCGACGAGGTTGTGAACCGGGTAAAAAACGAGCGACTGGCCGCCTTGGTCAACAACGCCGGAGTCGGGTTTCGCCGTAGTCTCGAAGAGGCCACGCCTGAAGAAATTCGGCTCACCATACAGGTGAACGATCTCGCGCCAGTTCTTTTGACCCGCGCCCTTCTTCGCCAGTTAAAGCGCGATAGCTCCACCATTATCAATATCGGCAGCAGCACGGCCTACAATCCTTTGCCGGGGATGTCGGTTTACGCCGCCAGCAAAGCGTTTATGGTCAGTTGGTCGGAAGCGCTATCCGAAGAGCTGCGGGCGAGCAACGTGGTCATCACGTTATCGCCTTCAGGAACTCGAACCGGCTTTCAAAAGTCAGCCGGCGTCGCGGTGCTCAACGAAGGCAAGGGCCTGCAATCACCGGAGTCGGTAGCCGACGAGATTGTGGACGCCTTCGAGCGGAATCGCCGTTTTGTGATACTCGGCCTGCCGTCCAAAGTCTTGATTCTCTTTTCGAAGTTTTTGCCCCGGTCGCTGAATGTGAGGCTGTGGGGTTTTCTGTTTGCAAAGATGCGTTAGGAAAATCTGGTGCGAACGACAGGGATCGAACCTGTGGCCCCACCCGTGTGAAGGGTGTGCTCTACCGCTGAGCTACGTTCGCGCTGAAGGCCCAGTAAATAGGCAATTCAACCCCGAAAGGCAAGCAAATAGGCGGGTTTAAGCTTTGCGGTTTGGGACAGATTGGCTCGAGCCAAAGGACGCTTTGTCCGCCGCATTTTGAGAAAAATCCCCCCTACACCGTTTATTTCGCGCTAAGGGAAAAAGGGTCCAAGCTGCGGTTTTTGCACCGTCCGCTTATAGAGGTTTATCATGCAAGTACATTTAAGTTGGTCGGATGGAATGAAATTCGAAGGTCAAGCCGACGGGAATTCAGTCGGGATGGACGCCAAGGCGCCATTGGGCAAGAACGCAGCCGCCACGCCGAAAGAGCTGGTCGCATTGGGCCTCGGAGGTTGTACTGCGATGGACGTGATCGCACTTCTTAAAAAATACAAACAAATGCCCCGAACTTTCCGAGTGGATGTGAATATTGAAAGCAGCACTGGCGTTCAGCCCGTAGTCTTTTTGGGCGCCCAGATTACCTATGAGGTAGAGGGGGATGTGGCCTCGGACCGTCTTCTTGAAGCCGTTCGATTGTCTCAAACAAAGTTTTGCGGCGTTAGCTCTATGTTAGCCAAAGTCATTCCAATTCACTACAATGTAAAACTCAACGGCCAGGAGATCGGAACCGGTCAGGCGAGTTTTACTTAATAAAAAGGAGTTTATATGAAGTGCAATGCAGGAAAAGTAGACCGCATCGCCCGCGTGGTTGTGGGACTAGGCGTTTTGTCTCTCGCTTTTGTCGGTCCGCAAACGCCGTTCGGCTATATTGGAATCGTGCCGGTTTTGACCGGATTATTTGGGTACTGTCCCCTCTATTCCGTCCTCGGGGTTAATACCTGCGGAATCTCCGGTAAATAAATTCTCTCAGGTTAGCGCTCGCGGCGCACGACAGTCGGACGCTCTTCCACGCAAGAGGCTGGCCCGCCGACCGCGACAGCTAAAACTTCAATTGAGGGATCTACGATTTCGGTATTGTCGATATCATTGCCGTAGCGGAAATGAATGGCTGAGGCGTCGATCCCTTGAATCTTCGCCGGGTTTAGGCTGACCCGGTACTGTTCCCCACCATTATTGTCATGAGGGTAGTTCACACCGCCACACTTCACAGAGGTGCCGTTATCGATGTATTTCAATCCGGTCAACGGAGTAAGTGAGAAGGTGTCGGACCGGGAGAGGTCGTCACCCTGAAGGACTATGCCACCGCCAAATGTCAGCAGCGTATCAAAGCTGACCTGCGAGCTAAAAGGATAGCCAGGGTTGTTGAACCAAATCAGATCATAGTTTGCCACGTCGGCCGGAAGAAGGCCGGAGGCCGGCTCATCAATCAAATCGGCGGAATAGCGCGATAACAAATTTTGCACGTAAACGGTATCCTCTGGGTCTTCGCCATTGTTGGCGAATGCTCGGACAATGAGAAGTTTGGGATTCACTTTCGGCGAAGAGAAGCGAATCACGGTCTCGGCTAGATATTGGTTACTCACAGGGTTACCCACAAGCTGATTGTTGGCCTCGTCGCCCAAGGCCAGAAGAATTGTGGTGACCGCGGGCTTTAGGGTCAGCGGGTTCAACGAGCACGATTGTGTTCCACACAGTGTGGCCACCGAGTCGTCGTTTACGACGGAGAATTTGGCGTTCGTACAATTTTGAAACACGCCCGCTAAGAGCCCCACAATTCCAACGGCCATGCCGGCCTTAACCTTATTCAATCCCACTGTTACCCCTTGAGAATCTTCGATTTAACCACCTTTAAATGCACCCCTTGTGCCCTAAAACCAGAGGCCGAGGGCGACCGTGGACGAGTGGCGTGTACAAAACTTTGAGCTATGAAAATCTAATCTACGATTTCTCAGTGTGAGACGAACGGAAACTTAGCGTTTCTGAACACAGGCAAAAAGTGAGCTTCCCATGGGGAGTCCACCAAATGTGGAAAGAAGGCCCTCGAGCTGCAAAACAAATTTTAGCACTTGGTTTACGAATGCCGAAGGCTTGGCCTCACGCTTCAAACTTGACTTTTGTGACAGCCAGTATAGCGGAAGGGTCGAACCAAAAAAGTAATGTAGGCATTTAATTTCGACCGTTTTTACGTCCAAGAACAGCTTCGTCATCGAAGTCTTGTCGTACCTTCGGTAGTGTCCGGCGATTTTATCATTTTGCGACCAGAGAAACTGGAGGGCGGGAACAGTGACGACCGCGATTCCCCCCGGCCGCAAAAATTTAAGTGACTGCGATAAGAACGCCCTGTCGTCTGCAATGTGCTCGAGCACATCGAGCAGAAGAATAAAATCAAACTCCGGCAATGGTTGTATTGAGAAAATGTCGCCGCTCAAAAACCCAGCGCCACGATTTGAATTCTGAAAGTTTTTGAAGCCATCGTGGCCATCTAATCCCCATGTTGGCACTCCCAATTCGGTCAGCCAAACCGATGTGAAGCCGGTTCCACAGCCTATGTCGAGACCGGAGATCGGATCGCCCGACAGGTTAGAAAATCGCTTTAAGAGTTTCAAAATCTGATGCCTTCGGCTTACAAACCAAAAGTGCTCCGGCTCTAAGACGGACAAAGTTTGAAAGTCCTCGGCCGGGTAGCTGATCGCGTTCGCCTGGACCGGAGGCAAATTCTGGCCGCTTTTAAGCATCTCCTTAAGTGAGGTCCCGGTACTCACGGCTTCCTCATCAGAATGGTACAGTTAGCGCGGACCACGCACCCTCCGGGCCCATGCCAAGTTGAGTAACTTGGCGCCCGGGCGATCTCGATAAATCGGTTGTCTCTAAGATAGGCCGATACGATTTCGCTCTGTAGACCGTCCACCAAAAAATATGTGAATTGGCCACCCAGGACTGCGTTAAAATACTTCTCTGATGTCCGGCCGAATGACTCACCGAAATATCCCGTCTTCAAGAAACGCTCGGCCGAGTCGCCATTATCTATATAGGATTGTTTCATTTCGTTTTTAAAAAGGTGAAACCCTTCCGACATCAGCTCCCCATTGTCGTATAGAGATGCCAGCTTCATTCGAAATGCCTTGGCCGGCTCCTGATAGGTGGAAAATTGCTGGTCAAAGTATGAGATCATTTGCCAGCGGGGAATTGTCCCCATGTAGACAAGTATCCCCACCGCCAGAATCCAGTTCTTGTACCGCTGCTGGGATATTGAGTAAGTCTGTGAGGCCCACCACCAAGTCGCGATTAAGAGAGGGCTGTAATAGTGAACTCCGCCGCCATCGATATTGAGTTCATAAAGTACCGTGATCCCGGCGTAAGCTATAAGCCACAAGCTCAGGGTAATAAAGCCGCTCGCCATTTCTTTTTTGGTCCACTGGCGTGGACATACGAATGCGACAATAAAGGCAAGACCAAGAAACAAGGGGCCCCAGCGAAACTTTTGTCTTAAAATCTCAGCTGGCAGGATTTCGCCCACATGGTCGCGGAAAGTGGAGGCCCCACTTTCCTTAGCGGATATCAAGACTCCGTAAAAGTGTTTGTAAAACAGGAGGGCATCGCCCTCAAACAGTGCGAGGACAATGGTACCCACCAGAAGAGCCGTCCCAATTGCGGTAAAAAGTACGAGTTTCAAGCTCAGTGGTCGATTCGACAGAAACTTTATGCCAATTACATAGAGCCAAACGGCCGCGGCCACCGGAGCGTGGCGTGTGTTGGTTAAAACGCAAAGCGCGGGACTTAACGAGAAAAGTAAGATGACCCAAATGCTTGGTTTATCCCATCTTAGAATGAGCGTGCCCGCCATTAAGAGAGCTATTAAAAAAACGCCAGCTGTTACATCGGGCTTTCCAGCCAAAAAATTGTAACCCAGAAGGTTTAATAGTCCGATCATCACAACCGAAGCAAAGATAAAAGCTAACGGAACGAATGTCTTTCTATTGGGGAAGGTCGTCACCGCAAATAACGCGATCAAGAGAAGAGGCATGACCGGCACAAAAAATCGAACGACCTCGTTCGAATCAAAAGACGGGAGAGCTAAGGCGATCCAATACTTGATCAGGGCATCGATGGGACCATATACGGTCGCCGTTACGGCCGCGGCCGAATGATCATATAGGCTGTAGCCCGCTTTTTGGATTAAGACCATCAGCCACATATTGCCTTCACGTGCCTCAAGCTCCATCGGGAACTGGGTGGCCTTTAGTAACACCAAGAACTGCTGAACGAGTTGATGCGCGGCAAACACACCTAGAATCCAGAGGCTCACAATCCAAAGACTTTTCAGTTTTTTCATCTATATTAAGCAGACTCTAAAAGCGTAGAGTCTGTCGAACTATAACGCGAGGCCGATCCTTCGATTCGGTGAAAATAACCGCCAAATAAATGCCGATCGTCCCAATGTAGGAGAGCGCGACTCCAAGAAAAATCAGAGCGATCGCGACGATCGATACCCATCCCGGAAAGAAATCGGGCCGGGTCAGCCTGAGTCCGATAAGGATAGCCAAAGCCAAGGTTGAGGTCGCCGCTATGGCAACGCCGACTCGAAATATGATGAAGAGCGGCTGTGCGGAGAAAGATGTAATCGCGTCCACAGCCAACTTTACCTTTTTGGCTAACGAATAATTGCTGGAATGGGGGAGAAGATGTTTTTTTGCATTTACAGACCCACTGCGAAAGCCAACCCACTCCCAGACACCGCCTATAAAGAGAACGCGGTCATGAACTTGAATAAGGGACTGGACATAACTGCGAGACATAAGCCGCGAGACTAAAAAGTTTTTCCTCAATCGAGTCTCGCTCATAGCATTGAACAGGTAATGGAAGGACTGACTCCATACCGAGGAAATCAGGCTCCCCTTTTTCCTTGAATCTATGCCCACAATCCAATCGAGATGTGGGGCCTCCAAATGGCGGGCCCAACATTCCGCCAGAATCTCAGGTGGCTCCTCTAAGTCGACATCGGTCAAATAAATCCACTGGCCCGAGGCCTGCCGCAGGCCGCTCATCATGGCGAAGTGGTGCCCGAAGTTTCGCGTAAGTTCGACTATCTGGATGGCCGGGAACTCGGTCTGTAGCTGACGAGCGCAAGCCAAGCTATCCACTGGACAACCGTCATTGACCAAAATGATCTCCACAGAGCATTCGAGTGATGCGGCACTCGCGCTGATCCGTGAGATGAACTCTCGCAAATGGGGTGTAGAGCGATACAGTGACGCGACTATCGAGAGCTTTTCCATCATATGACCTTTACATTCGGGGATTGGGAGCGAAGGTATGTCGTTGATTCACTGCCCAGGTTTGCAATCAAATCGAGGACGGTCACGGAAGATTCGAAACCTCCATGTATCTGCGGATAGGGCTTATAGTCATAAGATTTATACTCGAGAGTCATGTCATTTTTGGCGAAAAGGTTCTTGTCTAAGTATGCGTTGGCGGAGGGACCAGAAAGATAGACATTCGCTCCAACCGTTTTGAGTAGGTTTAAGAGTCTCGTTTGGCGGTCGCCAGTGAGTTTAAATTTTTCGGAACGAACAATTTCCGTCTGAATCTTAAAAAAATCACAAATTCTTCGAATTCCGTATTCATTCACCTGGGAAAGAAAATCGCTCTTCAAGGAAAGGCAGTCCGACATCAAAGCCATTGCCATAGGCAAGTGTGGCGCATGACGGTAGTTCTCCTGGAAGGCGTTGCTATGGTTGCTGATCCAGTTTTGAGACCCATCAATCCGTGTTTCATTGATGAGTTTTGACAGCTTACCCGGTCGGACCGGAACCGAAATCCATTTGGTCTTGTTCTCGCCGACCCGTATACGGTTTCGGTTACGCCAATCATTTTTGGTGTACTGAACGTCGTCATAAATCACAAATAGGTCGACGGAGGCTATGAAATCAAAATAGCCCCGCCAAGGTAAGTAATTGCTCTGGATTACTCCTACTCTCATGAGAAAAACTGATCCCACCAAATTTGAAACATCAGCAAATTCCACAGACGATAACCAAAGCGCCGCTGGTCTTTGAGATACGTCGTTAACATTTCGTCTACCGCCTTCCATTTGAACAGGTCGTGTCTCTTCAAATTTTCTTGAGAGAGATGCTTTCTCAAGAAAGCGGTCTGATCTCGCAGCACCCAGTTGGTGGGTGCGATAAACCCCTCCTTGGGCCTATTCAGAATGCGATCGGGAAGAAGGTCTTTGACGGCCTCTTTAAGTATGTGTTTGACCCGCCCGTCGGTGTTGACCTTCATCCCACCGGGAATCGAAAATGCAAACTCGGCTATACGGTGGTCCAAGAACGGCGGCCGAACTTCAACGGAGTGATACATCGACAGGCGGTCTACAAAGGTGAGGACCTGATCCGGCAGCAAGGACTCAAAGTCGACCGCCAATGCGCGGTTTAAAGAATCCATCTGGCCGTATTTACTATAGAGCCCTGCAATCAAATCACTACTTTTTAAGGAGGGCCCATTCCAAGCGGCTACATTAAGTAACTCGTCCTTTTCAGCATCGCCATAGAGGTAGTTGGACATCCTCTGATGGACTTCGTCACCGTCCGCGAAATATTCAGTTAACTGCGCTTCAGAGAAGCCATAGGCCGCCAGGCGATTGACCTCATACGCCTGCGACAGAGATCTCCCACTTCCCACTTGCTCTCGTAGCACTCCCAGTGGGGTCGCCAGACGTTGCGGCAGATACGCCGCAAACAGCTCGTCGGCGCCGTCGCCTGAAAGGGCCACTTTCACGTGCCGCTTAATCAAGCCTGAGAGAAAGAATGTGGAAACCGTTCCCGAGAACGGCTCGGCAAAGCACCTTGAAATTTCGTTTAACTGCTCCAAGACATCGCTATTTTTTATATTTTGCTCGTGATGATCCGTTTTATAGCGATCCACGACTAGCTGTGCGCAGTCCCGGTCTTCCGTCTTCCCCTCATTTCCATCCGCAAAGGTGAGAGTAAAGGTCTTTATGTTTTTCGCTCCAAGACCGGCCGCCATGGCGACGACTGCGGAGCTGTCGACTCCCCCAGAGAGATAAAATCCGATGGGCACGTCGCTTCTCATCTGCAGTCGAACGCTATCTTCTAATAGCCGCCTGACTTCGCATCTGGCCTCTTCGAAACTTATGTCCTGTCTAACATTCGGAGTGAGACTCCACCACTTGAATAGCCGAACACTGCCATCCTTAAATTCAAGTCTCTCGCCTGGACGCAGTTGATGGATGTTTACAAATGCCGTTTCTGGCGAAGGGATATTTTTAAATGTAAGGTAATGTTTAAGTGCGGGTAAGTTGGGTTCCTTGGGAACTTTCGACAGAATCAGAAGAGCTTTAATCTCGGATGCGTAATAGATTTGGCCGTTTTGAACCGTGTAGTAGAGGGGCTTGATCCCAATGCGATCGCGGACTAGGTGAAGACATTTTCTTCGCTTGTCCCAGATTGCAATTGCAAACATTCCGTTCAGCTTGTCTAAGAAGTCAATTCCATCTCGTTCGAACAGAAAAGGGAGAACTTCAGTATCGGAATGGTCCGATCTAAATTTGCAGCCGTCGCGCTCCAGTTCCGCTCGCAGCTCGACATGGTTATAAATTTCTCCATTCTGAAAGGCGACGATGTTTGAATCCGGCGAGAATGCGGGCTGTTGGCCGCCGCTGACATCCACAATCGCGAGACGTCTCATTCCCATGGAGATATCGGAATCCGTAAAAAATCCATCACCGTCCGGACCACGATGCACTTGAGACTGAGCCATGCGGTTCAGGGAATCTGGATCCGGTTTTCCGGTAAATCCGAAGATAGAGCACATAGCTCGATTTTGGGGGAAAAAAACCAATTGGCAAAGAATGTTTTATAACTGAGCATTTCGGTATGGAATCGTTTCTCCCTCAGCTGAATTCCGAGTTGGCCGCTCGGATCATCCAGTACAATGCCCTCATGTCCCTGCTGACTTTGATTTTCGTGTTACCGACTTGGCGCCAGTACTTTTTGAGCGAGAAGTGGCTTGGATATGGTGAAGACCGACCAGAGGTAAATGTTTTGCACAATCCCGTTCTGGCTCCAGTCATTCTGGTCGTTTGGCTAGGTGCGCTTGCGGGAATTTTCTTCGGTCAGGCCGTTATCCTTAGCGCGCTCATCCATTTATTTTTCAGCTATTACTATTTCATTTTTATGCGCTGGCGTGGTCTGGCTCGCGGGATGGGCGCACCCGGATTCATGATGTATTGGGGCGCGGGAATGACCGCGGCCCTGGCTCTGTCGAACCCCGCCGGCCGAGCGTGGCCCGTGATCGTACTCATGTTGCAATGGGACCTTGCCACGATCTTTCTCTCCGCTGGGATTTCCAAACTGACCTCCGGATATGCATCCAACCACGGCATGGACATCGGCCTGAATAATCCTATGTGGAGCTACCTGCCCAAAGCGTTCCAGCGTCTCCGCGCCTCTCATCCGCTTTATTGGGCACTGAACCAATCGGCTTGGATTTTTCAGATCCTGGGCGGAATCATGTGTTTTGTCCCCGGGCTGCGCATCTATGGCGCTGCGGTTTTTGTGGCCATGTTCTTTTTCGTGATGTTTCAGATCCGCTTAGGCCCCCTCTGCCCGGCTATAATGGGGACGGCGTTGATTTTTATTCCGAGTGGGCACAACGCGGATACTCTTTTGCTTGGCGCCTTCGCGTGGATGCCTGAGTTCACTTGGCACACCTCTCCCTCGGCCTTGACCGATCAAGTGCTTCTGTATTTTGCGATCGGATACTTAATTGTTCGTCCGCTTGTTACAGCCGGACTTTTTTATAACTATCTGGGCAAAGGTCGTCTGCCGAAGCCTCTGCAAGTGTCCGTTGATTTTTTGTCCAACACTTTCGGATTCATTCTTTGGCGGGTATTTACCGCCGACGTGCTCGACTTTTATGTCAAAATTAAGGCGGTCGATGTCGCAACCGGTTCCGAACGATTGATTTCAAAGTATGAAGATCCCATGTCATTGCGCTACAATCAGGTAGCTGAGGCCATTACTGTGACAAGCCTTTTTACCACCCTTAAATATTTCGCTAGCAACAATGAGCTGTTTCGGACTCGAATTTTGCGCTATTCGCGTACGATTGCACTGGGCGAGAATGAAATCCTGCATTTCGAATATTATCGAATCTTCAAGGAGGCGGATCGCTACCAAACCAAACAGATTGCCCGAGTGATTGTGGATCGAGACAAGGGGCTCGTGATCGAGGAGTCGCTGTTGGCGGGTCACTCCATGCGCGACAACCACAAGTACTCAAAAATTTCCGAAGGAATTCGACCCGGGTCTTACTTACCGAAGAACCATTCCGCATGAGCGGCTTAGATTTCTTAATTCCCGTCGACAGCCTCAGATTTTTTTCTCCAGAAGTCTTTGAGCAGATGTTAAAAAAACGCGCTCAGATGGGATTCGCCGGAAAGTCGATTTTGGTGGCAAACGGACTGCCCGAGGGGGAGTTCACTGAACTCGAAGTTCAACTCAAGAAATTCCGCGACGTAGTCTTGATCGAGCTTTCTAAGCGATTCGGCGAGGGTCAGGCGGTACTAGCTGGACTCACCGAGGTTCGGGCGGAACAAGTTTTTATTTCCGGCGCTTCAAGTGCAAAATCGCTCGAAATCCTCTTGGATGCGATGGCAAACGACCCTAGTGGGGACCTCTACTGGGGAGTTCCCCCCGCCGACAATGGATTCAGCGTCGGCCTTTTTCGACTTATGACGGGCGTGCCAGTTCCCGGGTTAGCCGCTTGGCCGTGTTTAATGTCGCGCGCTTTCGCGCAAGACCTTTTAAAGTTCGGCGAGGCCGAAGTTTTCTTGCCGGCGGCCTTTGAACGGATTGGACGGGTTCAGAAGACCGTATCAATTCCCGCTGAAGAGAATGTCTCTCCCCGTGAGGGACTGATGTATGCGATTCGAAATTCCAGCGAACGGCCAATGAATATCCTTTTCGCTCTTGGTGTTTTGATCTTCTCGCTCACCCTACTGGGTTCGGCCCTGGTTTTTGTCTTTAGATTGGAAAATGAGCTTTTACCCGGCTGGGCATCCATCATCATTTTGCTTAGCTTAACGTTCGGGACTGTGATTTTTGCATTGGGGTGGATCGCGCTTTACACGGGTCGAATCTACAGCGAGATCAAGAAGCGGCCGATTGAATTGATAAATAAAGTATATGAAGCTCCGATGATCTCGAGATTGGCTATTCGGTTACGTCCGGTTTTGGATACGGATCTAACCCACACTTTAAAATGGCACAACGATCCATCTTTGGCGGCTCAAATTTTGAGTTACCCTCCGCCGATCGCGATCGAGACAGAAAAAAAGTGGTTGCGTGGATTGGCCGATTTGGAACGGGAAGGCCGGCGGTGGGTTCGAATAATTGAGGTCGTTCGTGACGGCGCGCCGACTCCCCTTGGCTTTGTAGACTTAAAGCCGATTGACCAAAGGCTTGGCGAGTATGGTTTTGGCATTCTCGTCGGCGAATCCGAGTGGCGTGGTCAAGGAGTGGGGAAGCAGGCCATTCAGTTGCTTAAGAATTGGGCCCGTGAGCAGTTTCAAGCCCAACAATTGAGCCTTGTCGTTCGTCAGGACAATGAACGGGCCATTCGCTTCTACTCGGACTTAGGATTTACAAAGACGGGAACCGAGACATCGGTTCGAAACAACGAATCCATAATATTGAGAAAAATGAGTCTTCGCCTAACGTAACGAATGCCCGTCAGGCAACCGCACTACCGGGCTTCCGAATCATATGGATTTCCGGGTTCTGCACCATTCGCTCTAGGTATTGCCGGTAACTACATTGAGGATAGGAATGGATGAGCTGGTGGAGTTGTCCCACGTCGATAAAGCCATTGAGGAATGCGATTTCCTCTACGCAGGCGATCTTAAGACCCTGACGCTGTTCGATAGTTTGCACGAACTGGGACGACGCCAACAGGTTCTCAGGTGTACCCATGTCCAACCAGGCTACCCCGCGCCCGAGGCGGATGACGTTCAGTGTGCCTTCGGAAAGGTACATCCGATTTAAGTCCGTGATTTCAAGCTCCCCGCGCTTCGAAGGCTTAAGGCGCTTGGCCTTGTCACCCACTGTGGCGTCGTAAAAGTACAATCCGGTCACAGCCCATGGCGAGATATACTGTTGTGGCTTCTCTTCGATCCGAACTGCACGCTCACTTTCATCAATCTCCACGACTCCAAAACTTTCGGGGTTAGAAACTCGATAGGCGAAAACTGTTGCCCCTCCCGAGAAAGTCTTAGCGCGACTCAGATATTGTTCGAAAGAATCGGAGTAGAACAGATTGTCACCTAGGATCAGGCAACTCTTATGGCCTTTGACGAACTCCGCGCCCAAAAGATAGGCCTGCGCTATCCCCTCAGGTCGCCTTTGCACAACATACTGCAGTTCCATCCCCCACTGACGACCGTCACCCAAAAGGCTCTGGATCAAAGGAATGTCCTTTTCCGTGCTAATGACCAAAACCTCGCGAATGCCCGCCATCATCAGAGTCGACAGGGGGTAGTAAATCGCCGGTTTGTCGTAAACGGGAAGAAGTTGTTTTGAAACAGCTTTGCTCGTCGGAAACATGCGGGTGCCATTCCCACCGGCCAGAAGAATACCGCGCATATGTTAGCCTGCCTTCTTACGCTGCTCGACCGAGTTTAGCCAATCGGGGTTCTCTAAATACCATTTCACGGTTGCTCGGAGATTTTCAGCAAATCCGTGCGAACTGATTTGAAAGCCGAGTTCACTTTCGGCCCGTGTGCAATCGACGGAGTAACGAAAGTCATGGCCGGGTCTATCGGCGACCATTTGAATCAGATCTTTATAGGATTTCTCGTTCGAGCGCGGTCTCAGGTCATTCAGAATGTGGCAGATCTGATGAGCGATATCGAGGTTACTCATTTCGCTACGACCACCGAACAAGTACGTCTCACCCGTCTTGCCCCGTTGATAAGCGAGGATGAGTCCGCGGCAATGGTCGTCCACATAAATCCAATCGCGAACGTTTCGACCGTCGCCGTAGACGGGAAGATGCTCTTCTCTTAACGCCTGGGTGATCAATCGAGGTATGAACTTTTCCGGAAACTGTCGCGGGCCGTAGTTGTTGGAACAATTCGTGACTATGACCGGAAGGCCGTAGGTGTGCGCCCAGGCGCGGGCCACGTGATCCGACGCCGCTTTGCTGGCGGAATAGGGAGATCTCGGCTGATAGGAGTTCTCTTCGGTAAAGCTTCCGGTTGAACCCAGCGAACCAAACACTTCATCAGTTGAAACGTGAATAAAGCGGAAGTCCTTGAGAAGGTGACCCTTTTGCAGGGCGGCCCGTGTCGTTTCGAACAGATTCAGGGTGCCGAGAACGTTGGTTTCAAAAAAGATCTTGGGCCCTAAGATGGAATTGTCGACATGAGACTCCGCCGCGAGATGAAAGATCGCGTCAAATCCATCGGACATTAAACCTTGTCTTACCTGAGCTGAGTCGCGCAAATCTCCTTCGACAATTTGAAGCCGTTCGCGATTTAGATCTAAAAGATTTTCGTGCAGACCCGCATAGGTAAACGCATCGAATACGGTCACATGGTGACCCATTGCCAAAAGCTGGCGGACCAGAGCACTGCCGATAAAGCCGGCGCCGCCTGTAACAAAGAACCGCTTCTCCATATCCATATTGTAGAAGAGATGCGAACTGAAACGCAGTCCAGTTCGCCCGGCCGGTCTTGACCTGAACAAAGGCAGAGCTAGAGTGAAAAAGGATGGAACCAATCGAATTTTCCAAACCGCCCAAGTCCTCGAAGGCGGAACGGTACCTTGGTGAAGTGATCAAAGGTTCGCATCTTGCGGGAGACGGCCCGTTTTGTAAGGCCGCCGAAAAATTTCTCCTCGACCACTTCGGTGGACGTGCGACGTTTTTAACTCCCTCTTGCACGGCCGCACTCGAGATGGCCAACGTCGTCGCCGGATTTAAGCCGGGGGATGAAGTCGTAGTCCCCAGTTTCACATTTAGCTCGACTGCGAATGCCTGCGTTTTGTTGGGCCTAACTCCTGTTTTTGTCGACGTAGATCCGGTTTTTCTCAACGTCGACCCGGATCAGGTTGACCGGGCCTGTGGTCCAAAGACTAGGGCCGTTATCCCCATTCACTATGCGGGAGTGGCCTGCGACATGGATAGGCTGGCCGATTTGGCCAAGGCCCGGGGAATCGACATCATCGAAGACGCCGCCCAGTGTGTCGGCGCAAAGTTCAAAAACAAGTACTTGGGAACTTTGGGTCGCTTCGGGTGCTTCAGTTTTCATGAAACCAAAAATCTGGGTTGCGGCGAAGGCGGAGCCCTTATGGTGCGCGATGAAGGGGACCTCGAGCGCGCACAGATCGCCCGCGACAAAGGAACCAATCGGAAGAAGTTCCTCCGTGGAATGGTCGACAAATACACTTGGGTCGACAGTGGCAGCTCGTATCTAATGCCCGAGTTGAGCGCAGCTCTGCTGCTCTCGCAGCTCGAAGAGCATGAGCGAATCAATGACCAGCGTCGATCGATCTGGGAATTTTACCGCCAGGGAGTGGAGAAGAGCCCGACAATTGCAAAAGTCGCCGCTCCGCAAAGCATGCCGTCTTACGCGGAAACGAACGCGCATATTTACTTTTTGCTTTTGCCCTCTGGAGATTTGCGCGACCGTCTACTAGCTTATCTTCGCGAGCAAAAGGTAATGGCGACCTCCCATTACCAGCCTTTGCACAGTTCATTTGCCGGCCAGAAATTCGGTCGGACCGTAGGAGATCTTCGGAATTCCGAAATGGCTTCTCGCCAGATTTTGCGCCTGCCCTTATATTCAGACATGACAGAGAGTCATGCGGCTCGCGTTTTAGAAGTTGTCGAGGCGGGAATTCGGAAATTGAGCTAATTGGCGGAGAGGGTGAGATTCGAACTCACGAGGCCCTTACGAGCCTGCCGGTTTTCAAGACCGGTGCGATAGACCACTCCGCCACCTCTCCGTTACTTGATCACATTCATTCCGCCCATATAGGGCAGCAAAGCTTTCGGAACAATCACAGTACCATCTTCTTGCTGATAGTTCTCTAGGATCGCGATCAGCGTGCGGCCGATGGCGAGACCGCTGCCGTTTAATGTGTGCACAAAGTGCGGCTTGTCTTTTGGCCCGTCGCCGCGATAGCGAATGTTCGCACGGCGAGCCTGAAAATCTTCAAAATTGGAACACGAACTGATTTCTCTAAAGGCATTCTGACCAGGCAGCCAAACTTCAATATCATGGCATTTGGCGGCGCCGAAGCCGATATCACGAGAACACAGACTCATTACACGGTAAGGAAGCTCAAGCAGCTCAAGCACTCGCTCTGCATGTTGAGTCAGCGCCTCATGCAATTCATAGGATTTCTCGGGATGGGAGAAAATGACCAATTCTATTTTATTGAACTGGTGCTGCCGGATTAAGCCGCGCGTATCTTTACCATAACTGCCCGCTTCAGAACGGAAGCAAGGGGTATAGGCGACGTACTTGATCGGGAGTTCACTTTCTTTAAGCATTTCATTGGCGTAAAAATTCGTGACCGGAACTTCGGCCGTCGGCACGAGATGGTAATCCGTACCCTGAAGATGGAAAACATCATCCGCGAATTTGGGAAACTGCCCGGTGCCAACAAAGCTCTGCGAGTTCACGATAAATGGTGGGATCATTTCCTCATAGCCGTGTTCACGCGAATGCAAATCCATTTTAAACTGAATTAGTGCGCGCTCGAGGCGCGCAGCTCCGCCCTTTAGAAAAGCGAAGCGGGCCCCGGCCACCTTGCCCGCCCGTTCGAAATCCAAAATACCGAGCTTCTCACCGATTTCAAAATGCTCTTTCGGTTGGAAAGCAAACGTGCGCTTTACACCAGCGGCCCGAACCACCTCATTGTCGTCGGCGCCCTCGCCGGTTGGAACGGAGTCGTGCAACTTATTGGGTAGGCGGAGCAAAACCTGATGAAGTTCGTTTTCGGCTTCACTTGCCTTTTCGCCTAGCTCTTTCACCTGCCCGGCGATGCCCTGCATCTGCTTTAACAATTCAGAGGCGTCTTCCTTGGCCCGCTTCATACGAGCGATCTCTTCGCCCACTTTATTCTGGTTCGCGCGCAGGTTTTCCTGCTGGGTGATCAGCTGTTTTCGCTTCTGATTCATTTCGGCGATCTTGTCGACCCACTTGGGGTCTTCGCCACGGTTTTTAAGAGAACGCCGGTATTCTTCGGCGCCTTCCGGTTTTTCTAAAGATCGGACATCGATCACTCTATCGCTCCTAGCCAGGTGCGATCTGAATGTACATGCGAAGGGAGATGCCGATCAAGACACAAATCAGGTTGAAAATGAGGACGTGAGACCAGCTCCAGGAGCGCATAATCCTAAGAAGGGCCACCAGGGTCACGACCATTAAGAGAATAAAGGAAAACCAACCGTACTGCACAAGTTCCAACCCGATCAGCGCGAAGGTTAGGCCCAAATACAGACCGGTGAAAATCTTGGCGACCAGTAGGCCCACAGAGAAGGAGGTGGATTTTACGCGGTCTTGCAGGGTTCCCATCATTTCCATAGGTCTATTTTAGGGCGTTTTGCCACTCTGTAAAGCGTTAATCCGCTCTTCTATTTGCTCCCGGTCGGGTGCATCTGGGTCGAGCACGAAATACTGATTGTAGGACTCAATCGCGTGATTCACGTCGCCTTTTAGCTCATAAATGGCCCCGTATTCTTTATAAATGTCGGCCAGACCATCTTCCTTTTTGGAGGCCACGTTGAGCATGGACGTGGCTGCGTCCGTGTTCCCCGACTTGCGATAGCACTGAGCCAGCTTCACGTAGATCATGGCCTGTTGGGGCCGGAGTTTGATGGCCTTTTGATACTCACCGGCACAGGCCGAATACTGCCCCATAACCGTGTGGGCCTCGGCCGCTAGCAGGTAGGCATCCGCCAAGTTCGGATTGGCCTTCTTTTCTTCGGCCGTGTAATCGAGCGCGGATTTCGGATCGCCCAAAAGCATGGCCGCGCGGCCAAGCTGATAGTGCACGAGCGGGTAGAGTTTATTGATCGTGATCACGCGGTTGAATTGCAGCATCGCTTTCTGGGCCTCTTTCATATCTATGAGAATACTTCCGGCCAAAAACAGCGGCTCGGCGTCAGCGGGATCGAGAACCGCGGCTTTGAGCAGAAGGTCCAGAGCCTCGTCATTATTGCCCTGAGCCTTGAGCACCTTGGCCAACTCCACGTAGGCATCTTTGGGTTTTTCTTCGAGCTTGATCACTTGCCGGAAGATTTCCTCGGCCTGCTGAAAGCGCTCATCGGCCAGCAGCATTTTTCCCAGGGCCAGGCGATATTCCGTAATGGACGAATAACTGTTTACGAGTTTGAGCAAGTAGTCGGCACCCGCATCAACTCCTTGCAGTCCGGCGATGGCCTCAGCGTAGGCCACCTGCGCTTTTCTATGATTGACGTCCATTTCAACGGCTTTGGACGCATAGTTATAGGCCATTTTGAAATCGCGGATGGCCAAGGAAGCTTCGGCCATCACGATCAAAGTTTCGACGTCGTTTTCGTAAAGCTGAAGCGCCTGTTTACCGTAGGTGAGCGCACCCTTGGAGTTGTTGCGCCGTAGTTCGACTAGGGCAAAACCTCGATACACTTCGTGGCTCTTCGGATTTTCTTTGCGCGCGCGCTCTAAAACCCGAGAAGCGGCAAGGAAGTCGTAGCGCTGGGCCTGGTAGTCGGCCATGGTGACATAAGCTTCGATCATTTTTGGATCGGCTTTGATGGCTTCATTTAACCACTGAATGGCTTCCGTGCTCAGGCTCATGCGCCACAAGCACTGCGCGGCCTTAAGTGCGGCCAGGGCGTTGCGATCCGCCGCGAAAGCCTGTTTGTAGTGTTCTTGCGCTTTATGGTAATCGCCCTCGCGAAACGCCTGATCACCCTCGAAGACCTCAAGCCAACCTCGGCCCTTGGGCACTTTGCCCAAGCCACCCAACTGAACGATTAGGTTTTTGGCCTGGTTATTAGAAGCGCTAAGCGAGTAGGCGCGCTGAGCGAAGTTCAAGGCCTTCGAGTTGTCTTGTCGCTTCAAGGCAATCTCTGCAAGACCTAGATAACCTCGAGACAGTACAATTCGAGGCGCGTCCGTGTTCTCGAGTGCCTGATTGAGGTAACGTTCCCCCTGCTCGTTGCGATTGAAATACTTGTACTCGAGAATTCCCAACTCGATCCGGGCAACCGTATGGGCGGGATTGCTACGTAAAATATTACGATAAATATTCCCCGCTTCGTTGTAACGCTCGAGCTTAGTCAGAGCTTGCGCCTCGACCACAAAAGGCAAAATCCACTGCGGCCAGAGTTTTTGCGCCGATTGTAGGTATCCGATGGCCGTGGCATGCTCGCCAGAATTCTCGAGAAGATGACCCTTTAAGAAATAAAACATGATCGGTGGCTGGCCTTCGCGTGACCAAGTGTCGAGAACGGATTCCACAAGGCTCTTCGCTTCTTGCTCGCGCGAAGGTCCGCGAACCGCCAGGTCCACCACGCGGCAAGCGGCGGAATGGATTCCACCCGGGTCCACTTGCAGCGCCATCTGCACGACTTTGGAGACGACCCTCGAGTCCGTATAGTCCTGGTACGTGTACGGCCAGAGTTGCAAATAGGTCATGCAGAGAAGCGCCATCACCTCGGCGTTTTTTTGATTTCGTTCGACCACAAAAATAAACTCGTTCTGCGCCTTCAAGTATCCGCCGAGGGTGTCCTTTAGAAATTCGCCGACTCCTGAGCGAATTCGCGGCTTCAGACTCTCAAGGCCGACCTGTGGCTGATTTTTTTGCGGAGCCACAAGACGTAGTCGTTCCTCTTTCGGACCCGACGTGGCCAATAAAATGGCCGCCACGGCAATCGCGGCGACGGTCACGAGCAGTGGCCAGCGCGCGCGCTTTATGATGGCCTTCATCAGTGCGGGGCGCATATCGACGAGTTCGATATCTTCGGGCCGACGTGACCGCTTTTTTTTCTTTTT
This sequence comes from Bdellovibrionales bacterium, assembly GCA_022842925.1. Lineage (GTDB taxonomy): Bacteria > Bdellovibrionota > Bdellovibrionia > Bdellovibrionales > UBA1609 > JALHOQ01. Next base: position 29,513 of record JALHOQ010000017.1, read on the forward strand.
GCTGGGTGACGATTTTTCTTCAAGGGGAGGAGTGCGAACTCCCGGATCGGTCACGGCTTCCGACGGTGAGGTATCGCCCGCGTTGGGCTTAGGGCCCGTGTAGCCTTCGGGACGTGTAAACTCGAGAACGGCGGTATCTTCACTCGCTTCCACGTTGGGGTCGTCCGACAGAACTTCCAGCAACTTGTCGTAGAACTGCGGATCCTGGGAGATCGGAATCCACTTCCCGCCTGGATAATGCGCGATCATCTCCTCGCCCGAAAACTCGCCACGCCCGATTTTATAAAGAACCTTTTCCGTATTGAACGGACCCTCAATCTGGCCCGATGCATTACGGATGATCAACATCAAATAGCATTGTTCCATCCTTATATAC
>JALHOQ010000018.1:0-4778 GCA_022842925.1 Bdellovibrionales bacterium
ACTGCGCATTCGAACCTGCAAGACGCGGTAGCCGCGATTAAGGGCGGAGCTTACGATTACATCGAAAAGCCAGTTCAACCCGAAAAGTTGGGTTTAATTGTGAAGAAGGCTTTAGAGACGCAAGAAATGGTCTCCTCGCTGGCGATTTCGGCCCCGGTTTTGGATGACGACGTCGATTCGGAGTTCGTGGGTTCTTCGAAGAGTATGCGCGAGATCTTCGACTTGATTAATCGGCTCGCGCAGGTCGACACCACGGTTTTGATTCGCGGTGAGAATGGGACGGGCAAAGAATTGGTGGCCCGCGCGATTCACTTCAACTCGCCTCGCAAACACGGAGAGTTCGTCGCCATCAACTGCGGCGCCATCCCCGAATCCCTGATGGAGAGCGAACTGTTCGGCCACGAGAAGGGTGCCTTCACTGGCGCCGTCGAACGCAAGATTGGAAAATTTCAGCTGGCCAACAAAGGTACGATTTTTCTGGATGAGATCGGCGAGCTCAAGCCCGATATGCAGGTGAAGTTGCTGCGCGTGCTGCAGGAGAAGCGTTTCACGCCGGTGGGCTCGAATCGCGAAGTGGCGTCGAACGCCCGCGTGATCGCGGCCACTAATCGTAATTTAGAGAAGATGATCGAGGACGGAACATTCCGCGAAGACCTGTTCTATCGTTTGAACGTGATGCCGATCTTTCTGCCGCCGCTGCGCGAACGCTTGGAAGACTTAGGCAACTTGGTTTCGCACTTCGTGCGCCGATTCAATCGAAAGATGAACCGCAAGATCGAAGGTTTCGCTCCGGCCGCACTGCAGATGCTGCGCCAGTATCGCTGGCCCGGTAATATCCGCGAACTAGAAAATATCGTCGAGCGCTCGTTTATTATGGAGTTGTCACCCTGGATCCAGATCAACGCCCTGCCCGAATCTCTGCGTGAAGCCGCCCAAGCCGAAGTCGAGTTCGCCTTACCGGGTTCCTACAGCGGACCCCTGGATTTCGATCGCTTCAAAGAAGAGACCGAGAAAGAATTTATCGTGCAGGCTTTAAAAGCCAACCGCGGCCGAATCAATCAGACGGTGGCGCAAGCCAATATTCCAAAGAACACGCTGCTACGGAAGATTAAGAAGTATTCGATCAATGTGAAGGAACTGGGCGAGATGTAAGCTGGCCGACTTGCCAATAGGCAAGTCGCGCCGGTCGCGCACCTAGGTGTCGTCGAATCTTGCGGGGTTAGTCGCCCTGGCCCGTTGCAAGAGCTCTCGGACCATCACTCACTGCTGCACACCTCAATCACTACACCGCGACCAACTCAGAAACGAATCCCTGCCGGAATTCTTCCACCCGTCTCATCACTTCACCAATAAACTGTCCTTCGATTTCATTCTTGCGAACGTAATCTTGCACCCTCTTAAAATCCCGACCCCAGGTTTCGATTCGAGTGTAGGGCAGAAACCGCCAATGCAATCCCCAAAGACGGCGAGTGAGCAATCCGGTTGTGGCTCGTATCCAGCTGTTGTAGGTGGACCGATCGGCGAATTTAAGGTTGAGGTGGACATGATCGGCATTGACGCCGACCGCATAAGTCTTAACAAGGAAGCGGTCACACATCTCGTTGATGGTTCGCAGGACCACTTCCCTTTGGTTCAATAAGATCTCATTGTCCGAGGCCTTAAGTATAAGATGGACGGGCTTAGAAAAATCGAGCGGTCGCTTGCCCTTACGCTTTCCTTGATTCAGACTGCCGCCGTGTTCGCGGCTCACATCTTCTTTGAAAAGCTTCAGCTGTCGCATTGGATCTCCAAGTTTCACAATCGGCCGTGCCATTGATGCGAAAATCTACCCCTATCACAATTTGAATTTAGATATAAATAATATGTGTTGTGTCACAGTTTTTGTTAACTAGATGATGCTTCCCGCTGATTTATTTTTGCACGATCTCGTCCCTTTTAAAGTTAAAGATTCGAGAAAAGTACGCCACACGGGCTAGTTTATATGGTCGACCAGTTCGTCGTTGATTTGGTGGTTCGCACCTGCTTCGGCACTCGGCAGTTCCGATGGACTAGGCGGCTCGCAGCCGTTTCGCAGCTACTTCTCCGTCTGTACTAGGGAACCTTGTGAGGGAGTACATGGGCAATGGAAGAAACCGGGGGGCGAAGTTACAGACGACTCAATCGTCATCCAGGCTGAAGACGGCTCATTCCCAGAAATTCATTGTCCAATTAACTGAAGCCTGAATCGAGTGCATCGAATCTAGCCGAACGAAAATAGAGCGTGCAGGCGCCTAATCCGTCAGAATGGAATCTCAGATTCAACTTGGATGACTTCCGCACGCCCACTCACCAAAGCCGCTAATCAAAACCCGGACTCCGTCAGACAAATCTCCCGCGTGAGAGCCGCGAACTCAAAACCCCGCGCGCGCAAGCTGGTGATGTAGTGATCGAGAGTCTCGCAAAAGGCCTCTATGCGTTCCGCCTTTTGCCCGTCATGGAGTAAAACGATGCTGCCTCCGCTCAACCGGCGGGCGGAGCGATCGGCGCGGGCGCGGCCCCATTGGAAGACAGCATCGAAGAAGCGCTCGTTCCATAGGATTAGCGGTTCGCGTAAGCTCGCGAGCGCTTTGACCAGCGGCGGTGTCACCACGCCCGCGGGTGGACGGAAGCCGACCGACTCGGGTAGCTGCAGGTCCCTAAACTCCTGATTTACGCGACCAACCCATTCGCGCAGCCGGGTTTCACTAGAAAAATAGTTGGCGTAAAGATGATCCCAGGAATGATTACCAAGCTGATGCCCCTCGCTCACCAGGCGTTGAACCAGTTTGAGCTGCGGCCGCACGTCTTGGCCCACAAGAAAAAATGTCGCCGGCACAGAACGGGATTTAAGCACATCCAGAACTCGAGATGTGCTGTGATCATTGGGGCCATCGTCAAAGGTCAGGAAGATTTGATTTTCGAAATGGTCGAAGCTGCGGATCAGAGTTTGTAACTGAGTATGTGAACCCGATTTCTTCATAATCCGTGGGAGCCATCTTGCCGATCAGGCGAGCGCAAAACAACCGCGGCCCCACTCCGTTGCAATGCCGACCGACTCCAGTCTATAGCCGCGCGAAAAAATCCACTGGCTGTGATGTCGATCAAGGGCGCGAATTCGGGTCGAACCTGATACTCAGTAGTGATATCCTCCGACAGAAACTCAGACTCGCACTTCACGTCCGACGACGCGGACAGTTCCGAATCCACGCCCGCCCCGAACACCAAACACGCCGCACCCTCCGCGAGCCGCTCCGAAGGACAAGCCAACTCGGCCAACATCTTATGCGACTCAACCAGCACGACAACAGCGGCCCGACACTGCCCGCTCTCCATCAGCAGATGAGCCAACTCCACGCAATCGCCGGGCGTTCGTTCACCACTGCTGATGGTAAAAATGGGACCTCGCAGGCCAAAGTGAATGGATAGAAAACCCGCAGTGGAGTTGTGCAGACTGTTTTGAAACAAAAGCGGACGGGCCAATCCAGACTTCGCATGAGTTAAAAGAAATTCGGCGCTGGTGTCGAGTTCGCCGGAGTTCGTGCCTACGATCAGGGCTATTGTTTCAAAATCCAACCCAAGCCAATTCGACGCCTGCTGGAGCGCTCGCTCAACGCACTCCACGGCGAAACGCATATTGCGAGTGGCTTTGCGCAAGGCGGGATTCAGGTCGCCGCCTTTCGGCGGCCCATCCGTGGAGCCTTCTCCCTGAGATTGCGAACTCACAGCGGCCCCCGCTAAAATCAACATGACAGCACGACCGCCGCGTTGGCGCCGCCGAAGCCGAGGGTGTTCTTTAGAACGTAACGCACGTCTAACGGCCCATCCTCTCGCGCAATGTCGAGCCCGATCTCAGGATCCGCCTCATCAAAACCATCTGTTCCCAAAATCCGACCCTCGCGCATCGCTCTTACGATCAAAGCGCATTCAATGGCGCCCGAGGCTCCGAGCGCGTGACCATGACGTCCTTTGGTGCTGCTCACGGGTACACTTCGTCCAGCGAAGAGCGAGCGCAGAGCTCGACCCTCGGCCAAGTCGTTGTGGAGCGAGCCCGTGCCATGAGCGTGAACCCAATCCACTTCGTTCACGTCCAAACCCGCGCTCTGAAGCGCGCGGGTCATCGCCCGCAAACTGCCCGCTCCATCCGGATGTGGACTGGTCATATGATAGGCGTCGGATGTGAAACCGAAACCTGAAACACGAGCGAAGGAGCGCTTCGACTCTCGCTCCAAACAGAAAAACCCAGCGCCTTCAGACAAATTGATGCCGCCTCGAGAGCGGTCAAACGGTCGGGCCGGATTTTTGGATAAGAGCTGAAGCGACCGGAAGCCCTCCACCGTCAACGGGCACAGCACTTCTACCCCGCCCACCAAAACCCGGCGACAGCGCCGCTTGAGCCACATGGTCGCCATACCGAGGGCCTGAGTTCCCGCCGCGCATGCTGTGGACACGACTGAATCAAATCCTCGTTCCGAACCACCGAGCCCTAACCGAATCCGACGAGCTAAGTCGCCAAAGGGCTGATGCAGAAAGCGGGCAACAAATTCCTCGCGCCTCACAACGCCCGTCGCCGCACCAATAAACGCCTGATCCCACATTAGGTACTGTCCGGTGGTCGTAGCCAATATTAGCCCATCATCTTCGTGTAAACCGCTCCATCCCGCTTCGTCCATCGCCGCCCGGGCGGCGCTCAAGGCAAAATTCAAGGCTCGATTCTCGCCCCACTCGCCACTCACCGCGCCGAGGCCTCGTTCATCGATTTG
>JALHOQ010000018.1:4788-29760 GCA_022842925.1 Bdellovibrionales bacterium
GGGAACAGCTTACGACGCCGGTTCCGGTGATATGCACGGTGGATCCTGGACTGACTGGCGGGAGCGAACGAATTGAACCACGCTGCCGACTGAGCGAAAATGAATCTTTCCCTGTTCCGCGTCGTCGATTTTAAAACCATATCGATGCTCGATCGCGATAATAATCTCGAGAATATCGACGGAGTCCAATCCGAGGCCCCCTTCGCGCAATGACATCTCCGGCTCAAAGCGGGAGGGTTCAATGTGATGAAGATTCACCGAATCGCGAATCATCTGCACCACTTCATTGAACACCGGGTCGGTTGACATAGAACCCATAATTTAGTCACATCTTCCTCCATGAGCAATGTCTGGATCTTCTCGCTGTGGCTGGTTGTGTCAACTGCCTGGGCCGCTGAACCGCCCGTGGATTTAGACCGCGCCCTGCGGAAATATCAGAATGTAAAACACCTCCACGTCCAGTTTGAACAAACTAAGAAGCTCAAAGACTTGGATTTCGAGATTCACTCGCGCGGTGAGCTCGATCTCGCGCCGAACCGGATGACGTGGCGGATACACTCCCCATCCCCACTCAGCGTCGAGTGGAAAGATGGCGAAGCTCGAATTGGAGACAAGGCCTCCGTTCCTGAGAAATACCGCAGTGAGATGGGGCAGCTTCTTTCGTGGCTCCGCTTCGACGCCTCGGCGCTCGCGAGAGATTACGCCATCCAGCGCCCCTCGCCCACGAGTTTCACTTTCTCCCCCAAAAAGGCCGGTGGGATTTTTAAATCCATGCAGCTCACGCTCAACGCCCGCGGCTTCGCCGAGACCGTGGAGCTGACTGAAGTCTCCGACGATCGAATGATCTTAAAATTCACCCACCCCCGTATCACTTACCAAGAATGAAAGTGGTATTGGCTTTCGCTCTTTTTTTCTGCGCGAGCCCGGTTTTCGCCGGCGAATCGCGCTGGATTGATACGTCCTACGATTCTTTTTTAAGTCACGATCTTCGCGAATCGGTCAGCCATTACGGCGAATACCCGCTATTTTGGTGGAACCATATAGTTTTGGAACCTTCCGCCGAGTCGGGGCAAACCGAAGTCATAGCCCGCCAGATTTGTGCGTCACTATCTGAGTCGCGCGCCATCGCCCGCACCCCCTGCCACGCGAAGGCGCTTCAATTGGTGGCGGAATCCTGGATCGCCGATACGCCGAGACGAAAACCTTTTCCTGCCGCCACCTTCGATCGACAGTGGCAGAGTGCCCTGGCTAAAGCCGCGCTCCCCATTCCGCGGGAAATTTTGGAGTGGTTGCGACGTGACCCGCTAAACGAACTGGACGGATTACGCCTGCGCCACCAATCCCACGGTGCCGGCGGCTTTGCGCAAAAAGACGGCCTGCTGTTCGATCCACCCACGGGCCGAATCCTGATACCCGTTCAATTTTCCCACCCGCCGGCGGAGAGCGAGAAGACAGCCCTCGCTATGAAAGTCATGGATCAGCTCTGCTTAAAAACCCAATGCGGCGGCCTGCACCTCATAGGCCCCCATGCGGGTACCCTCGAAAATGAAATGCGCATTCGCGCCGATCTGAATACCGTCTCGGTCACCGGCACGGCCGGCCTTCTCTTGGTGGTCGCGTTTTTGCTCTACACCCGCCGCGCCCGGCTTTTGCTCTTGTTCCCTCTGCTAGGAGTTGGAATTGCTCTCGCCGCCGCGCTCACTCTCGCCGTGTTCGGACGCATTCACGCCATAACCCTCTCCTTCGGACCCGCCTTAATTGGACTGGCACTCGATTATGGAGTTCATGCCGCATTTCTCGACCCCAAGTGCCGAGCCACCTGGCGATCCAATTTTATGGCGCTCATCACCTCACTGGTGGTCATGGTGCTAATGGCCTTTAGCTCGGTTCCGTTAATTCGACAGATGATGTTCTTCGCGACGACCGGGTTGATCATCACCTACTTTCTCTTTCACTTCGTCATGCGCCGATCACCACAAACATTTCAGCTCTCGCCCCTCCTGCTCGCACCGCGCCCCTCTCGACCGCTCGGCGCACTAGCCATTGCACTGAGCGCGGCCACCCTACTCTTAGTATTCACGCCCCTGCGCCTGGACCTAAAGCAGATGAATTTTCAATCCGCTACCACCGAAGATCTCAATGCCTGGTGGATGAATCGCCAAGGCAGTGAAACTCCCTTCACTCTCAGCGAAGAGAAAATGGAAAAAGCCTACGCCGCCAAAGCCTGGGCGCTGACTTATGGAGTCCGCTATGAGGGGCCCGCCCGCGATCTGCCTGAGCCGAAAGTTCAGGAACGAAATCGTTCGACCTGGAAAGGCTTCTGCACGGGGGACGACTTTTATCGCTCGGAACTGGCCGAACGTTTTTTCCCGCCGTTTCAAAACTTGGTCTGTGGTGAACGAACCGGGGTGCCGGCCTATCTGGCGGATTTTTATCATGGCGGGCGGTGGTTGAATGTGCTCTTCGCCGCCAACGACGCGCAGGCTGCGGCCATTCGCCAGCACTTTCCCGAGGCGCAGTCACCGCGCGAAATGATTCGGCGCTTTCCGCAAACTTTCGCGCGCGAATTAAAGTGGATGCTGCCGACCGCCTTAATATTGGCGCTCGCCTTTCTCGGGTTTTACTATCGAAGTCTGACTCCCGCTCTTTTGGCCTCACTGCCCTTTTTCAGTGGCACCGGGCTCTTCGCCTTGATGACATTACTCCTCGATTTGCCGGTCAATTTTATTTCGCTGCTGGGACTGCTCCTCGTTTTCGGATTTAGCATCGACTACGGAATTTTCGCCGTTGACCACTTTCGTTCAGGCGAAAAGGAGGGCCATGGCATGTGGAGCGCACTGAGTTTCTGCGCGATCACCACCATGGCCGGCTTTGCGCCTTTGGCTTTCGGCCAGCATCCGGTGCTCAACAGCCTTGGGCATGCCCTGCTTTGGGGTTCGGTCGGCACGGCGATCGGGGCCTTTTGGGGAATTCCGTTCGGCTATAGATGGGTTAGGAATTGCTGGCCATGAGGATCTCGCCCGCAATGGACTGCAGCCTCAATTAGTCTGTGAGGAGTGTCGTGGACGAAAGCCATATGCGCCACTCGTCTCGATCAAGCTGGGGTAGCTGTTCGGTAAGATGGTCCAAAAGAGCTTTCTCGAGAGAATTGATCACATGTACAGCTAGCCATCTTGGTCCCGGAGGAGGATTGGGTTTAAGACTCAATCTAAACATTTTGGCGGCATAGGATACATTTTGAGCTAAAAGAGCGGCTTCGAAAGCTTTTCCCATTTTTCTATAGAGTTCAATGTTGTCTGAGGACTGCATTTGGAATTCGATCAAGCGCGCGCGCTGATGGTCCGGGAAACGTTCCAGCTGGTAATCAGATTCAGGCACATTCGCAAAATGTCTAGATGGGTTGAATAACTGCATGGTCTTCAAAAAATTCGCGGCGGTTGCCCTAAACCCTGACCAAGCCAGGTCCTGCAATCGGGATTTCTCAACAATTCGTGCAGATGCAGATACGGAGTCGCCTTCGTGACCACTTTTGTCGAAATATTCGCTCCGCACCTCGATTTTCATAGCGGAGTGCACTCGGTCCATGGCTTCGGCGACGATCTTAACATCTTCCTCCGTTACATCGGAAAACAGTTCGGCTACGGATGTCGGTTGATTTTTTAAGAAAAAGGCCAATAGAGACACTCGAATGCCCGCATTGAACTGTGGGAACTTTTGGTTGGCCTTCACGGATTCAATCACAAAATCTTGATGAAAAGTTCGTCCGGTGGTGAGGTGTCGCAGGCATTCAGCAGAACTCTCATCGGCGGTTCCATGGGCATATGAGAGCGCAGGATCAAAGAACACCAAAAGACAAAAAGTAGACTTAAGTGCCAAAAAAAGGGGCGTCGCCAAACGGGTAATCGAAATTAATCTATTTGAGGCCATGGACGCGATAATTCTGCAATTCGCAAGCCAGCCAAGGGTTAGGTTGTAAAACTATTGAGTGCGCGAGAAGGTGCGAAACAGATTGTAGACTTGCAAGACGTTTACCTGACCTTCGACGGCTAAATAAGTTTTTAAATTTGGTGCCTGATAGAGGGAACTTCTGCTGCGCCCGAGCTCTGTGACTCTAAGCGGAAGCTCGGCTACGATTTCCCTAGTTTGAAAATCAAGAATGCGAATATGACTATTATCGCAATGATAAACGGCCGCATAATTTCCCCGATAGCGAAAAGCTCCAATCAATTTCGGAAAATCACCGCGCAAAGGCGCGGTGAACGTCTCTTTGGCGCCTTCCAAGAATTGCAACGTTACCCAGCCCCAGTGACTAGACATCGTCATCACCGCCACCCGGCCGTCTAGATCCCGGTGGAAGCTTGCGCTCTCTGCGTCGGTCCCCAAAGTTAGAGGTTCGAGAACCTGGGTTCCCCGGATCTCATAAACCTGTGTGGTGGCCTGAGCCGTGCCCAACCGTTGGTTAAATCGACCGAGAACAAACAGATTTCCGTCACGACCGCGAATCCACTGGGGGTCGGTAGTAAGTTTAGCTCCATTCCCCCATACCAAGTCATTTAGCTTCTGCACTCGCTTGCCATCAAATTGATGAATATGAGTACTCTCACCACTAGCCCTTGAGAACAAAACATATCCATCATTTTTACCGCCTATGGCTTTAACGTATTTGCTTTCGGAGTAAGGGAAGGGAAAGCGGATTTTCCATTGCCAAAATGACCACGGTGATCGGTCGATGGGCCGAAGACCAATCCCATTTTTATTTTTTCGAATGACGAACTGTCCCACCTCACTCATCTGCAATAGTCCAATGTCAAACCAACGGAGCTCCTTAGCAGTCGTCAGAGTCTTAAGATCGAATGCGGCCATGTACACATGAGAAAAAATCAAATCGCTATCCGAGTCCGTGACCCCACGCACGCCCTCTCCCTCGCTCAAAAATTTCACGCTGCCAATGTCGATGTCGTTCGTCCGCAGTAGAACTTTTGATTCCTCGCTCGAGCTCACATAGACGCGAACCTTTTCCCCATCTTGTCGCCATTTCAAACCGGTCATCGTCAGGCCAGACAGACCTGTCTCGTAAATTTTGTCGAGAGCGAGAACAGGAGCGGTGTATTCACGTGAGTCCTGCCGCTGATCTTTGGAACTCTTCCTCGCCGCTGCCAATCCCGCGACGTGAGGCCTCAATTTCGCCCACCGCGCGGAATTCATTTTTGCCAGCTCCCGGTCCAGGGCTTGGAGTAGCGCCAAATTGTCCGGAGTCTTAGTTAGACGTTTAAACGGATTGGTCGGCTGATCCGCGTTAGCCAGCTCCTCTAGAGCGGCCGTGGAAGCATTAGGGAGGTCCGCCAGTCGGGCGACAACCTTTATAAAAGGATCTTGAACCAGCTCCGCCTCACAGCCGGATTCCGGCGCTCCCGAGCCGGACTCCGTCACCGCAAATAGACTGGATACGCCTATAACATAGATAAGGGCGAACACATGAACTTGAAGCATTCAGCAGAAGCAGGATTGCAAGGAATTCGCCATGGCCACCGATCTGGTCCGAGCTGCCCTTAGACCCTGGCCAAATCATCTAAATCTCAGATAAATTGCTTAAGAGATGAGACACCTACTATTCCTCGTTTTTCTCCTGCTCGGATGCGCTCACAGTCCGCCGCCATTGGCGGACAGGGTTTTTCCACTGGGAACCTATCACCACCATGTCACCGTTAGAGTTCATGGTGACGAAAGTATCGAGCTGCAAGGAGCGGTTCAAATTGAACCCGAAAGCTGGCGGCTGAGCGCTCTCTCTAGCGCCGGCACGACGCTATTCCGTCTCACCGAATCCCAGGGACGGACGAATGTTGAAAATTTCCATGAAGGAATCTCCAGCGATCGCATCCACACTCTAAATCGCTGGGTCAAAAAATTTATGACCGCCGATCGACGGCAGAATGTCTTCTCATATGATGGAGCGGAATTTTCACTAAACGAATTGGATGAGCGCAAAATCCCCCGCGCCGTCCACATCCGCCATCCCCGAATGGAAATCATGGTAAAGGTGTTGGCGTACCGGCTTCTCTGAAACCGGACTCGAGCCCGATTGGCAAAGGCAAGTCCTCGAGCCAATGATGTCCTCCGCTGCGAATGGGGCGTCCACCTGGTGCGGTGGGAATCGCCGACCAGAACGGATAAAAATTGAACCATTGATCGGGATACCGGCGAATCAAGCTCTCCAATTCGCGCACGTATTGCTCGCACCAGGCGTAGAGCTGCAACTCGCGCGGAAGGCCCCGAGCGTAGCGGTAAACTCGAGCCGACCGCCCGAACAACGAATACTGATTCCCCTCACCCTTAAAACCAAAGGTAAAAATCAACGGCGCCTGAGTCGCGGCCGCCAAGCGGAATGCCGTTACATCAAACGGGGCCAGCCGACCAAAAAACGGAATCAGTTCAAAGCGATCGCTCAACGGACGATCGCCCATCAACCCCACCACGCGCCCCAATTGCAAGGCCTGATGAATATCGAAGACGGTGTCCTGATCCTCACCGCGATCCGCGCGATATTCAATTGTCTGAACGTCCAGCCCCAGCCCTTGAAACTGGAGCAGCTGGGCCGCGAGATCCCAACCACCTAGATGAGCTCCAAGAACGATCGCCCCCGACTCAGAACGTACGTCCTGGGCAAATCTGTCCAAACCCACCGCCCGCACTTGAAACTTCGCCTCGTCGTAGTAGCTCTGATAAACCTTATCCATCAGCACTTGGCCGAAGCGGAAAAAGTGACGATGAATCCGCACCACTCGGCGCAGATATCCGCCCTCCGGATTCAAAACGCGGTAATACTCGTGCAGGCCCCGGCGCGCTTTTGGCGCGAACCAATAAAAATAGGGCACGATCAAATAAAGCCAAGCGTAACCGGAGCGAAGTCCCACGCGTTTCAAAACTAGAGCCATAAAGCCATTGCCGAACTTGCCCCCGCGGCGACGACCGGTCCAGTTCGAACGCCCTTGCCGGCGCGCCACCCGCGCCCCCAAATAAGTCAAAGCGGCCACCACCAAACCTAAACCCAATCCCAACACCAGGGAGCCGGCGAGCCATTGATGAAACTGGGGAAACACGCCGTCCATCAGCGGAACGTTTAACCATTGCGACCCAATAAACACAGAGGCCAGAAGCAGAAACGGCATCAACGGCGGAATCGAGATTTGAGAACCGAGCCACATCGCAACCAGATTGAGCCGCGACAAAACCGCAAGGCCGAACACGATCAACGAGTGAAAACCAATCAAGGGCGTACAACCGACCAAAACCCCTAGCCCGGCCGAGCAGGCCAGGCGGGCCGGCGATGTGTGACTTTTGAGCAGCGAGATTATGACCAGCACCGTGTTGAGCGCCGACAAGCGGACATTGTCCCACAGCTTGTGGAAGTGAGAGACGCGTTTGTCGCCGCCGAAGTAAATGACTTCTGTTTCGACTTCCCGCACTTGGATTCCGTTCCAGACCATCCGAATTAAAACTTCGATCTCGAAATCGTAGCGGCGGGTGACGAAGGAATAATTCTGAATCGGAAACAGCGGATAGAGCCGCAACCCGCTCTGGGAATCTTGAATGCTTAGACCCGTTTGATACTCGACCCAGAAATTAGAAAAGCGACGGCCGAATTTCGAAAGGCCAGGGACCGAAGCGTCCGTCATTTTGCGATTGCCGATAATCAAGTCCCAGGGATGCATCTTTCCAGCGACGGTCAACTTCATCGCCTCGTGGGCCTTGTGTTGCCCGTCTCCATCCAAGGTCAGCATATGGGTGAAACCCTGACCAACAAGGTCGCGGATCGCGAACTGCAGAGCGGCGCCCTTACCGCGGTTTTTTTTCCAGCGAACAATCCGAATCCGGCCAGACTCCATGGCCTGGCGCACATCCCAGGAGTACAGACAGCCTTCGACCGGGCGGGAGGACCCGTCATCGATCACCAAGATCGGAAACGGCGTTTCGAGCACCACGTCCTTGAGCACATCTGAAATCGTGTCTGGATTGTTAAAGGTGGGAACCACCACGCAGAGCCTAAGAATCACGCCATCGCCTCACTTAACTGGCGAAAAACTTCGTTCTTTAAATCCTCGGCCGTGGCAAAGCGGCCACCGCGGATCGGCGCCAAAGTTCGCGCCTCTACCGGGCGACGGAAGCGCAAGCGAGCAAGACCCTTAGGCCATGCAGCGTCCGTATTTCTAAATACGACGGGCACCACGGGAACATCTTCTTGAACCGCGACCAAAAAGGGCGCCAAGGTGAAGTGCTGTAATCCGTGGTAACCGGGAGCACAGCGTGTCATCTCCGGAAAAATATGAACCGTTTCTCCCAACAAAAGCTGCCGTCGCACAGTTTCCATCGCCTGCGCCCAGGCTTCGAGGCGCCCTCGCTCTACACCGATCTGACGCGTCGCTCTCATCATCCACGACAGCACCGGAATCGCAAACAGACTTTTCTTTGCTAGAATTCGTATTCCCGGCACGCGCGAGAGCAGAATGACGGCATCGAGGTGAGAACGATGGTTGGAGACAAGCAACAGACCGCCGTTCTTCTCTGGCAGCCGAATTTGGACATCGGCCCGGTACCAGGGCTGCAGGTTCAAAAGCACGCGGACGCCGACCTGAACGGCTCTCTCCGAGGAGCCGGACAGGCGCGGAAAAAATTTCTCCAGAACATAAAGCGGCCCCACCAAAAACATGCAAAAGAGAAGACTCACCACGCCGATGCTGACTAGAAAGTAGAACAGCCAGAACATTGTGGCTTCATCTTAGGTCTTGCATTACGATTTTGCCAAGGAGCAATCGTGAAAGTCTTTGTCACCGGCATGGGAGCCATCACTTCTTTGGGCCACGGGTCCGCGACGACTTTTGCGGCGCTGGTGCGAGGTGAAAGTGGGATTCGCGCCATGCCGGAGTGGCGGACGCTGAACGGTCTGCATTCCTATGTGGCGGCGCCCGCGGTCGACCACGATGTTTCTCGTATTCCGCGAGCGGTCCGGCGAAGCATGTCGAGAATGTCGGAGATGGCGGCCGTCGCCTCCCACCAGGCGCTGGCCCACGCCGACCTGCAAGCGGGTGGGGGTCTAAATGAGCGCCGTGTTTTGCTCGCGGTCGGCTCCACGATCGGCAGCCCGCAAATCATGGAGACGTATTTTCGTAAAATGTTTGAGAAGAATGGCCCCGAAGGCCAGCTCTCGACTTCGTTCTTTAAGATCATGAGCCATTCCGTGGCCGCGAATGTGGCCGCCAGCCTCGATTTCAACGGTGCGCTACTCTCGCCCAACGCGGCCTGCGCGACCTCCACCCAAGCGCTGATTTTGGGCTGGGAGATGATCCGCAGTGGAAGTTACGACATCGTCATTGCCGGCGGAGCCGATGAGTTGCACTCGATGAGCGTCGCCACTTTTGACATCGTGCAAGCCGCCTCTCGAGCTTACAACGATCGGCCTGAGGAAAGCTCGCGGCCCTTCGATGCTGCACGCGATGGTTTGGTGGTTTCGGAAGGCGCGGGTGTCGTGGTGCTGGAATCCGAGAGCTCCGTATGTAAACGCGGTGTTCGCCCCCTGGCCGAAATTTTGGGCGGAGCTTACTGGTGCGATAGTTCGCATATGAGTCAATCGTCCGCCGCCACTATGGCGAAAGTGATGCAACTCACTCTCGAACGCGCGGGGTTAAAAAGCCGTGACGTTGACTACGTCAATGCCCATGCGACCGGAACCGTGCACGGGGACGCCGAAGAAGCCAAGGCCATCGGCGCGGTATTCGGAGAAAAAATCCGTGTGAGCAGTTTGAAAGGACATCTCGGCCACTCGTTTGCCGCGTGTGGCGCGATCGAGGCCATGGCTTGCATCGAAATGATGAATGCCGAGTTGCTGCTCCCCACGCGCAATCTTCGCGAAGTGGGCGCCGGCTGCGAGGGTGTCACCCACATTCGCGAGATCTCACCGTCCCCCACTCGCCGCATCTTAAGCAGCAATTTTGCGTTTGGCGGCCTGAACACTTCGCTGCTAATCTCTAAAGTATGACGGAAGCCGGTCCGGAAATCATCGATCAAGTGAACCAGCTGATGCGTGCGGAATTTGAAATTCCTCGCGAAAAACTTCAACCCACGAGCTCTTTAAAAGAGGACTTGGGTTTGGACAGCTTGGACGCCGTGGATATGCTGGTTTATTTGGAAGAGCGCTTGGGCACCAAGCTGGATGCCGAGCGTTTGGCGCAGGTTCAAACTTTAGGCGACGTTTACCTTTTGGCGGCGGCTTCCTTAAGCCGTGGTCAGGCGTAAGCTGACCATGAGCTGGCCTTGCCCGTCGTCCTTCCACTCGCACAGCCATTCGGAGCCGGAGGGACGGAAGTGCAAATTCACCCGTGCGCCGGGGCCGATGGGACTTAGAAATTTAGCTAGTGGAATGCCGGTCAACTGCAGCGAGGGAGATTCCAGATGACTTCGAAGGGCATGCAGAGTGGCATCCACTATTCCCACCGCCGGGAAAATCGGCAGGCCCGGAAAGTGGCCGTTGAAGTAGGGCAAATCCAAAGGTACGTGCCAGCTCGCGCTGAAACTGCCGTCGCTCATCGGAGCGGCGATTTGAATTCCGTTAAAGACAAGACCCGGGTCTATCATTCGGCTAAAAATAAACCATCGCCCGGTTCAGTCAAAGGTTAAACATGGCTTTTATTCTCTCTTATGGCTGCAGCTCAGCCGCCGGCCGCGGCGCTTCTCGGCTTATGGTCGTATTGAACCTGAAAACGGATGTGTCGCGAGATGAAGGTTTTTATTTTCCCAACCGCGCGGGCGATTCCGTCCTTGAACTCCTGACCGGGGAACTGGGCGCGGCTTTCCATGAGGCCTGCACATCGGCAAGGCCGGCATTGGACGAGCGTTTCGGGGTGATTCTCGCTTCCACCAAAGGAATGAGCCAGGACTTTATCGGAAACCGAGGGGCCGAGCGGGCTCATGATCCGCTAACACCCCTGCTCGATGCGGCTTTGGACCACCTGGAACTGGCACCGGCGCGCGCACTCTGCGTTTCGAACGCCTGTTCGTCTTCACTCGCCGCCATTCGCCTGGCCGAAATCTGGCTGAAACAAGGTTTAGATTCGGTTCTCGTTCTCGCCGCCGATGCCGTCACGCCCTTTGTTCTGCGCGGCTTTTCTAGTTTAAAACTTCTGGCCGCGAATCGTCCGAAGGAGTTGGGTCGCGATGGCTTTTGGTTGGGCGAGGCCGCCGCCGCCATCTGGCTCACGAAAACTCCTTCCGCTTTCGCGGTTCAAGCCTCTCTCGATAACGATGGTTCCCTCGTCACTCGACCCGCGACTTCGGGCGCAAGTCTAAAGCGAGCGCTTCTGCAGCTCCCGCTGACACCGGCGCCCGATTTGGTTTTCGCCCACGCGACGGGTACCGTGGTCAACGAAGAGACGGAAGAGCCGGTTCTTGGCGAAATTTTTCCCGATATTCCGCGGCGGGCGAGTAAATCCTTACTTGGCCACACCCTGGGTGCGAGTGCAGCACTGGATTTGATCGCCGCCTGCGAGTTGATACGGGCGCGGCAGGCGCGGCGAGTGCTGATTTCTTCACTTGGATTCGGCGGCGCCCATGCAGCGGCGCTGGTGGAGGGCGTATGAGCGAGTGGCAGAATCGGGTCGAGCGTTCGCATCAGCTGGACGAAGCGGCACAAATCTTATGCGCGACCTGGTGGGAAAAGCGTTACAGCATGGGCCCCCTGCCCGATTGGTTGATTCTTGCCAGTCCGTCCGCCAGCAATTGGACGGATGCCCACTTCGTGCGGAGCGAAATGCCAAGCCCATCTAAGTTCGTGCACACGCTTCCCAATGTGCGCGGAGCCGCTCTTTTGCAACTGATGAACTGGCACGGTCCGGTTCTCTGCATCCAGAATGATCCACACACCGTGCACACCGCCCTGCTCGAGGCCACCATGCTAGCCGTGAGCGAAAAGGCGCGCGTATGGGTGGCCAGCAGCTGGCTCGAAGGCGCCTCGTGGCGGGCGGAGTTTTATGTTGCCGAAGGGATGGAAATAACAAAAAAATAAAGGCCCATGGAAATTGAAATCTCGGGCCGGTCTATGACTCTGCAGCAGCTTTGGCGTTTGGTGTTTCGCCGCGCTGAAGTCACGATTTCGTTAGCGCCCGCCACCTGCGACCGCGTTCGCGCTTCCCACCTCTCGCTTCTTTCTCTTCTCGAGAAAGGAATACCTGTTTATGGCGTCACCACCGGCTTTGGTGACAGCGGCTCGCGCCTAATCTCCTTTCATCAAAGCGAAGAGCTCCAACGCAATCTGGTGTCGTACCTGCTGTGTGGGAGCGGACCAGTGCTCGCGCCCGAAGTCGCGCGCGGCCTTTTGGCGATCCGACTGAATTCACTCTCTCTCGGTTACTCCGGAGTTTCGGTCGAACTTCTAGAACGTCTCCAGCTGCATTTGCAAAAGGACTGGCTGCCGGTGATTCCGCGTGAAGGGTCCCTCGGCGCGAGTGGCGATTTGATTCCGCTGGCGTACCTGGCGGAAAATATTCAGGGTGGCGGCCGCGTTTTCTGCGGTGGTCAGACGCGAGAGATGAAAGACGTTCTGCGCGAGGCCGGCCTTGAACCCTACACCTTAAAGGCGAAAGAGGGCCTGGCCTTGGTGAATGGCACCTCCGCGATGGCCGCACAGTTTGCCGTCAATCTAAAACGCGCCCAGTTTTTACTTGAGGGCGTTTGCCGAAACTCGGGGTGGCTGTGTTTGGCGCTCGCCGGGCGGCGCGAAGCCTTTTCTGAGTTGGTGAATGCGCGGGCGAAGTGCAGTGCCGGGCAGACCTGGGTGGCGGCCGAAGTTCGCTCTTATCTCGACGATGAGAACTACAGCTGCAAACCTCTCCACGAGATTCGCATTTCGGAAGGACGGACCGAGGAATGGGTTCAGGACCGTTACTCCCTTCGCTGCGTGCCGCAAATTTGCGGACCTATTCTCGATACGATTCGGCTGCTCGAACAGTGGCTGGAGGCGGAGCTCAACAGTGCGTCCGACAATCCGTTGGTCGATGGAGATGAGCTCGCGAATGGCGGTAATTTCTATGGTGGCTACCTGAGCCAGGGTATGGATTATCTTAAAATTTCTCTCGGCCACATGGCCGACTTGATCGATCGTCAGGTATGTTACGTGGTGGACGAGAAATCGAACCGCGGACTTCCTGCGAATTTGGCCGATTGGAATGGCCTCGCGGCGGACGAGAAACATCTCCATCATGGTTTAAAGGGCTTACATCAATCTGTTTCCGCCCTCACTTCGGAAATTTTAGCTAAGGCTACACCTGCGGGAATTTTTTCGCGGTCCAGCGAATCGCATAATCAAGACAAAGTCAGTCTCGGAATGAGCGCCGCGGTTCAGTGCGCGGATCAGTTAGATCAATTATTCACCGTGTTCACTCTGCAATCGATCGTGCTGGCGCAAGCTCTGGACCTACGGGGAATTCATCTGGTTGGTCGACGGTCACGGGCGGCCTACGAGCGGATTCGCGAGAGCGTGCCCTTTGTGGGTCGGGATCAATCCCTAGGCGAACAGATTCAACTTTTGCGCTCAAAGTGGATGGAGATGAGTTATGAAAATTAAAATCTGGTCGAATCACCATGCGCCGGATCTTTTGCCAGAAGTCGCCGCCGCGTGGAGGGGGGACCAGCTGCTGATTCTGTGTCCACCCCAGCTCGGCGACCGCTCGTTTGTCTCGCGTCTCCAATCCGTGCGCGAATGGCCCGAGCCGCCTGTGCTCGGAGTTTTTACTTCCGGCACTCTAGGTCAGCCACGGCTCGTGCTCTATTCGCGGCAGAATATTGAAGCTTCGCTGAATGCGATTCATGAACTCTTCGACCTCTCCCGAATCGAACACCTGTTCTGCTATCCGCAGGCGTTTCACACTTTCGGGCTGACTCTCGGTTATGTCGCGTCTCTATTGCGCGGTTGGACGCTGCACACGCCGCTCGGCAAATACAGCCGAGCTTCGCATGCCGCGCGGGTCGCGCTAAGCGCAGAAAAAGTTCTCACGCTCGGCACGCCCACTCACTTTTATGATTTGATTCAATATGTCCGCGAGACTGGCGAACGAATCGTTCCCAGCTACTCCTGCATCATGGGCGGGGCCGTGGTTAGCCCTCAGCTCTGGATGGAGGTTCGCCAGGAGTTGGCCATCGAAGCGCCCAGCATTGGCTACGGTTGTACGGAAGCCTCGCCCGGCATCAGTCATCTCGCGCCGGGAATTCTGCCCGAAAGCGAAGGGGAGATCGGTCGACCGCTTCGGTCGGTGCAATCGTCCATTAGCACGCGCGGCGTTTGCATTCAGGGCGCTTCGTTGTGCCTGGCGATTCTGCAAAACGGCAAAATTGATTTTCCTAAAAGACTTTGGGTCCGGGATCAGATCCGTCCGGGGGTCGACGGGTCCTGGCAGTTTTTAGGAAGATTGGATCTGACGCTGAACCGCGGAGGCATGAAGTTCTCTTTAGAAGCGATCGAACGGGATCTCGCGGCGCGGCTGCGGGTGCCCGTAGTGGCGAGTGCGGTTCGCGATATGCGGCTGGGTGAGGACTTGGCTCTCACTATTGCCGGACCGGAGACCGTGGCGGGTGAATTAGATGGGGCTTTGGCGCACTGGGGATTGCAGTCGCGGCGCGAGCGCGTGCGCTTTGTTAAGGAATTTCCGTTGAATGAGTGTTCCAAACTCGACCGTCGGCGTGTTAAAGAGGCCTTCGATATGCGCGAGATTTCTCTATGACATTTCCAACCGGCCGGGTCCGCATTCAGGATGTTCTGCCTTACGTACCCCATCAGCCGCCGATGGTTTGGGTCGACGAAATTATTTCGTTTGAAGCGACCAGCGGAGAATGCGCGATCCATATGCGTCCGGGGAGCTTGTTTTTAGGTCCGGAGGGTTTGCGCAAATCCGCCTGCCTCGAGTTTATCGCCCAATCGTACGGCTATTGCTCGGTCGCGTTTGACCATAAAGTGGATCCCAACGCCAAGCCTTTGAAAAAGGCCTTTCTCGCCTCCTTTAAAGACGCCGTTTTTGCCGACTCCGCCCGCTTCGCCCGCGTCCGCGTGGGTGACGCCGTCAGGGTTCGGTTTTCGGGAGTGCGAAACGTGGGGCCCATCGTTGTTTTTTCTGGCTCGGCCAACCACGATGGCGAGGAACTTTGCCGCGCGCAGATTAAGGTTTTTTGCGAAAGTTAAGACTGCCAGAGATAATTTCGGGCTGTTGAAGACCTCTTAAATTCGAATCAAAACTGGCCGTCGTTCTATTGGACGGAGTTAGGAGACTAACGCCTAGCCCTCAATTGGTGCCATCCCCGAGCGGTCCCGACTATGCATCCTTTAGGAAGCACGGTTAGGTTTGGGGGAAAAATGGGGATTTATAAGCGTCTCGTTTTGGGATTTGGAGCCTTAGCACTGATGGTTTTGTTCCAGAACTGCGGGCAGGGATTTAAAGCCGTTCACGGGGGAGAGGACCTTTCGAGTCTGTCGCCCGGTCCGAGCCCGAATCCTTCTCCGATCCCCGCACCCGGGACCTCCGCCGCTAATTTCAAAACATGCTTCACCGCCAATTCTGGAAATTCGGGGATGCTAGCCAACTGCCTCAATGCCACGGCGACGAATGGGGTGACCTATACGGCGGCGGCCATCGACACCTGTGTTGTGGCTCAAAACACGACGGAGCAGCATCTCGCGGTCTGTCTTTCTAAGGCGGGTCAAATTGTACAAGATCATCGCTCCGCCAAGCAGACCGATCTTGAAAGTTGCCAAGCCGCAGTCGGCTCGGCCGCTATCGCCACCTGCCTCGGGCGGCGCGGACTGCGCAACGGAATGGTGCAGTCGGCGATCGATCAATGTTTAATGACGGATGGTTTACCTACGCTCGAGAAGTGTTTGCGCCGGGGTGGCGCGATTCCCCGCCGACCAGGACTCTTTCAATCGGATGTGGCTTTGTGCGAAAAGGTTGCGGGCAACACGGCCGCTTTGGCCAAGTGTCTGTTCGATGCCGACTTGGTGGCGGCCACGGTCACGCAAGCCATTGTCGACGGCTGTATCACAGCCGTGGGTGTCACTCGCGTGGCGCGCTGTCTGCGCATCAACTTCCATGTCTCGCGCGCGCTGATGCAAGCTCATATTAATGAGTGCAATACGGCCGTTGGACAAGCCGCCCTCGCCACCTGTCTCGATAACCAAGGTCTGCTGCCCGTGGACCCGGCCACTCAGTTGGCCGGCTTTCAGACCACAATCAACACCTGTGTGACCAATGTCGGCATCGGATCGGTCGCGCGCTGTTTGCGCAATCAGGGATTGCTGTCGCCGCAAATTATGCAACCGCATATTCAAGCCTGTTTCGATGGTGTGGGCATCAACGGCGCATTCAATTGTTTGAGCGCCAACTTCGCGACCCTTCCCACCGGCTTCACGCAGGTCGAACTCGCCGCTTGCTTCACCGCCAATAACAACACCGCCGCCAACGCCGCCCGTTGCATGGCCACCAAACGCATTCTGTTGAGCGCGCCGACCCAAGATCATGTCAACGCCTGCGTTCGCTTTGCGGGCGTAATGCCCGATGCTACTCGTCCGGGCGCAGTCGGCATTGGCGAGTGTTTGAATCGTTCCGGGTTGCTGCCCGCGCCTCTGAATCAGGCCGAGATCAACACCTGCATCACCAACGGAATGGGTCAAACGACGAACGTCGCCACGTGCTTACACAATCGGGGAATCGTCCCGTCGTTCGCACGCTTCAACGCAGCCGGCGGATTATTTGCCGCGAACTGCACAAGCTGTCACGGCAATGCCGGCGGCTTAACCATCGGCAACTACGCCTCGATCACCCAGCGCATCGTCAAAGGAAACTCGGCCGGCAGCATGCTCTACATGCGAGTCAACGGCGGCGGCATGCCGCCCGCAGGCCCACTGCCGGCAGGAAGCCTCCAAGCCATCGCCCGCTGGATCGATCAAGGTGGGAATAATAACTGATCGGACGCCGACCCGCGGGTCGGCGGTCACTCACGCCTGAACCCGCATCAGATCCCCCAAAGCCGCGTAAACATCTTCAGCTGAAATCTGCGTCATGCACTCATGCGTTCCAATAGGACACTTCTCCGCTCCATGTTTGCCACAGGGGCGACAATTCAGTTCGCGTTGAACGACAACGGAACGAGTATTCCACGGGCGAAAGCCCAGAGCCAATGTAGTCGGGCCGAATACGGCGACCGTCGGCAGACCACACGCCGCCGCCGCGTGCATAGCGCCCGAATCATTGCACACCAAAGCCACGCCCGTGGCGAGAAGATCGACCAGATCACTCAGCGAAGTACGGCCCGCCTGGTTCTCGACGCCCTCGACACGAGTGGCGATCTCGGCGCACAAAGGTGCTTCGTCGCGACTCCCGACCAAAACCACGCGCGCCCCCCGCGCAATCAACAATCGTGCGAGCCCTTCATAGCCCGATTGCACCCAGCGCTTGGTCGCCCACACACTTCCGGGTGCTAAAAAGACCGTGCGGCCGTCGGGTCTATGGGGCACCACTTGCATCGACGCCCACTCCGGCACGGCTGGCACATCAAACTTCCATGGCGAGCGTTGGGAGTCGGGGCTCTTCAAACGTGAGAAATCGTCTTCCGCAAAAAGCTCAGCCAAACTCTTATCTAACGGCGCGAGCAAACTCATCTGCCGTAAGGCATCCGGATACTCCACCGGTTTTTCCACTCGCTTCGAGAAAACCACACCGTTCCACCATTTGCGAAACGCCACTTTGCCGCTCGTCGCGCGCAGCCGCCACATCCACCAGGCCGTGCGCGGACTCTCGTGCGGACAAATAATCCAATCCCATTCACTCCCACGTAGATCGGCCAAAGCGCGACTTCGACCCTCGCCACTTTTTTTATCGACCTCGATCACGCGATCGACCAATTTCCATTTTAAAAAGAATTCGCCCAAGCCCGGACGGCAGGCCAAAGCCACATCCGCTTCCGGGTCCCACACCCGCAAGCGGCGGAGCAGCGGGACGCTTAAGAACACATCACCGGGAAAGGCTGTTTGAAAAACGAGGTGCTGGCGCATGCATCGACGGTAACACAAGCCCGCGCGCCAAGCCATTCAGGATTTCAGCGTGATCAAGCTGGTCGTAACACATCAAAGGTTTATCGCACGAACGCTTCCAACAGGGCGAGCATCCGGCCAACGTGCGCACCTTTACTCCCCGCCCGTAAAGATCAATCTCTTGCGCGCACGAGGGCCCAAACCAAGCCACCACCCATTTGCGTAAACCGATCGCCATATGCATACCCAGACTATCGCCGGTAAAGACGGCGTCACAGGCCCCGACACTCATCAAACCGTCGCGCAAGCCATCGAACGTCGGCGACAGAATCACCGGCAAACCTCGAGCGATTTCTTCGTTGCGCTGACCATCTTCGCGACCGCCGAGTAACACAATCGGCATATCGCGAAACCGATAGTCGGCCAAAATCGCCCGAATCAAACGGCGATGCCCTTCGACCGTCATTTTTTTAGCCGGCAAAACCGCGCTGCAACCCGTGTTCAAACCGATAATGGGCCGGCCGCCCGGCGACCATTTCTGTCGGCGCAGCATAACCTGCGAAATCTCACTGAAGGTGAAGTGCACCTGGTACTCGTCCCGCGTGTAAGGCCCCAGCGCCAAGGACTCATGCACCAGCTGCTGTTCACTCTTCACATTCGCGAAGAATTTTTTGTGATCGTCTAAGCCCAGCTCCCAAAGTTCCCGCGCCTCAGGATTGGCCGGCACCACGGAGCCGCAAGAATTGATTTTAAAGCCAAAGACCTCGCCCACCGACTTGCAGCGCGCCACCACACCCGACGCCGCCAAGGACTTGTCGATCACCAAAGCCACATCGAATTCCAGAACCGAGAGCTGCAATAAATCGTCGGATGACGTGGTCAGCACGCGGTCCACACCGTTCACCGAGCTTAGAAGATGTTGAGCGGGCGCCTTGGTGACCCAAGTGAGTTTGGATTTCGGAAAGCGCCGCCGAATCGCGGGGACGAGAGAAGTGGACCTTAAGACCGCGCCCAACGCCTCCAGATGAACGACCAGCACACGGGCCTGGACGCTTTCGAAATGAGCGCAGGAGCCGCGGGAACAGTTCGTGTTTTTGCCACAGGGTTTATAACCATTAAAATGCCGGCATTGGGTTTCAGACATGCTTTAAGTATAGACCGACCTAAAGCGGACTTTGGGAGCCTGGACCTCTTAATCTCGACCTTTTTCCAGGGCTTTGATCTTGCCAATCACGGTGCCGATTTTAATCTTGGATTCGATCCGCACCACAAATTTGCGGTCATCGTCGGTCAGCCACACCATAATATCCCCGACCGGTTTAAAAACCCCGTCCACGGTGACAATGGGCCGCATGACAATCGTATCCAGGGTGCCGATTTCCGTTTGCAACTTCTCCCGGCGCAGAACTTCACCTTTGAAGGTGATATTCTTGCCCTCGTCTGCTACCCGAAACGCCAGAGTTTTGCCCGGCTCGTAACTAAAGACGCGCATGTAATAGGCTGCGCTAATCACGTTTTGAGAGAACGGCAGAAGATCCCAATCCAGTTTCTTGCTGCGTTCGCCTTTCTCTTTGGTGACTTGCTTTTGCCAGTAGCTCCCCCGCATCGCCTTCCAATCGAAGAGCGTGCGGGTCTCGGCCAGCTGCTTCGATTCTTTGATGGAGATTTGTAGGTTCAGCGGTACCAGGTCGTCGTACTGCAAATAGGTCACGGCTTTGTCGTCGACTGCGTAAATCTTAGAAAAAAACGAATTCGACTTGCCCGTAATTTCGAAGTGATAAGCCTTCTGGCCGTTCACTTCCACAAAGGGTTTCACTTCGATATCAATCGTTCCGGCCACGATATTAAAGTACGAAATGTTCAGCGTGACCTTCTCGCCCACGCGGAACGGGTCCACCTTCGGACGGCGGCCCTCGAAGCCTACGGAATCTTCCAAAGTCGGTTGCCGGGGGCCCATAGGTTTAGTCACTTCTTTCTTGGACTTGGGAGGAGCGGCTTTCACTTTCGCCTTGGCCTTCTTGCCCGTTGGCTCCTCCGGTTTCGGCTGTACCTTTATCACTGGCTCGGGCGGAGGCTCAACCGGCACCTCTTTAATGTCCACTATCTTTTCGAACTCGTCATTTTTTAGAAGCTCATCCGCACGGTCATACTGCAACACGCGGCCCGCGCAGGCAGAAATCATCAATAGGGAGAGGACAAAAAGCAGGCGACGGGTCATAGATCCATCATAGCCACGACCGCGGGGGGTTTAATACTTAAATTTCTTCCATCTCCGGTGAATCCACATCCACTGCTCGGGATAACTGCGAACCAGACTCTCCAGCTCGTCGTTGAAGCGCTGTGTGATCTGCTCGACGGTTTCCTCGGGAGAAATGCGCACGGGCAGTTCGCGAACGACGTGGATGCCATGACGGCCCTCCGGCGTTCGCGCCGCATGGATCGAGATAACCGTAGCCCCTGATCGCTCAGCCATAACCGCCAGACCGGCCGCCGTCCCGGTTTCGTGCCCAAAGAACGTGGTTCGCACGCCTATGGGCGGACCGGTGAACTGATCGAGAGGAATTAAAACGGCTCGGTTTGCCTTTAACGCCCGCAAAAGAGCGAAGGAGCTGTCACGCGGCGGAACAAAGCGCGTCCCTAAGCGCCCGCGCATCCCAAACCACATATCGTTCAGCCATTTAACTTTAAAAAATTTCGAAACCAGCGTGATGGGATAGCCTTTCAGCGCCAGCCCTGCGGCTCCCATATCGCCATTACCCAAATGCAGTGTCAGGAGTAAAACCCCTTTCCCCCGCTTAAAGGCTTCCTCCAGAATCTCAACGTTATGATATTCAAAATGCTCGGTATAATTGTCCCGAGAAAGCCACGGCAGATAGGAATACTCGATAAAGTTCAGGGCCAGGTGGCGCAGATTCGCCCGCCCCAGGCGCACCCGTTCACGCGGAGACATTTCGGGATACGCGAGGGCGATATTGCTATCCACCACATCGCGCCGAATGCGAAAGAGATCAAACCAAAGAAAGGCCAAAAAGTAGGCCAGTGCTTTGCGCAGCCACGCAGGGCCAAAAAAAAGAATACTACTTACGGCGCGGCCGAGCCAACCGATCAAGCGCTTCATTTAATTCCTTTGTGTCGCCCGAAAACTGCAGTCCCAAATCGGCGATCCATAGCCGCTCCTTTAAACGCGGAAAGGGTCCGAGCTTCATGGCGTCTTTTGCGGTCGTCAAGACCCATCGCGCCCGCATTTGCGAGGCCTCATCGAGCAGGATCTCGACATCGAGATCCGTGTAGCGATGGTGATCGGGGAAACTCTTATGTTTCAGAATTTGGACTTTGCCTTCTAAAGTCTTTTCGAATGCCTGCGGTTTGGCGATACCTGAAATGAGGAGCACCGGCTCCTGAATCTCGGACTTGGTCTCTCCATTTAAGGAGTGAAAACCCTTAAGCTCATAATCCGCCCTCAAGAGGGGACTCTTACACTGCGGCTCCAGCCAGCTCTTAAAGAAATCAAAGTCATCCTGGCTCACCAGATTCGCCTTCGTCATAATCACAAAGTCGGCACGGGCCATGGCGGGGCCCATCGACTCACGGGCGCGGCCGACCGGAAGAACGCGGTAGTTGTTGATCGACTCCGTCACATCCATCAGGAGAATGTTGAGGTCGCGGTGGAGCGAGCGATGCTGAAAGGCATCGTCGCACAAAATCACATCGACCTCCTGATCCGCAAGCAAAGCCTGAGCCGCGGCCACTCGGCATTCGCCCACGACCACAGGAATATCCGGGTTCACGTTCTTGATCAAAGTGGGCTCATCACCAAAGCTCAGCGCGGCCCGCGGCGAGGTATCGACATGTAGCACGCCTTTTTGCCCGCGCTTGTAACCGCGGCTGACCACGCCGACCGAAACTTTTCTTTTTTTAAGCATATCGATCAAGGCCAGAGTCATCGGAGTTTTTCCCGTGCCGCCGACGGTGAGGTTTCCAATCGACACGACTTTCGCCTCCACCGTTCGCGACTTGCGCAAGCCCCAATCGAACATGAGATTGCGAATGCCCGTGGCACCCTCGTAAGCGAGACTAAACGGAAAGAGCCCCTCCCTAAGCATTCGCACCCTCCCAGTAGCAGGCCAGCGCGCGCGCCACTTTCTCGGTGGCGCCGGCCGAACCCAAGCATTCCCGGGCCGGCCTTAGGTTCATTTGAATTTCACGGCGCAGACTTTCACTGCCGATCATTTCACTCAAAAGTTTCACCAGATTCTCACTCTCCGCCTGTTCCTGAAAAACTTCGGGCACAACGAGACGGTCCAAAACTAGATTGATTAAACCAAAATACTTGGTGCTGCGCACGAACCGTTTGGCCAAAAACGCGGTGACGGCATTCATTTTGTACATGATCACCATGGGCTTCTCGAGCAGACCGACCATTAAAGTCGCCGTGCCCGAGGCGCAGAGCACCACATCCGCCAAATCGATCATCTTAAACGGCTCGTCTTTGATTACGATTAACGAAAAGTCCAGCTCGCCCAGCCAAGCCTGAATTTGCTCGATCGAAAAATTGGGCGCCACAAACAAAACCGGTTTCAGATTCGGAAAGCGCTGCAGCAGACTCCGTGCCGTCTCAAGCTGAGTCCGTAGATGATGCTTGAGCTCCGAGTTGCGTGATCCCGGCATCAGCGCGAGAACAATGTCGCCCTCGTGAATTCCGTATCGGCTTCGGTGCATCCGACGGGCGGCGCTGTCAAAATAGTCCGGCTTTAATTCGTCAAGCAGCGGATGGCCAACAAACTCGACCTCCATTCCAAACTTTTTATAAAAATCGACTTCAAAGGGGAACACCACCAGCATTTTCTGGATCACTTGCTGGATCAGTTTGACCCGACCCTGCTTCCACGCCCAAACCTGGGGCGAGATGTAATACACAACGGGCACATCCAGGCTTTTGAGTTTTTTCGCCAAGCGCAGATTGAAACCCGGATAATCCATCAACAGAACGACATGAGGTTTGCGCACCTCGACCGCTTCCACCAAATCATAAAATGCCTTTTTGATTTCGCTCCAATGCGAAAACACTTCCATGACTCCGACCACGGCCAAGTCCTCGGCTCGGGCCAGACACTCAAAGCCTAAGTCGGCCATGGCCTGATTGCCGATGCCAAAGGCTTCGACCGGCACCTCATGGGTCCGCCAATGCTCCAACAGGCGCTGGGCATAGAGGCAACTTGAGGCTTCCGCCGCTACAATTAAGACTTTAGGAGATGCGCTTGCGGGCATTTTCGATGATCGCCTCCGCCAGGCGCAAGGCGCGTAACCCGTCGCGCCCGCTGACCAGCACCGGGCGATCATTCACGACGGAGTCCACGAAGGCCTTGGTCTCGGCCAACAGGGCATCGCCCTTTTCTAAATTGAACTGTTGATGATCGATGGGGAGTTCCTCGCCCGTCCATTCGCCGGTCTTAGTGATCACGTTCACTTCTCCGGCTTGAAAATCCATGGAGACATACTGATCGGGCTGAAATACGCGGAACTTGCGCTGACTATTCTGAGAAACGCGCGAGGCGGTCACGTTGGCCACCGCTCCGTTTTGAAATTCGATTCGCGCATTGGCCAAATCCAATACTTTGGTGAGAACGGGACTGCCCACCGCCGAGACGCTGATCGGCTCGCTCTTCACCAATGACAAAACGACATCCAGATCGTGGATCATCAAATCCAGAACCACATCCACGTCCGTGCTGCGCACTTTGAATGGCGCCAAACGATGTACTTCGATAAAGCGCGGAGCCGTGATTTTTTCGCGCGCGGCTTCGAAGGCCGGATTGAATCGCTCCACATGACCGACTTGAAGTTTCGCGCCCATTTTGTCGGCCAGATCACAGAGTTCGATGGCTTCCACGGAGGTGGCGGCGATGGGTTTTTCCACCAGCACATGCACTCGGTTTTCGAGAAGCTTTTTGACCAGAGCGTAATGGGCGGGAGTGCTCGCAGCCACCGTGACAGCTTGAACGCCGTCTTGAATCAGAGAATCGAGATCATAATAGGGTTTAACGCCCAACTCACCGGCGATCTTTTGCGCTTGCTCATGATTCGTGTCGCAGACGCCGAGAAGTTCCACGTCGTCCACCATCTTGTACTTTTGCGCATGCCAACGGCCTAAGTGACCGACTCCAACCACGCCCGCCTTAAGTTTCATCGGGCGATTCCCCGCTCACTCTTGCGGATAAAGTTCATAAGATAGGTGATATTCTCGCTCGGCTGACACTCTTTTTGAATATCCTCGAGCGACTCTTCGATCGTGCGTCCGCCTTTAGTGACGATGCGAATGGCTTTATAGATATTGTCGATTTCCTCTTTTGCAAAGCCGGCCCGTTCCAGTCCGATGGTATTAGCCGCCCGCGAGACGGCGTATTTTCCCTGAGCGATGGTAAACGGCATGATGTCCTTGTTGATCGCGCTGTCGCCCGCGATAAAAGAATACTTACCCACGGTTACAAACTGATTAAATGCGCAAACGCCGCCTACATGCACATTGTCTTCTACAGTGACATGACCGGCGAAGTTCGTGGTGTTGGCCACGGCGATGTGGCTGCCGATCTGACAATCATGGGCCACATGTACGTAAGCCATTAAAAGATTGTGGCTGCCGATTCGGGTTACGCCACCGCCGGTGGCCGTACCGCAGTTGATGGTCACAAACTCGCGAATGATATTATGATCCCCGATTTCAAGGTGTGTAATCTCACCTTTAAATTTCTTGTCCTGGGGCGGTCCACCGACCATGGCTCCGGGCAAGATATGATTGCCCTGTCCCAGAATCACGGTGCCATGTTCGGAGCCGATCACGACATGGCTGTCGATCTTCGTGCCCTTACCGATCATGACTTTGCCCTTGAGCACGCTATAAGGGCCGACTTTCA
>JALHOQ010000019.1 GCA_022842925.1 Bdellovibrionales bacterium
ATTGGTGGACGGAGAGAGAGTTCGATTGGAGTGGGTGAACTGGGAAGAGATTCGACCCTATGATATCGTGGCTTACTTCAATCGGGATGCCTTGCTCTGCCATTATTTTTGGAGTCGATCGGGAGATCGAATTTTATGTCGAGCGCTGAACTTTAAAGGGGCGGACCATGTTGAGGCGTCGATGCTATTGGGGCGAGTGGCGGGACGTCGGGTTCCCCTCCTAAATCGAGTATGGAGTATTTTGAGTGGGCCGTAAACGACATCAATCCCAGTACTGTGACTGGACGGAGAGCCGCATGAAGTATGATTTAATTCAGCATGAATTTCCGATGGCGCGTAAGGATGCGGATTTCTTTGGTCAATTTTGGCCTTCGGCTCTGGAGTATCAGTCTCCGCTGAATGCCATCTTCTCGGCCCAGTTATCTGAAATCGGGTTGATGAACCTTAAGCCCACTTGGATTCTGCGGGACGGCTGGTTGCCACTGCGCTACCTTTATTTCAGTTTCCCCCTTTTACCGAAGGAAATCCGGGCGAAATTTTATGTCGATGAATCGCTGATTCATGAAGTGCCACCGGGATGGCAGGCGCAAACGGGAACCTACCGAATGGTAAACCTCAAGCCCCAGCAAAAGACCGACAAAATCATGCTCTGCGGCTTAATAGGCGCCGTCCTTCATCCAGAGAAAGATTTGCTTGCCCGGCTTAAAAGCATCTCAACCAAAAAGCCAAAGGAGATTTTGGCCTTCGTTCCCCATCGATCCATGGCTCCGGACGATGGTTATGCTTACGCATTCCGTTATTATTCCCTTCTGTCCTCCTATTTCAATGTGCCGATTCGCGCCGTTGAGTGGAATGAGATTCAATTGAAAAGTGATTTTCAAGGTTATGAACTTGTGCCACTCTCAAATAAACGCTACGTGGCGGATTGTTATATGGTGCAGCTTATCTTGTCGAAGGGCGCCACAATCGGGGGAGTGCCGCGCTCGGCTAGGGAAAGGGTGATCCCTCTTTCTCCATATCATGGAGTCGCCCTTCGAGACCGATTGAACTCCTCATCCGCTAAGTCGAAGCCCCATATTGAGTGGCTGGCGGATTGGAAAACGATTGGATCGCAATAAATTCTGTTATTATCCGTTCCAACAACTTCTGCTTCAGCCCACGGGCAACGTTTCTCCCTGCTGCTACAATCAGGACATCGTTCTGGGGAACGTGCGTGACCAATCGCTAGAGGCCATTTGGAATGGTCCACGGTTAGGGGCCTTGCGTCGAGAATTTTTAAGGGGACAGCCGGTCAGCTGCGCCAAACAAATGGACCATATCGGTTGTCATCGTTATAGCGAACGGGAGTACTTGCCGGTTACCGAATTAGCGGAAGTTATGGCAGTGGGTCCGAGGCGGTTGGACGTTCGACTCAATGGACGCTGCAATCTCAAGTGTATAATGTGCGAAGTCTGGACTCAACCCAATGGAATTTACGACGATCAGAATTTTTGGAATTGGGGTCGGGAAAAGATTTTTCCTTGGTTAAGAGAAATCGATGTTCTCGGGGGAGAGCCTTTCATTCAGGCCGACACCTATAGACTCATAGCCGAAATCAGTTCCGTTAATCCGGAATGCGACTGGGCATTCACCACTAACGGACACTTTAACTTCAAAGCCGTCGAGCGATTTTTAGACCGAGTCCCAATACGGTGGATCCAGCTTAGTTTAGACAGTGTCCGCTCGGATACGTTTGCTAAGATTCGAGTGGGCGGAAATTTGGAGCGCGCCATGGCGACACTTAGCCATCTACAGGAATACCAGGAAGTTCGAACGGGGAGAGGGCAGAGCTTTCGCTTGACTGTTTCAATGTGTGTACAGAGGGCGAATTGGGATGAAATTGATTTGTTTTTAAATTTCTGCGCCGGTCAGAATGTAACTCCTATCCTCCAGTTCGCCTTTATCCCCGAGGAGACGAGTTTACTGACCTTGCCGATTAAGGAGCGAGAGTTAATTGTGAACTCCTTGGCACCTTTGAAGTTGAAGTGGCCGGAAGAGATTCTTCAACCCATTCTGTCTCCGTTGCTGGCGAGTGTATGTTCGGCAGAAGCCAACGGGCGAGTTCAGGATCTTCCACCACTAGCTGAGAATATAGGTGGCGCATCCAGTTGAGATGGGCGTCGTCAAATCCTTCTGAATGAATGATCGACTCGCAGGCCAAGGCTTCGAAGGTGAGGAGATCCGTATAGGCCCGTCGCACCTCGGGAATCTGGCGCAATGGGGATCCAGGAGAATCTGGAAGCAGGGCGCTGAGTAGGGCTAAACTCCACGAATCTAAAAGTAGAGTCCGCGACGATCCGAGTTGCCCCTCTGTTTCCAACCTCGCCGTCCATTCCAAATAACTGGAGGTGAAGCCCGGGTTCAGGGAGCTTAAATCTATGGATGGGTGGGGTGACCAAAGATTATGAAGTTTTTTTTGAACCGCCCGGCTGATTCTCGCTTCTAATTCCAATTCGTTTTCCGAGTGAGGTCTTTCGCCAACGATTTTTCGGAAGCAGCGGTCACGACTGAGACTTCTTTTCAGGGAGTGATAGGGCCCCATATGTGAAACCGGCCGGTCGCAAAGCCAGCGCCAGCGTCGGAGAAGGTAAACTAGTTCAAAGATATTGTGGTTGCGAGAACGCAGGGCCGCCATAAGATCGCCTTGATGGGTGTAGTAACTCTCCAATTCGCCCAGCATCGGCAATAGGCGGCGTATTTTGCGATAGAGAGAGACCACATTTTTTACCTTTTTAAACGGGGTATGATCGTTAAAGAAGATGCTGTAGTCCAAATCACTGTGAAAGGCGTTAAATTCTAAAGCGTCGATAACGGAGTGACGTGGAACCAGTTTTAGGTCCGCGACGCCAGAGGCCTTCCGCAGAACGAGTTGCAGAGCCATGGTAACGGGACCTAGATAGAAACGCCTTACGGCGCGATGAACGAATCTGAACTTCGGTTTTCGAGTCCATAAATCCGCATGGATCAAGGCTGACTGCACCCATTGGGAGCGAATGCGGCAGTCGTTTACACTAGGGAACAGGGCTGTTAGCGCGTTCAAATTCTCTTCCGGTTCCGGACTCAAGTTTATTTGGTAAATATGAGGCGTAAAAACCGCCAATTTCACCGCGGTTGCAAAGCGGCGCCAAGCAATGCTGAACAATTGGGGAAGTTGGTCCAATCGCAACATCCACTCGGCCATTTGAGTCAGTCCAATCCCCACTACCATGTCTCGTTGTAGGGCCACAAACGCCTTTAATCGTGAGGCCGATCGCAGGATAGGTTTATTTGCCGATGGCGATGCGATGACGAGATAAGCGACGGGGTTGGGTTGGGCGGCTCGATGGGTCGGGAACTCTATCAACTCCTTGCCATCTAAAGTGCGGCCAGCCACCAAAGAGCGGGGTGGCGCCATGCGGAGAGGAAATGGATGAAGGGTTTGATTTCTAACAAGCGGACACTCGTCAGAGTACAATGTGGAATTGGTCTTTTTCATGATTAGGTAGGCGAGTGAGGACTTGCCGACGCCCGATGGACCGATCATGAGAATGGACCTTCCGTTCATGCAAAAGCCTAGGCCATGCACCCGGTGAAGTTTCTTCCGATCCAGGCACTCGCCAAGCGCGGAATGAAGAATTTTGAATGCGCATTCATGAACCGATTCAAGCCGCTCCCCCCAAACTTTAAAAATTCTGGCCCCGCCCTTAAGAGCGCTGGTTGCAGCAACACCGTTTTTAAACTGACAACGGCGATCAGATCCAAGTCCATAAATCCGAACTTTGGCATTATCAAATATGAGCCGCGATTTTTGCTTTTCTCCAATGTCGTCAACTAATTCGATAATGACATCGGAGGAACCGGATAGATGGCGAAAAGTTCCAGAAAAATCAAACGCCAGTCGATCCAGAATCGGGCGATATCGGTCGCAACGTGTAAATACAATCGCTCTGACGCCGCCGATATCAATTCCAAGGCTGTGTCGATTATCCATTGCGGATCCATCCTCGCATCAAGCCCACCCCATAGGCGATATGCACGGCGGGAAATAGGAGACCGGCCAAGCCGGCCACGACAGCACCCGATTGGCGACCAATTCTCAGAGTCGAAAAGATTAGAGCTATGGCATAGACCAAAAATAAGGAAGATCCTATTCCCGTAGTCAACGCGAAGAGAGAGAGGAGGATAGAGAGTGAGGGCAGGGCCAGCGGCCACTGGAACGTCCTGGGCCAACGCCGATTGCTCTGCCCTCGGCCAATGCCATAAGTGAAAATTTGTCGGATGAACGATCTGAAGTCTTTTCTTCGTGAATGCCAAACGGCCAAGGATGAGTGAAACAAGAAGCGGCAATCCGAGTCCTCGAGATCTTGCAAAACCCAGTTTTCCTCGTTGCTGACGAGCTGCTCTGGAAACTGGATTTTCGCGGCGACCGAACAGCGCACAAACAGATTGCAGGACGTAAGGTGCAGTTCGCTGCAGTTCCACTTGACCAACGGTTTAGACCCGTATCGTGTGGCGCATGGGCCACTTCCAAACCGCGAGGCAAGAACTCGTCCGGCAGCCACTTGAAATAGACTGGAGTGAAGTGGGGTTAGATTTGGGCCCCCCATAATGTCGGCGTCGGGATAGAGACGAGTTAGTTCGACGAATTTAGAAAATAAGAGGTTCGGAACTTGCGCGTCATCATCTAAAAAGAAAACCCAATCTCCGGTTACTTTTGGCAGTAGGAGGTTGCGAGCTTGCGCGGGTGAATGGCCTTCAACAGATCCATACACTTCGGTTCTAGGATGCAATGAGGAAGCGAGAACTCGCAGCTCCTCTGCTGCGGACTCATCACAGTTGCTCAGTAAAATCAGAATCCGAACTTCCAGACCCGCTTGGACTTCCCTCGAAGCCGCAGCGACACTAGCTATGCATTGAGTCAAAAGTGGCAGTCGATCTTTGGAGGGAATAACAACGTCAATGATCAACGGATACTCCTTGGCAAATGGTTGTGCATCTCACGTTAAAAAGTCAACATTGAACCATGGGGGCGCGTGCATCGAAGTTAGCTGTGATTCTGGTTGCCGCAGCTCATCTGGGTATGAGCATTCCGTCGCGATTCTTTCCCGCGCCGATGGCTCAGACAATTCAGGATCTTCGCTCGGCGCTCTGGGCAGTAAATCTTATCCCGAATGCCGGCGTGTTTGGACTCTCAAACCCCGCGCAGCTCAAACTTTATTGCGGTCGAGTGGTCGGTTATCAACGGGGCTCTAAGGTGGAGCTGCTTTCCATGGGTGAGTGTCGACCAAAAAATTTTCGTTTCTTTGTCTCAAGTCGGGACACCTATCTGCTTCGTTGGCTCAATGCGGAGAATTCAACCCAGCAAGAAAAGATCGGGCGAATGTTTTGCGAGCTTGGAGATTCTTTGAACGTGGAGGCAGTGGAGTACGAGCGCGGTCCAGAGGGTAGTCGCAGGCCAGGGTGGAAATATGAATGTCAATAGATGGTTCTTTGCCGAGACATCCGCCGAACCGATTCGAATTGGCAAAGTGGCTTTCGGTACGATTTTCTTTCTTGCTTACGCATTTCAATTCCCACTGATTCGATTTATCTTTGCCTTTCCCGATACTTTTCAAGGGGATCATTTTGTCGAATGGCTCAAGCTTTCTAAGTCTACTAGCTACTTGCTCTACTTTGCGGTGCTGGGGTCGGCCGCCGCTTATGCCTTTTTATGGAGAGCCCGGTGGCCGGGTCTGATCTTGGTTTGTCTTCATAGCTTTTTTGTTTTAAGTTTTCCCCAGGTCTTCGCGAAATGGGCCAACGTATTTACTTTGCCGCTACTTTACCTCGCCCTTGTCCGAATTGGGGGAGGCGCCGAGACGGCGAAGGCCTCCCAGTGGCCCGTCCGCCTGATTCAGATTCAAACATTTGGCATTTATATCTATGCCGCAACTAACCGAATTGGAAACCCGCTCTGGGAAAGTGGCGAAATATTGTTGTATTTCCTGAATAGCAACTATTCCCGCTTTCCTGCATTCAATTGGGAGCATTTCTCTTTCGCTCTTCAGAATCTATCTTGGCTGATTTGGCTTATCGAGTTTGTTTGCCCCTGGGGCTTATGGCACCGACGGACGAGAGTCGTTTGCGTATCGGCTTTAATCGTTATGCACCTGTCCATGGAGGTTTTAGCCACTTTGCAGTGGTGGCCTTATTTGATGATTAGCACGTTGATTTGTTTTTTTGGACTTCAGGATGGGCGGAAGGTCACGCTATGGAAACGCTAAAGCTGACGGCAATCCTGCTGATAGCCTCATTCCAAATGGTGGCGGCGGTTCCGAGAAATTGGCTACCCGAGGCGACTCGGCAATGGCGATGGCAAGTGGGAAACCGCTTAAGTTATCTAGGATTGTCGCCGACGGTCGAGATTTTTAACGAGAAACCTCCGGTTCGGTTCAATCTCTCCTGCTCGCAGATCTGGGCTGCCAAAAGCGACGGAGCTCGGCTGCCGTTATACTCCCTCTTCCCACATTGCGAGCCGCCTCTTTTTGCATGGTCTAAAAAGCCCTCGGACCTCGCGCTGATGTACATTCTAGAGAGGTATAATCGCTCGGCCTATCTTATCCGAATTGGAAAATCATTCTGCCAACGTCACCAAAGGCAAGAGGTCTCTCGAGTTTGGGCCGCCAGCGATCAAATCACTTTTCCCCGGGATGGAAATGCGGGTGGACGCGACCGATTTGTTTACTGGGAATACGACTGTATTGCGGGAAAACTTCGGTTTCACCCGGACCGGAAACCGCCCAATACGACGTTGCCGCGATGGAGTTTTGAATTTTGAATACAACTCTTAAAAGATTCTTTAGTTCTGAGATCCCGGCTCAACCGTTAATTGTAGCGAAGGTTCTTCTAGGTCTAATGATGTTTTGGGCCTATGCCTTGAATTTAAATGATCTCCCCGTTATTTTTGACGGGTTCGGCATTTTTCAAAGTTATCCTGGTTACCTCGCGCGTGATCTCCCCCCATGGATGAACCTCGCCATCTATGTATTCACTTTGGTAAGCGCCCTTCTTTTTGCAATTTTGTGGCGACAGAAATGGCCGGGAGTTCTCCTCGTTGCCGGACACGCTTACTGTTTGCAGAACTACGGAATACTATTTGTAGGGTGGGCCTTTATGGTGAACCTGCCCATTCTCTATCTCTGCTTCGTGGACTTCCGGCTGAGCGAAGGGCGATGGGTCGCTTCGGCGGCCAGTCTTCGACTCATTCAACTCTTGGTATGCGGGCAGTATTTTTTTGTGGCCGCAAGTCGGCTGGAGAATCCAATTTGGTTGAACGGTGAGCAAGGATACTACTTTATTAAGGGCGTTCATTCTCGTCTTCCTGGCCTGGATGTTCACGCTCTAGAACCATTATTAAAATTAGGAACCTATGTATCTTGGCTGTTGGAGTTTATTGCGCCTTTCACCCTTTGGTTGCCGCCCTTATCATTGATTACGGCATGGGCACTTGTTGGCCTGCATTTGGGATTAGAAATTTTAGGCGATCTCCAGTGGTGGAGTCACATGATGATCATCCTGGTGTTTTGTGCCTTCATTTTGCCGCGATATCCAGCGAGGATCAAAAATCAGAATGCGGAAGGCGATAAGTCCGACGCTCAGCTCCGGCATGTTATAAAAGACCAGAATGAAAAGATGCATGCTTGTGAGGATTCCCCAACTCCAGATTTGAAGCCCGCGAGTCAACTGCATAGGCAGGGCCAACAATTCAGCGGCCAGAACGAAATAGGTGATCCCCACTGAGAGAATCGAATTATCGCAAAAAAATAGGGTTGGATTGAAGTTGCAAAGAGCGGCGCCGTCTCGCCACGAGGAATTTTGCATTTTAAAGAGTCCCGAGAAGGAATACGAAAGAGCCCCGATAATCGCGGTCATGCGAAAGACTTGATTTAAAAGACCTTGTGAGGACGGATCCCGTTTCAACCAGGTGACGAGGGAGAGGATGAGCAAAGAGAAACCTAGGTATTGGAACGAAACGTTGTGAGTCAGAATATTTTTAAAGACCAGAGATTGAAGGATGTAAAAAAGCGCGAGCGGAACGAAGGTCCAGGCGGGTGCGAAAAATAGAAGGAGTGACAGAATTGATCCTCCCACAAAGAACGCCTGTACAAATTCTGGCGAATCTAAAGTGCAAAGCGCGAGAAGCGAGGGGCAGTACCTTGAGTCGATTGCAATGCTTTCGGAGCTATAGAGTTCTCGAGCGTATAGAGCGGCCTGAACCATATAGATCAGTAGCGCCAACCCGATACAGAACCTGGTGGCATTGAAGTGGGCTCTATTGAATGGTACCGCACTTATACTTGATCGTTCGCCAGTGCCCGTTTTCTGAATCGAAACGAACCTCAATTTCCGAAATTTTCTCAGCATTGAGTTCACGGCTGCAATAGTAGGTTTTAAAAACACGTTTAGCCACCTCCACGGGTAGGTCTCCTGCCTGCTGTTGAACCTTGTTCACCGCTCTTTTAAATATGTAGGGTCCGTTCACCGGCAAAAGTCGAAACTGGTAAGTCTGAGATTGAGTTCTTACAGTCGTTCGCATTCTAACCGACAGACTGGGTAGAGTGAAGACCTTGGCGACGGGCAAAGGCAAGAACCTTGTCATTATGGAGTAGGTCGACCACGGATAAAAGAATGCGCAAACGTTGGCGATTAGAGTGATGGACAGGAGAAACCACAGTAAATAACTGACCAACCTAATTTTGACCAAAATTTTTCTCTTCGTAGTTTCGTAGCCTCTCGATCAGATTCTCACGTACCTTGTTGTGCACGGGATAATTTATCCTCGAATTTAGACGTTCGAAATGATTAATCATCTTCTTCACTTCACTCTGCGAAAAAGAGAGGCAGGGGTACGCCGTCTTAGGATCAAAAAAGCAGTTTGCAACCCGTATATGGAGAGGCGTGGAAAACCCCCAAGTAAAGAACGCTGTTGCCACAATAAGGGTTAGCACCAGATATCCAAGCGCCCAGAGGTGGATTTTATCTTTCACAACTGTGCCCCCAGGGATGGTAGCCAATGTAATCGTTTTTGAGGTCCCTGTTGAGTTTTGCTTTAATCCATCTTGGTTGGAGATCCGTCTTTCGGCGAATCAAAACTTCGACATCGTCGGTGACTGGGGAATTTAAAACGAAAGGATAAATCAGGTGTCCGAGAGGATAGTCGATGAACTCGCGAGTTGGAAAAACGGGCTTGGTATAGGCGGGATCAAGCTCCTCGGTCTTACGACCTGCGGGCAGAAGTTTCACGCCATCATCGGGGCGAGCTTCGCCAGAATCAATGGTGTAATTGCAATTTCGGTCGGGAGTCGCCTGTAACAGACGCCCGTGGGAGCGAAAGCCAAGCACCTGGCAAACTTGCCAACTGCCACAACTAAAGTAAATTCCGCTTCGACCGTTTTTCGACCATGGACGATACTCCGGGCTTAGGTGTTCAATTGCCGAAAGGACGGATTGGATTCGCTTGGCCACGGTCCACTTGGTTGAGATTTCGTAAAAACGCTTTTTCTCCTGACTCAGGCCGCGGCTTATGAAGAAAATGTTCACACCGTAGTAGACGTCCAAATTGGATATGGCCATGGCATTGGGATCGCCTTTGAAAAGGCGATCTACCTCACTTAAATATTGGCTGAGATCGGCTTGGATCAGGTCAGGCTTTAGAGGGCCCTGGATCAATTCTACGATTCTGTCCACCACCAGGGCGACCATTTCAGGTGATTCAATGATCTTGTTGAAAATAGGATGTCCTGAGTAAAGCAGCTCGGGCAATTGCGCCGGCCATAAGTAATCCCACGATAGGGGCTCAAACATCCCTGTCACCCCATCCACATGAACTTTAACATTGGCGGTGGCTGTTATGTGAAAGATGCCGACGTAGGAGTGGTAGGCCAACTGTCTAATGAATCCATCGAGCTTGTCCCTATACTTCTGGGTGAATTGGCGGCTCGGCAAGGACAAATCATCAATTAGCTCCACGAGCCGGGACCGATCTAAGCTATGGGATTTGGATTCATGTAAAACCAACCACTTGCGCCCGTCCTCCCACGCGGCCGAAATCATCTGGCGTTCGGGAAGAGCTTCGTAGACCTCCGGATCAACGCCGAGCACGGAGCCCGATGATAAATTTCTTTGCTCTAAGAAAAACTCGCTCAATGCAGGTGCTAAAAGGCCGATGCCGTTGTAAGTAGAGTTCAGATTTAGGGACACCAATTTTGAGCCAAAGTTTTTCACCCCGGCAAGGGTGGCCCACCGGTCGAAGAAGGGATCCATTGGTGGATAGACTTTGACAGCAATTAGATCAAATTGATCCGATGAGAAGGCGGACGTAGCCTGTTCAGCTTGATCTAGGACTTTGATCCGCCAAGATTTTTTAGGATAATAATAGTGCCAGGCATGTCCGCCGCGATTCCGTGTCCGCACATTGTAATTAATCCCCTCATGCTCTAGGGCGGCACGCACATATTGGGATCGAAGTCCGCCTCTCTGCCGAACAAGCTTCATATGGTCGTCGTACGAAATTTTAAGATTTACGCGGGCTATGTTTTTCGGTTCCGACGGGAAAATCTGCTGAAGTAGTAAGTATAGAGTATCATTTACGACATACTGGAAGTCATACATACCGAAATCCGTTTGCCATTGATGATAAAGTCCGACCTGAAAATGTTGGCGATAAAAACTGAACCCAGCAACCCAGATGATCAGAAGCCAAAGGGGGAGAGTCGCAAAAACGATAATCCAAGTGAGACGACTTCTATATCGCACGTTTAGTCAGGGCCTCAATGGCGAGACAGTATTTT
Organism: Bdellovibrionales bacterium; assembly: GCA_022842925.1. Taxonomy (GTDB): domain Bacteria; phylum Bdellovibrionota; class Bdellovibrionia; order Bdellovibrionales; family UBA1609; genus JALHOQ01. The sequence continues at coordinate 10,848 of JALHOQ010000019.1, forward strand.
GAATTAGAGGCGCGGAAGCGATTGAGCTCATTGTCTAGGTAAAGAACTAAATGTGTTACTTGTGGAGCCTTGATCTCGAGGATGGAGAGGGAATTGGAGGCATTCCGATGGAACACTTGGTAGGTCCGCCCGGTCCGCGCCAGGTCGCCGACCTCAATTGTCGAATCCAGACTCACCCTTAAGTCTGACGCGAAATTCATGGCTCGTCTGTGGTAGACCACTCGTGTCACGGGCTTCAGGTGACCAGTCCTTAATGGCTGAAACAGATTAAAGTGGCGATCGGAGGTCTCCATCGTGTTCCACTCCCTCAGGAGATCGTCAAAGCTGGAAAGATCCGTTTTTTCGCGAAACTTGTCTCGGTAGGGGCCGCGCGAAAGTTTTCGCTCTAAATACAGAGCACCCGTTTCGTTGTATTGGCGGAATCGAATTTTTTGTCTGACAGCTTGGCCGTTTTTTTTATCCCAATAGCAGCTCAGGGATTCATCATCAAAATAGAGGCTTTCGACTCGGTACTCTTCGTTTCGAGGTGGCACCTGCAGCCACCGAGACAAAAAGATTTCCACTCGAGCATATAGACCCGCGGCGAAACCCTGGGGCAAGGTATACTTATACTCGATTCTCATCACTTGAAACGCTATCTGACTTTTTGAGTCGTGAGCAAGATAAATAAAAATGCGGGCTTGCAGGGGCCTGAACTATAATCTAAATTTTGACCATGCAGCCCGAGTTAGTTTCCTTACACCTTTACGAAGTCATGGGACGAATCGGTGTCGCTTTTTTGTTAGCCCTGACCGTGGCTCTATTTAAGTCCGTTTTTTACAGAGACGTCTCGAGCCCCAGGTTTTTTTTTCCGGCGCAAATTTTAATCGCGGTTATCGTAGCCACCATGATGGTCGCGATTGATGAGCGACTTCCCCGTGCCCTGGGCCTTTTTGCTGCGTTGAGTATTGTCCGATTCCGTATGCCGATCAAATCTCTGCGAGAGATGATTTTTATCTTTTTGGCTATTTGTATTGGAATTTGTGCGGGTTCGGGCGCTTTTGTGGTGGCCTCTGTGGGAACGGCTGTCGGGCTGGCGACGCTTCTTTTTGTAGAGGTGTTTCGGGAGAATCGATATTTCGGCACGGACCGTAGGCTTTTGGAGGTGACTCTTACGGAAGACGTATCTTCCGCTTCCTTGGAGGAGGTCATCAAGTCTTCGGTCGAGTCTTATCGGGAGACCGAAACACGTAGTTTCGGAACGGTCGATAGCCGAGTTTATGAGATCTGGGTTAAGAAGGGGGCCCGCGATTCTGACCTGGTTCAGAAACTTCGGGCCACTGAGCCCCGAATTTCGAATGTGCGGTTGGTTCGTCTCTTTAATACTGATGAGTCGACTTTCTAGATCGCCTTGGTTTTGGGTTTTTTTGCTAATCCTCTCTTTGGCCACATATTTTTTCGTCTTTTATTCCAGCTGGGCCTCACGTGAGGCTTTCCTAATTGGAGATCTGGTAAATCCTCGAGAAACGGCCTTTGGAACTAAAGCTCGTAGCGAGCGCGAATTTAAGGTTGGAATCAAAGATTTCAATTCGGGTAAAACTCCTCTTGTAGTGCAAACAATTAGAGAAACCCTCGAAAAAACGATTGCGGGACAGTCACTTCTAGCGCCAACCTTAGTCGGTCAACCTTATAGGCTTCGCTTTGACGAGGAACCATTTATCTTCTTGGACTTTTATTTTGATACCGAGAACTTCGACCTGGACAAAGCCAATGCCGCCTATCGATTGCGGTATCGTTGGAAGTCTACCCCGGACTTTGTACGATTTATTAATGGCGGTCGAAACCGAATGGATCTGCCGATCAGGTGCGAATTGCAGTGTAAGTTTGAACGGGAAGAGCACTCAGACGGGTTCAGCGTGTCGCGGGAGGCGCGTTTTGAGTTTCGCGATGAGAGTCAACCTTTCTCAATTCTTTACCCGGCCCCGTCGTCGCCATGGCCGTTTTTTGATTTTCTGCGAATTGCCCGCAAGGGTGCATTCGAAGGGCAGATCATGATGCCCGCTCGGGATTGTGCTCGCGTTTTGCAGCGAACTCTGGGAGTGAGCCAGGTGAATCTGAAGTCGCATTTCGCAGTTTTGGATATTCGCACCCGCTTTCATGTCTTAATTAAGACACCATGGGGTTCAGGCCCGATGCCAGATGACGCCTTCATAGTTACGTTTGACAACTTCTGGTATAGCAAAAGGCAACGTCGGCTCTTAGAGGTGGACCATCACGGTGGGCGTCGAGGTCGTCTCCGAGCTATTAATAATGTTTTTCGAGAGGGTGGAGCTGAGATTGAGTTTGAGTTCGAGCGTAATGTGTCGTCGAAATTGGATGAGATCCTTTCTGCCGAGGGCTCTGACCGAAAGGTTCTACAGGCTCGGGATGCATTTTTAAAGGATCTCACAACCATCAAAGATGCGACCATACGATCCTTGGCGGCGCGATCGATTGAAGCGGAAGGCATGAACGTGAGCAAGATAAGACAAGTCAGTCGTCGATGGGATTCGGTGGTGTCGAAAATCGAGGATTAACTTCAAGCGGGCCGCAACAGACCTTACGATACTTGGCTCGATAGTAGCGCAACCATTCTGGATCGGAGTAAGGTTCGAAAATGAGGTTCTTCCAAAAACGAGCCGAGCTTTCATATACCCCCCGAACGGCCTGTAGTTCGAAGAGTTCCTCCTTAAGGTCTTTTTTTTGGGCATTGATCTCCTCGGTTAACTGACGGACCTGCTCATCAGTGGGGACGCGGCTTTTTTGCTCGATGCGAATGAATTGTTCGATTTCCTTTCGCAGGACATAGGCCTCGCTCCTGCTTGGCGCACTCGGCGCAGCGCTCGATAATTGGCATAATAGGAGGAGACTGAATAAGGCAGTCATTACTTGCCGCCGCAAAACTTGACCGAATCGGCGGCCAGTTTCTGCGCCTCTAAATTCCTAAGCTGTTTGAGCCGGCTATCGACTTCAGTCATCCACTTTTTTCGTGCTTCGCGATTAGCGACATCGCTTCCAACAACCGCATAGAACGTTTCACGATATTTTTTGAACTCAGCGACTTCCTCCCGCAACCGTTGAAATTCGGCCGTGTATTGGGCTTCGCAGTTCGGTTGAGTTTGCACTTCCCGGAGGATGAACTTCTTCACTTCATCCGTCAGCTCTAATTGTGCCGCTTGAGGTTTGGGGCCAAGGGAGAATAGATTGGGCGCATTTTCACACCCTGAAATGATCAAGACAGTGGGTACAAACAAAACTTTGACTAATGCGCGTGTGATCTTCATTTTCAAAATTTTAAGCATGGATCGTGCTATTCGCAAGTCCTATTGCTTCTCCTCCAAATGAAACCGTCCACGACGTAGTGATGGAGGTTGATGGCCATGCCCACGATCAAGAAGGAATGGGGATAAAGATTTTGATCGGAAAATTTCAGAAGACCGAATGTGGCTGTCCCTAGTCCAACGACGATCGCGGCGAAAAAGGCCGGCTTGGCCGATAGGGGATTCTTGTTTCGGGATAAATTTTGGCAGTGCCATACGAAAAGCATGTATTGGCTTCCATGCCATACGACGAGCATCAAATGTCCCGCGCCAGATCGTTGGAAGAAGAGATAACCTAGGGCAAACATTAATAAATGTGTCCAGAGATAAGTCAGGTGAAACTTCTGAGCTACGGATTCGGCCCTTGATAAACGCCAAAGAAGGGCCAGCAGACCCAGCCCAAGTAGAACCAGCGCGAAATTCGTCAGCTCCTGCGGGTGCTCCAGTACAACAACAGCAAAAAAAATGCTCGGCAGGAGGTAAATCCAGGCTTCATGGAGACGTCCGTTGGCCAAATTTTTGCCCAAAATCCGCGAGATACCGTAACTTTGGCGAACGTAATGAAAAAAACGTCCAAAGACGTAGCCGACGAAAACGGCTTTTGGTGAGAAATGAAATGCAACTGCAACAGTAAGCAAGCAGAGGGGCGGCAAGGGCCACGCTAAGATCCAGTGCCGTTTTCGCAAGTCACTGTTACCGTAAAGGCGATTAAATAGGGCCCATACATGGCCAAATCCAGTTAGGCACATGGCAATCGAAAAGACGTGGGTTGAGGGGCTTAGGCCGTAAACAGACAGGCCAAACGCTAGAGCTGCTGCGCAAGGAAGCCAGATTAGAAAGCGGTCAAATACTTCGGATCTGATCAGCGGGCTTGCCATATTTTATATTTTAGAGGGGACACGGTGAGGTGCAAGTGTAAAACTGGCCGACTTGCCTGTGGCAAGTCGTGCCGAAGTTTTTGTTTTGGCTGGGATATTGCTTTTAGCTAAGGCATGTCGACGAAATCACCTTCAAATGCTCCCCACTGTCCGAACTGTCCGAACGGCGGAGATCTTGTCCGGCATGGCCGCTTTTATCGAAAGTCCCAAACCAAGTGGATCCGGGGTTTCTCAACGGCGCCTTAGTCGAAGCTCAAATTTTTAGCCATTAAATGCCGGTTTAGACAGAATCGCTTTTGGTTAAAATATTTGGAGGCGCCGTTGGAGCGCGTTCAATTTGACGAAATGGAAACCAGCGAGCACACGAAACTAAAACCCCTTAGTCCGGAGTGATGGCCACCTTCAGAACTCCATCACGCTGGTTGCCAAAGAGATCATAGGCTTCCAAAATTTGGCTGAGTTTGTATCGGTGGGTGACCATGGACTTCAGCGCCACTCGGCCGTGGCCGATGATTTCCATAAGTCGGCGCATCCGTTCCTTACCGCCAGGGCAAAGAGTTGTAATCAGTGTTTGATCGCCCAGTCCGGCGTAAAACGCGCTGACCGGAATATGAATGTCTCCACTATAGACGCCCAGGCTCGAGAGAGTTCCTCCGGGCTTGAGAACGCGCATACAAGACTGAAATGTACCCTCAGTCCCCAGGGCCTCAATCGCGACGTCGACTCCGCGCCCCCGAGTAATATCCATAATCGCCTGTACTGGATCTTTTTCTTTAAAGTTAATGGTGATGTCCGCACCCACTTCCCGCGACATTCGCAGTCGGTTTTCCAAATTGTCGACGGTGATAATCAGGCTCGCGCCGCTCAGTCGGGCGCCGGCCGTCGCGCATAACCCAATTGGCCCTTGAGCGAATACGGCCACGGTGTCGCCAATTTTGATTTTGCCGCTTTCGGCACCGCTAAACCCCGTGCTCATAATATCGGGACACATCAAGACTTCTTCATCACTGAGTTGATCCGGAACCAGTGCCAGATTTGCCATCGCGTTGGGAACCAGCAAAAACTCCGCTTGAGCGCCATCGATCGTATTCCCAAAACGCCAACCGCCCATGGGCTTGCCCCCACACTGGGCTTGGATGCCCTCGAGGCAAGAGCCGCATTGACCGCACGGGGTGATCGCTCCCACGACGACACGCTGGCCGACTGTGTAACCCGTGACGGCTGTGCCGAGCTCTTCAATAACACCGACCGGCTCGTGACCAATGGTGAGGCCGGGCTTGACCGGGTATTCGCCCTTTAAAATATGAACGTCTGTCCCGCATATTGTGGTGGTTGTAATTCGAATCAACGCATCTGTGGGGCCTGGGCGGGGAATCGGTTTCTCAACCAGTTCAATTTTACCCGGGGCCGAGAAGATAAGCGCTTTCATTGTCCGATTGCCCATACCAGTTACCTCCAATAGGAGTGGATATATCATGTCGATAAATTTTGGGTCTGTGTTCTTTATTTAATGACGCTGCGTTTGCAACGCATCTTTGCCTAATATCTTAACCTAATCCCTATCTTCTGCCGATCGTGGTTGGGCCGAGTCGTACTCTAAGATGTCGCCCGGAGCACAATTCAGTACTTCGCAAAGTTTCTCCAACGTTGAAAATCGGATCGCCTTCGCCTTGCCGGTTTTCAAAATGGACAGGTTGGCGATGGTAATGCCAACCTTGTCCGCCAGGTCGGTGAGTTTCATCTTTCGTTGCACAAGCAAAAGGTCGATATTCACTTTGATGCGCATCAGATGATCTCATTCAGTTCAGATTGCAGCCGTCGGTTTTCGCTCACGCTCTTGGCCCAATAGATCAGCACGAATGCGAGCACCAAGGTCGCCATCCCCTCGGTAACGGGTGTGATGTAGGGAATGTTCTCACTCAGATTGAGGGCCGGAAACTGAACCGAATATTCGACCGAACCCTCGACGGGGGGCTTGGGTGTTTCAGTTCCTATATTAGACACTTTGGTCATGGCAAATTCAGGTCCGAACCATTCGCGAAACGTCGCCAGCCACTCCAAAGCATAGAGCGAGAGAAGGTTATACCCGACTCGAAGAAGCCGAGGTTCCGAAAGTGTCTGGTGGCGGATCATATGCGCCGTATGTTTATAGTTGTTCAGCCAGAGAAACATGCTGGCGAGCGAGGCGACGAGTCCGGCCACAAACCAAATGGTCGCACCCGCGCCGAACTGCTTCGTCGCCAAAAACTCCTTCAGATAAATCGCGTAGGTGACCACGGTCATCGCAAAGATCGTCCACGCCAAAAAGCGCACTACATTTACGAAGCGTAGAATCCAGGTCCACATTCGTTCGCGATTGGCTTGGCTCATTCCAGACTCCCAAATAACTGAACCCACTCGGCTGAACCTTGGATCAAGTAGAGCGGTGGTTTTGAAGGGTGGCACATGGGCCCCGCGGCCAGGGCGCCGGCCGCAAACAGAACCGATACGGTTAAAATTAGAGATTTCATTGAAGCGTTCCTTTCTCGTCATCCATTATCGGATGTCGAGGTCGTTTATCGATTAATCTTTATCGATTATCAATAATAAATTATCGAATTGCAATATATTCAGAATGGCTCGCTCAAAGACCGCCGAGCCCCCGGGCGAGGGCAATATAGAGAGGAATCCATAAAATCACGTTCACGGGAAAGGTGAGCGCCAAGGGCAGAGCGACGTAAAGACTTGGATTGGCTTCACTAATACTCCCGCGAATAGCGGCGGGAGCCGCGATGTAAGAGGCACTGCCGGCGAGCACGGCGAGAAGAACTTGGTCGCCCATCCCAATACCCATGCTTCGGGCTAGGAGTAGGGCGACCACTCCGTGCACCAGCGGCAAAAAGCAACCAATCCCGATGGCGCGCCACTTGTATTGCCAGGCGTTCGCGAGCTGCCGTTGGGCCGTCAGGCCGAGGTCGAGCAGGAAAAAGGCGAGCACTCCTTTAAAGGAATCTTTGAAAACAAGGCGAACTGATTCCCACGCCGGCTCGTTCATAAGGAAACCGATTAGAAAACCGCCGAGTAGTAAGATGACCGATTTCGCCGACCAAACTGAACCGCGATGGACTTCGGATGCGGATTCTTGAGAAAACTCTCCCCGTGCACGCCGGTAGTAATAAATGGCGAGCACAATGGCCGGGATTTCCATTAAGGCCATCACTGCGACCATAAATCCGCTGAAGGGAATTTCTTCGTTGGTTAGAAAACTCTTCGCCGCAATGAATGTTACGGCACTGACGGACCCATAGGCCGCCGCCAGTGCTGCGGCGTTGGCGGCACCTAAGCTTCGGCGCAACCAATGAAACATGTAAGTGGGGATCAGGAGACAGGTGAGAACTCCGATCAAAAGAATCGGTACCAGCTGACCCAGATCCTGGGCCATCCGGACCTCGTAGCCGCCCTTCACGCCTAGGCTGGTGAGAAGAAAAATCGAGAGAAATTTTGCTGCGGCCTGAGGGATTTCAAGATCGGAATGAACCCACGAGGCCAGCATCCCGAGAAAGAAGAATAAGATGACCGGGTCGATGCTAGCCAGGTGGTTCAGAATCATTAATTAGTTACCGTTCTCCTCATAGCTCTCGCCCGCCGCCTTCGGTAGCTCGGTCACGCGACGAGCCTGATGGCGAAGCTTGACCCGCTGGCGGTCGCCGAAGCGATTCAACCTCTCTAGCATATGATCCACAACATCCGCGAGGGCCACATACAGGTTGGGCGCCGACTTCTTTAGCGTCAGGCCTTTGTAGCGACCCCCGCGGCAAAATGCTTTTACGGTAAACAGATCCGGACCCGCCTTGTGGGGTGAGTTCTCCATGCTAAGAGTAACGGCCAAGCGGCTCGTGCCAAGGTCGGGAAAGCTTTCCAGCAGACCCTCGAAACGTTCAAAGACCGCTTCCTTGGCGAGTTCGGATTTTTCCATATCTTTAAATACAATGTGAATCACGTGGCACCTCCGGGATTTGATTTGGCTTCCATGCAGGCCTTCTTGAGAGTTTGTATGTTCGACGCGATATGCTTCTTCATAAGGCTCTCCTTTGTGGAAATTCTAAGGTTGGTTGCCCAACAGGCAGGGTCTGTGTCGACTCGCCCGTCGGGCGGTCAATAATTGCCAGGATGGGGTGGCCCTTCGGAATTTCATCTCTCTTGGCGACAATAACTTCGCCGCCCTTCGCTAGTACCGTTTGCGCCAAATCGTCGAGAAGGTCATCGTCCTCATGATCGAGATCGGCCGGATGAATCGCTAGGCCTCCCGTTTTTGGATCCATTTTACCGAAGATCTGGATCCCGTCGGCGACGATCAGTTTGCGTACCCTTCCTTGGATGGCGGCCTTCGCAATCTGAAAAATGTTACGTTTGCCCAGCTTCAAATCCTCCGCGAGGTAAAATTCGACTAGCGCGCTCTCGAGCGTCTTGCGCGCCTCTTGAATCAGGGTCTGCCGCACATCGTAACAAAGACTTGCGGCAGAATTTTGGCGGAACGGACCGCCCAGCGGTCGCGAATAGGTATTTGGGTAAGCCAGTTCTTCCGGCAGCTCCACAGCCAAGGGGCCGTCGCCGGCTAAAAACAATTTTGGTTTCGCGTCTCGCGCCAAATCCATCAACCATTCATTCATCCAAATCGCGACCTCTTCCAGTCGAAGCTGGTCGTTGTCGGACGCCTCGATCGAGTCTATGCAGCGGAAAGATTGCTGATTGCCTTGGTAGAGAAACGCCGCTCGTCGATCCAATCCAAGCAGCAAAAAGTCGTGATCGACTTGCATCCATCTGAGCAGAGGCTTGACGTGGAATGTGGTGGCGACCACGCATATCTGCTCCACCGTGACCGGCAGATTTAAAATGCGAAATGAGGTTGCCGTGCGAAAAAGACCGACATTGCCATTCATCTCTTTGAGAAGCTTTTTGTCGCCGCTCAATTTTTGAATCGGTTCGAGAAAGCGGTCGATCTCGGCCGGGGGGAGCGTGTTTTTTAAAAATTCTCGCGCGACGATGAGTGACTCTCGAATTTGGTCTCTGAGGCGACCCGCGCCGCCCGAATTGTCGAGATAGGCTGTCAGGTGGAGCCCGTCTTTGGATTCCAGCAAGAACTTAAGGGCCGTTTTCTTATTCGAAATCATAGTTTAATCTCCTGAACTAGATGTTCGTACGACCTATACATCTAACTTTAACGGAAGATTTCTTAATTACGAAAATAGATAAATGCTCTATAACGAATCGTTTAAAGCTATACAGAAAAGGTCTTGATCAATTCTTTGGCGATGGGATTCTCAATTTTTCTCTCTGCGCTCACCAGATGTAGTTCCTCGGAAACGCCTTTAAGGGGTCCGATCTCGACGAGATCTCCGTTGAGGATTTGCCGAGTCACCGTGTGTGTGGCGGCCGGCAGCAGGCCCAGGCCGCTTGCCGCGGCTAGCTTCTTAACTGCGATATCCTGACTTTCAACCAGCACATCGAACGCGATTTGCATCGATTGGCTCCAATGTTCCAGGTCGTAGCGGAGCTTGCTGTCATAGGTCGGCAGAATCATCGGCTGCCCGGCGATGGACGCGGGAAAACCCTTGCGCAGAAATTTAAATTTCGGCGCGCCATATATAGAGACATTTTTTTTAGTCACCAGACGGTGGCGAAGACCACGAGCCTCTGTGGGCGTAGGGATAAAGTTGGTCAGAAGAACGTCGATTCTGTGGCCCGAGATCTCGCGTAACAGCTCGTCCGACTTGCCCTCGCGAAGCGTGATCTGGCAGGTCGCGATGCGCAGCGCCGCGCGTACGATTTGAAGCACGATCTGCTTCGGAATATTGTCGAGAGCGCCAATGCAAATGGCCGGTTTGGCGGGTTTTAACCGATCATGCAGGGCCTCATACATTTCGCTCCCCATGGCGAAAATAGTTCGGGCGTAATCGAGGGCGATACGCCCTTGCTCGGTTAAGATCAGCTTTTTATGCTGGCGGTCGAAAAGCTTAACCCCCAACGCCTCTTCGAATTGCTTCAACTGAGCGGAGAGCGTGGGCTGACCCAAACGCAGCTTCTCCGCGGCCTTGGAGACGCTGTTCTCCTCCGCAATCGTTTTAAAATAGAGCAGGTGATGGTAGTTGATCCATGGATTCATGGCTTATTAGTATAGTGTAAAGCGATCCATCGCAATACTTTTATCAATTTGAGCAATGCTTGTGGGCCGACGATAATACTGAAACAGGCATTAGGAGTTTTCGCGACATGATACTTTTCCCGTTCGCTGATTATTGGTGGTTCTATTTAGCTTTTACGGCCTTTGTGCTTGTGCTTCTCGCCCTGGACCTAGGCGTCTTTCATAAGAAGGCTCACGAGGTTTCGTTTAAAGAATCCGTGACCTGGACGACCGTTTGGATCAGCTTGGCCCTTGTTTTCAACGTGCTGTTCTATTTCTACGCATCCTCGCAGTTCGGAGCGGAGCAGGGAAAGGTACTGGCTCTCGAGTTTTTAACCGGGTTTGTGGTCGAAAAGTCGCTCGCGATCGACAATATCTTTATTTTCGCCGTAGTTTTTGCTTACTTTGGAATTCCCAAGATCTACCAGCACCGCATTCTGTTTTGGGGCATTCTCGGCGCACTGATTTTTCGGGCGATCTTTATCGCCATGGGCTCAGTTTTGATGCGCTATGAATGGGTGGTTATGTTTTTCGGGGGGCTTTTGATTCTAACGGGAATCAAGATGTTCTTTGCCGGGACCGAGCAAACGGACTTAGACAAGAATTTGATCATCCGGCTGCTTCGAAAGATTTTTCGTATTCATCCCAAGATCGAGGGCCAACGCTTTTTTATCCGCAAGGACGGCCTGTTGTATGTGACCCCGTTATTTGTAACCTTAGTATTTCTTGAGTTCAGTGATATCATTTTCGCCGTCGATTCGGTGCCGGCGATTTTTGCACTAACGAAGGAACCATTGATTGTTTTCACGTCCAATATTTTTGCGATTCTCGGTTTGCGTAGCATGTACTTTATGTTGGCCGGGGTGATGGACCGGTTTGCCTACATTAAATACGGTCTGGCTTCGGTCCTGGTTTTCGTCGGTGCGAAAATGGTCTACCTCAATGAGCTGTTTGGCGGTAAGTTCCCCATTGGCTGGTCACTGGTGATTATCGCTACCTTGATCGGCTCTTCGATTCTGGCTTCGTTCATCATGGATGCAAAAAAACGTAAAAGCGCTCTTCGCGTTGCGACGCAGAGTTTCGGCGCTCAAGGGAGGATAAAATAATGAAAATAACTAAACGCATATTCTTGTTTGTCGCGGTGAACATATTGATCATCACGACGCTTTCGATCGTGATGTCCGTGTTCAATGTACAGCCGTACTTGGACGCGAAGGGCATCAACTATCAGTCGCTGATGATATTCTGCGCGATCTGGGGTTTTGGGGGAGCGTTTATCTCCCTCGCCATTTCGCGAATGATGGCCAAGTGGATGATGGGCGTGAAGGTGATCGATGCCAATGAACGCGACCCGGAGCTGCGTGACCTCGTTCAACGCGTGCACGATTTCGCTCGCAAGGCCAATCTTAAGACCATGCCCGAGGTCGGTATTTACGACAGTCCAGAGCTCAACGCGTTCGCCACCGGTCCGAGCAAGCGTCGGTCGCTAGTTGCGGTTTCGACCGGTCTTCTCCACAATATGGATCGCGGCGAGGTTGATGGCGTTCTCGCGCATGAGGTGGCTCATATCGCGAATGGCGATATGGTGACCATGACTCTCGTGCAGGGTGTGGTCAACGCGTTCGTGATGTTCCTCGCTCGGGTGGCGGGCTTCTTCGCCAGCCAGGCTGTGGCTGAGGAAAAGCGACCCATGGTGCAGTTCGCGGTAGTAATCGCGCTCGAAATTTTGCTGGGGATTCTCGGCATGGTGGTGGTCGCATTCTTCTCTCGTGCACGCGAGTACCGAGCCGACGCCGGTGGCGCCCACCTCTCGGGTCGCGACAATATGGTCGCGGCGCTTGAGCGCCTGAAGGCCAACTATCAGCTGCCACCAATGGAAGAGCAGCCCGCTCTGGCGACTCTGAAAATCTCAGGCAAGGCTGGCGGTTTGATGAAGCTATTCTCCACTCACCCGGATCTTGACGATCGGATTATGCGCCTGCGGCAAATGGACGCGCAGCTGCTTCGCCAACAGGGAAAAATGCAATACGGCTGATATTTCGGCATAAGACTTGAACTATTATTCAACCAGTACACATATAAGGAAACTGGTTGAATTTCTTTAAGTTTTGGCCGATTTTGGGCCCCTTTTTGGCACTTCTTGGCGGATTGTTTTACAGTCCGCTGAGCCTCGCTTCGAGCGGCAATCCTCATTGCGACCTCTACGTTTCGAGCTCACTTAGCCCCGCTGACAAAAATGACCTGAATCGACTCGGTTACCGGCCAGTCTCATCACCCCAACTGCGTTTCAGCATTTATTCGTTGCGACTGCACACAGACGCGGGCGCCTGGGTTTTAGAGCGTTCTGCGAAATATGATCGCCTCTTCTTCGAAATGCCCGACGGTCTCGGCAACATCCCGATTATGAATTTTACGCTTAAGGCGAAGGGTCTACCAGCGTGCGGGGAGCTGAAAAAATCCATCTCTGCTTTGGACGGCCGGCGCCGGCATGTCCTGAAGGCTCTTCGCTACCTGCGCGGCGATCAATCGATCCGACTATTCGACGCGCTCGTGGATTTGGAGCAGCTTGAGCTTGAAAAGCGCGGGAAGCGCGTTCCGCCGAACCCGCACTACCTCAATCCTCTGCGTACGGCCGCTCATAAGGCTTGGGTGACCGCAGCCAATGCCGATTTTTTTGATCGACTGAATGGTTTGCGCCGAACGCTCATCACCCAGTCCCTGCGCCGTTACTGCCGCGATCAAACGACCATTTCCGAGTTATCAAAAGAGGGTTGCACCAACTGTGTCGGTCAAACGGCGCTGATGGTTTCACTCTACTCGGATATGCGCATTCAACCACCCGCCCCTTGGCAGCTCGGCTTCGTGCTCTACGATGATCATATGCAGCCGGTTCTCTACGATGCCGGTCGCAATCAGCTTCTCGACTTGATGTACAACAAGGTCACCGTAAACAAAGACAAGAACCCGGTCCTCGCGCCGTCGGAGTTGCTGCGCATGGCTCTGCGCAAACACCGGGACCTTTTATGGCCGCTCGATCAGGTGGTCATTGATCGGGTCGAATATCTCTCGCCCGAGTCGATGCTCGATTTCTTCACAGCCAGTCGTCAGGCAGAGCCCGATGTAACGGCGGCCAATGCGCACAGTCGGGTCGACGCTTTTTCGTTTCAGGGCATTCGCACACGCTCGCAGTGGTCGCACTCTCCTGCCCCAGCAGCGGCGGATCTCTATGCCGTCGCGGGAGCTGGATATGAGGTCGCATCCAATGTAAATCTGGGCTCTGAGGAGTCACTGAGCCGCTTCGCTCGCGCCACTGAAAAACAGCCGGCGCCGACTGTTGTGGCGAACGGCGTGTATGGACAACCTAGTAAATATCCAAAGGGATATTTTTCGCCGAGCGCAATTCAAGAATTGATACCGGCGGAGCGTGTGATTTACGAGCAGATGGTTCGACTCGACCAGATAACGGCCGACGATGTCCAGCGCTTTGGCGTTAAGCAGTTCAACGGTGTTGTTCTGGTTGCCGTGCCGTTTGTTATTCAGGTGCAGACAGCCTTAAACGGATACGCTCCGTTCCGGATTAGTGGCGCCAATTTACTCGAGCTGCCAACGCAGGCACTCGCGGACGAAATGAGGTCTTTGCCAATCATTCGACGTTATCAACGGTTGATCGAATTGGGGCGGCAGTTCGTGGCCGGTCCGCTTAGCCAAGATGTAGAGGCATTGGCTGGCCTTTTTGAGTCGCGCACAATCTTAAATAATATCACGACAAGCGAGGGCGGCTCGTGGTCGGTGCGGCTTTCACGCTTGAGCGCGAGTCGGTGGAATTGGGGCATGGGACAAGTTGGAGTGTTTCCCGATTTCGAAATGGATCGGCTAAAGCCGCAACTTCTGCGTTTTGAGGCCGCGGCCAAGGCTCTATCTGAACGGTGGGGGCGCGAGCATCGCCAGTTTCTAGAAGAGGCTTCAACCTTGTCGGAGGAAGAGATTGGGCGGCTTGTTCTCTTTTTTGCTCGACTTTCAGCCGCAAAAATTGAGGATAGTCAGGCTCTGAGTGATCTTCCGCAGCGTTCGCACGCTTGGGAGAGCGTGACCCGTTCACTTATGCTCGGCATTCTTTACGACAAAAAATATTTCTGGACGGGCACTCGAACCGCTACGGAACGCCGTCAGCGCGAGGAGTTGGAGTCTACTTTTATTCCGGTGGAAGAGGCTCAGGCCGTGGAGAGCAGCGGACCTTCAGTCGAGCTTCCCAAAATTGGGGTAACCTGCGCTCCCGGTCAGCAGGGCTGGGTGACGAGTGGGTCCTTTGCCTGGCGTTGTCCCGAACAACCGCAGAAACGCGTGTTGGCCAAGCTGGGGACGCAGTCGATGGCGGTTTTTCTACGCAGCCCGAGGGAAATTCCAGCCTCTCTTCTAAGTGGCTTGATCATACTGAATTATCGCTTATTCCTACATCCCGGCCATCTGGTGCTTTTACACGAGATGTGGAGCGATTCGATCGATAAGGCTCAGGTCGGGCACGTGATTGCGCTCCTGAGTGGAGGTCGCGACCTGACCGAGTACGGCCGTGAGGTCACAGGTCTATGGGCGACTATTTGGAAGATCGCTCCCATGCTTCTATCGGAAAAATTGCCGATTGGAGAGGGCGTTATCACCGGGCCGGACTTTCTAAAATATACGTCCAACCGCCGCGAGTTCCCGGAATGGATTTCAGCGCATCCCAATTACGCCCAAGGTTACTTGCAGTTTCGCACCTCACCGCGGCCATTAGTGGCGAAGCGGGATCTGCGATTCTCGTCCCAAACAGCTGCGGGTGGCTGGTCTACACGAGTGGAGATGCCAACGGGTTCTATTTCCGAGTATGTCGCCCACGGCGTGGTCGCAAAACTGAATCCGAGGTTCATCATCGGCGAGGGCGATACGGCTAACGGAAAAACTACTGATATTAACCTGGAGGCGCGTTTCGGGCAGCGCCGGATTAAGGTTCGATTGATTGACGACGGTCGGAGCATTATCGCTTCTCCGTCGTCCGATGACACCTTTTCTAAAATCGACTAGCGTCCCGCTATGGGTGGATGCGGACCTGGCGTGTTCACCACAGCTGGAAAGAGTTGGTCGATTTTAGCCCGGCGGTAGGCGAAGATGCCGTGCACGTCCCGGCGCACCTTCCAACCCGCCACGACTTCACCGAGGCCGCCTAGTGGAACTTGGTAAATCACTCGGTCAGTCATTCGCGTTCCACCCGGAACATCTTCGAAAGTGTGGGTGTGATGCCACTTCTTGTACGGGCCGCGGAGCTGAGTGTCGACAAAGGCCTCACCCGGCTTCCAAACTTCAATCAAAGTGCGCCACTTTATAGGGACGCCGTAAATTTTTAAAACATAGTCGATCAGCGTGCCCTGTTGAATTTCGGGCGTGGATTTGCCGAGCACTTTAAAGTTCAGCCACGGTGGAGTTAGGGCTTCGAGATTTTTCTCCGAGCAGAAATAGGCGAAAACCTCGGCTTTGGGCCGGGGGACGAATTGCTCAGCTTCAAATAGGTGTTCGCGGGCGAGAATCATCAAGTCACAATGTAGCATCTTTGAATCAGCGAAAGCTATAATTTGCGAGTGAGGTGTTGGATGTTTTTTGCAGTTTTATTCTGGTTCCAAGGTGGGGCTTGGGCCCATGAAATTGAGACTTACGACCAAAAGGTCTTGGCCGCGGCCGTGGCCCAGTTTGACCGCGAACTCGATCAAGCGCGGGCGGGTGAGTGGGATTTAGCTCGCTCTCCGGCTTATGCGAATCTGATGGCGATTCGCGCGGGTATACGCAATCCCATGAGCCGGGCCGATCAGCCGGACGTGACGGCCATTGCGCCAGGGGCGGGATCGAGCGGGCAAATCAATGGTGCTGAACTTCCTCGTCACACTTGGGCTCTTACCTATGACGACGGACCTCATCCCACCCGGACCGATGCGATTCTTGACGTGTTGGATCGGCATGACGTCCCAGCCACATTCTTCTGGCTGGCGGAGAATGTGGTTCGCCACAACCGCGTACTGCTGCGGACCGAAGCCGAAGGCCACTCCGTGCAGAATCACTCCTACACCCACGTGGATCTAGTGAAAGCCACTGATCTGGTGCTCGGTTTTGAGGTGTCCGTGTCGACGGACGTGATGAAGGATCATTATCAGATCGATCCGCGTTTTTTTCGCTGCCCCTATGGCTCGGGGGCCGGCAATGCGCGCGTGCGCAAGAAAATCGCGCAAGAAAAGCTGGTTTCGGTGATGTGGAACGTGGACTCTCTCGATTGGGCTGACAAAAATGTCGATAGCGTGGTTGAACGGGTGCGTAAACAGATGGTGAAGACCGGGCGGGGAATTGTGCTCTTTCATGACATTCAGTCGCACACGGCGTCGGTGACCGAGAGGCTGTTTCAGGCCCTAGCTAAGTCGTCATTGCCGATACGGTTTGTTACGGTCCCTGAGATCGTCGACGAAATCAACGGGCGTACGGCCAAACAATAGAAGTTTTTCGGTCTCAGCTCGGTGCCGGTCCTATTTCCGCTGTCGATCGCTCAAACTTCTTGGCGGCGACAGATTGCAAAAATATGATAGGGCCCTTAGGGGGTTCATCTATGAAAATCGTATTGGCTTTGTTATTCGTTTTCGCGTCGGCTACAGCCACGGCACGCGACCGCTATGAATTTATGGGCAGCTTCGAGTCGACCAATCCGTTTAACTGGGACAGCGACACGGTCACCAGCCGGGTGAACGACTGGAGCAAAGCTTTGATTTTTGAAATCGACCGGGGCGGGGTGGATATCGAGATCCGCGAAATCGTGGTCAATTGCCACGGGCGCCCGCGCTGTTTTCGCAGCAACGGCGGCACACTCACCGATCGCCGACCGGTTCGTCTGCAATTCCGCCGCGACATGGTGGTGGAGTCCGTTCAGGTTCGCTCGAAACCGAGCGGCCTGAGTCTGCCGCCGACACGGGTAAATATTTATCTAGAAATGGCTCGCGGCTCGGGCTGGTAGGGCGGCCGGAGGGGATCGGTTTAGCATGGTGCCGGCACTCTGATCGAATCCGGCGAGGATTAGAGCTGGTCGTTCGGGTCGACGACGCGCAAATTCTGCTCCTCTTATTTCTGAGCCAAATCCAATTGGCATTTTACCGCACCGCAGGCGCCTTCATTCGGCGAGGTTCGCGAATTCACAACGCCGTTGATTGATCCAGATGTTTTGTTGCAACAACGCCTTTCATTGACACTTTTGGTAGCGATGGGTATAACTCCTCTTATGCAAACGGGATCATTTATTAAACCGGTGCGGAGAAAGCGGACTCGGTCGGGGCAGCTGGAGTTTGTTGGCGAGGGCTTGATGAAGCCAAAGGATTGTTTTGGCGGAAGCTTGCTCAAGAACTCGAATGCCAAGACGAAGCGGCCGTTGGAGTCGAAGCTTCCTATTCATCTTGTTCTGCGTTCGAAATCGAGCGTTTTGCGACTGCCTAAGACTTTCGCCAAAGTAAATGATTGCGTGGGTGTGATAGCCCGCAAGCATGGGGTGCGAATCTACAAATATTCGAACGTCGGGAACCATTTGCATCTTCTGATCAAAATCGTGCGTGTCGGTGCATGGGCGGCCTTTATCCGGGAATTAAGCGGACGGATCGCCCAGGTCGCCCAAGGGTTGGGCGGGCAGGAGAAAGGTCGTAAGTTTTGGACTCAGCGGCCGTTTACACGAATCGTGCGTGGGTGGCGAGAAGCGTTCCAGATAGCGAAGCAATATATTGCGTTAAATGAGCTGGAGGCGAATGGGTTTATATCTCGCAAGGAGACGAAGTCGTTGAAAGACTTGCGGATGATTTTCGCATTGGGTTGACGCGACTCCAGTCCAAAAGATTCAGCCGCGTCGATGATTATCAGGGTCAAGAGGCAACCAGTCTTTGGCCAGGAACTAAACCCGGCTGTGAGCCGATCTCGCGGGGGCCGCACGCACTTATAGCCCGTCCGTCGGACTGGCTCGCACACCAATTTCGACCGCGCGCGCGTTCGCGGCGCCTGCTCCGTCCTCCGCGCCTCGCCCCGCGCGCCCCACACCACGCTGGCCGGGCCAGATTTCGAACGACCAAGTCCGGATTCCGAAAACTCCGGCCGACGGTTGACTTCTTCAAGCCGCCGTTCAACCTTGGCTGAATGTTGCAGCCGCAGGAAGATCTTCTTCGACAGCATTTTCAGCTCGACAGCTTTAGGCTTGGACAAAAAGAGATTATCTCTTCCGTTCTTAAAGGTCGCGACGTTCTTGCCGTGTTG
>JALHOQ010000020.1 GCA_022842925.1 Bdellovibrionales bacterium
TGTTGAATGGACAATTGCTGACAGCGGAGCAGCTCAGCGAGCGCGCCGTGGAGGCGCGAAAAGGCAACGCGGACGTGCAGGCGGTTTTGAGCGCCGATGTAGAGGCCCGACACGGCGACGTGATCCGCGCTTTGGATATCGTTAAGTCGGCGGGCATTCAACAATTCGCCATTCAGGTGGAGAAGGCTTTGGGCCCATGACCGAAGCGCTCCGGGCTTCGGTCTTCGTGCATTTCGCCGTGCTCGCCGCCTTCGCGGTTCTGGCTTGGGTGGCGGGGCGCCAGGCCCCTACTCCGCGCTTAGTGAAAATCGCATTGCAGGAAGTGCCGACCGTGCAAAATGCGCCACCGGCTGAGCCCGTTGTGCAGGTGAGCGCGAAACCCAAACCCGTACCCGCAGCACCAGTCAAGCCCGTCTTCGGTGTGACCAACGACACTTGGGTCGACGACGGCGCCGCCGTCGCCGTGAAGACGGGCAATACTTTAGCTAAAGACATCGACCGCGAGCAGTCCGACGGCAAGGACTCCCTTCCCATTCCGGCCGCGGAATACCTGGTGACCAAAATGCCGAGACTCCGCGCTGAGGTGCGAATTCCCTATCCAGCCGAGGCCCGCGCGCAAAATATTGAAGGCGCCGTCGTAATGAATGTCTTGATCGATGAAACCGGCAAAGTCCGCGAAGCCATGCTGTTGGAGGGGCCGGGACACGGCCTAAACGAAGCCGCGCTGGAGGCGATTTACCGTTTTCAGTTCGAGCCCGCCGAAATCGATCAGAAGGCGGTCGCGGTGCGGATCCGCTATGCCTACCGTTTTGTTTTAAATTGAGGTGATTGTGATCTCTTTGCTAATGAGTTTGAATTTGGTCTTTGCCCAGACGGAGGCGCCCCCGCTTTTTCCGGTCAGCGGACAAGTTTTGGAGCGCGGAACGAAGAAATCTCTGGCCGACGTGAATGTCTTCTTTCTCCCTTCTCAGACCAAGGCGGTCACCGACAAAAAAGGAGAATTTTCTATCGAAGTGCCCCAAGGGGACAACGAGCTCGTGATCAATTTGACCGACTATGAAAAACTAACCCGCAAAATCGAAATCGGTCCGAGCACGCAAAAGCTTCGGCTCCTCCTACAAAAATCCGCGCAGAATTATTTTGAGACCACGATTACCGACGCCCGTAACCGCCGCGACGACACCGAACGCCGCCTGAAACAGGCGGATTTTTTGACGGCGCCAGGAAGTGGCGGCGATCCGGTGAAGGCGGTTCAGAATTTGCCCGGGGTGAACCGGGTGGCGAGCGGAGATGCGCGCGTCGTGATTCAAGGGGCGGAACCCGAAGACACTCAGTACAATATCGAAGGGCACGATGTCCCCCTGGTGTTTCACTTCGGGGGTTTAAGTTCGATCGTCACGCCAGAGGCCGTCGACAGCGTGAATTATCTCTCGGCCGGTTACGGCCCCGAGTTCGGGCGAGCCCTGGGCGGCCACGTAGGGCTTTCTGTGCGTAAGCCGAAGGCCGACCGCACTTCGGGAATGGCCTTTATGGATATTTTCAATCTGGGCGGCCTGGTCGAGGGACCGATCGGCGAGAAATCCTCTTATATGGCCTCGGGCCGCTACTCTTATGTGGGCGAAGTTTTTAAATCTATCGCCAAGGACAACGAGAATTTTAATCTTACGGTTGCGCCGGTCTTTTATGACTTCAATGCCCAGTATCACCGCAAACTTGAGGGCGGAGGGGACTTTCGCCTGTTTTCTATTTTCTCTAAAGACCGCCTCGAGTTCGTGCTCACTAAGCCGATCAACAACGATCCACTTTTGCGCGGGAATTTTGAGCAGGAGACCTGGTTTTATCGGGTCATTCCCCAGTGGAGCAAAAAGATCAGCGAGACGAAAAAAGTGGAGGCCTCAATTGGTTTCGGCGCCAATGATATTCTTTTCGATGTCGAGAATACGTACTTCCGTTTGAGTTCGAACACTCTGAGCGTCCGCGCCGACTACGAGTATAAACCTTCTTTAGTTTATAAAACCAATCTCGGCCTCGACAATGAGTACACTTGGTTCGGGGTCGATGTTCGCGCGCCGCGAGGATTTTCTGAGGGTGGAGTTTCGAATCCCGCCTCGAGCGGCGAATTGCGGGATGCGCATCTGAAAGGTAAAGACAATCAGCTGGCCGTGTACTGGCGCAATGAAATCAAACCCTCGCGGGATTCGAGCTGGACCTTTTTACCAAACCTGAGAGCTGCGCGCTTCGCGCGCACCAAAGAAAATTTTCTTGAGCCCCGAGGGACCATTCGCTATGCGCTTTCACCCTCAGCCAGCTGGCGAGTTTCAAGTGGAATCTATCACCAGTCCCCGAGCGGGCAGGAGACCGACCGCTCTTTCGGCAATCCGAACTTAAAGTCGCCGCAGGCCACTCACTACGCCCTTGGCTACGAGAAGGACTTTTCGCTGGAAGGCGGAGAGGGGGTCCTGTTCTCGATGACCGGATTCTACAAAAATCTCGCGCGGCTGGTGGAGTCTTCGAGCGCGATCGTGAGCCGGGACGGCACTCTGCAACCGGAAAACTACAGTAACGGGGGCACGGGCCGGATTCACGGAGTGGAAACGCAGATCCGGCATAAGAGCCGCAATCTCACCCTCACACTCGCCTATACCTATCTGAGCAGTCGGCGCAAAACCCCTGGCGAGAAGGAACTCCCCTCTCCATTCGACCAAAATCATTCGGTGAACTTTTTGTCGAGCTACGCCTATCACTCCTGGCTGTTCGGTGCCCGCGCCCGCTTTGTGACGGGCAACCCTTATACTCCAGTCGTGGGTGGAATCTACGATGCCGACAATGACGTCTACCTCCCGGTCCGCGGAGAAATCTACTCTAAACGCGAAAAACCGTTCTTTCAGCTCGACGTACGGATCGACCGCAAATGGATTCGCGACAACTATATTCTGACGGCCTATCTCGATATTCAAAACGTAACCGGCCGTCGCAATCAAGAAGGCGTGGTCTACTCTTATGACTATTCCGACTCCGATAGCGTAACTGGTCTTCCGACTCTGCCTACGCTCGGTGTGAAAGGAGAATTTTGATGCTAGCCTGTCTTCGTAGCGGACTCCTCGCCTTGGTCGTTTCAGTTTTGACCGTGCAATGTGGGGGCAAAGAAATGGCCAAGTACAGTCAACTGGATCGGCTTCGGATTTTGGCCTTAGTGGTGGATACGCCGGAATTGCAGAACCCCGCGGCCGGTGTAACTAATGTTCAACTTACGCCCATTCTCAGCGACATCGGCGGCACGGGAACCATCGACCTGGCGGTGCAGAGCTGCTTAGATCCCGGCAGCAGTCTGGGCGCGGATCCCAGCTGTGATGGGGCCGCGCAAGCGTCGACCGTGCAGAATATCACCGTCAGCGATGCCGGGGGAGCTCCGGTCGATACCTTTGGCGATCCCGAGCGCACGGGCCAGCCGGCCAGCGGCGCGATCGCGGTGCCACTGAATATTCCGGCGGGACTTCTGAGCGCCTATTCGGCGACCATTCAGAACAACGGGCTGCCGTACTTGATCACGGTCACCGCCACTCGCGGCAGCCAGACGCTGAAGAGTTTTAAGCGGGTGCTGATTTCAAATAAAGCTCCCAACACCAATCCCACTCTTTCGGATTTGTTAAGTAATGGGGTCTCACTCACCGCTCTACCTACGGGAAAGCCCGCCTTAGGTTTCACCTCTTCTGGCGGGGAAACCTATCCGTTTATGAATTCGGCTGGCGCGACCACGACGGAGACGGAAGTGTTCGAGACCACCTGGTTTGTCGCGGACGGGGTGATTGAGAATTCGCGGACCCGAGTGGGCGAGACGACCGAGTGGGAAGCTCCCGCCACCGCGCCGGCCGGCCGCCAGGCCGTCGTGGTCGGCGTCCTCAGGGATGACCGGGGTGGAACCGCGGTTTTGATTCGCAAGTTCTAACGTCTCAAACTGAGCCACAACACTTACGCCTTTGTCAGTTCTGACATTAGGGCACTGCTGCTACTCTGGTTATGAGTGGTCAGTGCTTCACGGGGTATGTGAAGGATGACAAATGAAACGGCTCCTCACGCTATTAGCTCCACTGGCGTTTGGCTTGTTCCTTGGCAAACATTACGATGCCTGGATTCAGCCGATCACGGCCTTTGGGCCTCTTGCTCCTGCGACTTCGCCAGTCGCATCACCAGGCGGACGCGGCCCGGCTTCAGTTGCCCCCGCGACCCAACCCGAATCGGCGCCCGAAGCCGCGCTTCAGCTGTTCAGTCAGATGAGCGCATCGAGTATTCGCAGCGTGTGCGAAACGGCGCGGGAACTTTACGCCACGAAAGCGATCACGACTTACGCCCGCTACATTCGGGATTTTTCGAACTTTACCGAGCATGATGAGTGGCTGAAACGCAAAGCGAAGACCCTCTTGAACGAGGCGCCGGCCTGGCGCGGAATCGGCCGTGTGATCATTAATGACTCGCCCGTTGAAATTGAAGTTTTGGTGGCGCCGCCAAAGGCCAGCGTGCAATTGGACCAAGCCACTGCCGCGCAGGATTGTTTTGCCGTGCAAATCTTCGCCTCTCGCGAGGGCGCACTTCGACAAGCGGAAACAGGCACCCATTGCATTGGGGACCTCGCCTATCGCGAGGGAAGCTATTATTTTACCTGGGCCGGGGCAAGCGGATCGCTGTACCATCTGGACATCAACGCGATTCTGATTTCCCTTCCGAAATCGAAAACCGACACGATCACGTTTATGGCGGATGGCCGTGATGGGTGGCAAAACGCGGAATCGTTCTCTTGGTCACCCGTAACGGAAGAGGAGCAATCGGTACGTTTGGCCCAGTTATTGAGTGAACTGAATTTGTGAGTTAAGACCCCGACCAAGATCCAGTGCCTGTACGTCTTGTTTTTGGCTCGAGTTGTGGCCGATAATCAGGGATGATTATCGGGGGGTCTATGGTTCTTCGTATTCTGGTACTCGTGCTTTTTTCCCTCCAGGGATCAATTGCGGCGGCCCTGGCGGGCGGCCCGCCACCGTACTGGTTAAACCTCGACTACACTTATACAGACATAGTTTATAAAGAGCCCGGTCTTATGAATGAGAAGGGGCGGCTCGCCGGAGTTCGCGGCGAAGTCGGCATCAACTTTCTCGGCGTGATGGGCATCAGCGCCGGCGGCGAATATCAAGACGGCAACCTCTATTATGACGGGTCCACTTTCTCCGGCACGCCCGTTAAGCAAGTTACTAAGGATTACTTTCGGCGCACGGAGTTCCTGGCTCACATTTTATACGGGTCCATGACTTTGTCGGCGGGCTTGGCTGAACGCTATTGGTTCAACGACTTGGTCGTTTCCTATCGTCGCCGCACCCGTTACAACTACATCCCGGTCTACTTCACCTATCGCCTGTCCTCGGTGTATTTGAAAATGGAACACGATGTCTGGCAAAAAGGCTGGAACAAAAGCCATATGAGCGATGTGAATGCATCGGCACGCGACGTGGAGTTCGAGCTGGGAAAAGGCACGGGAATGGGTGTGGAGCTGGGCTACTTGCTATTATCCGGCTCGATGGCCACGCGGATCTTCGTGGCCTATCATAAGTGGGATGTAAATCCGTCCAACGTGCAGAACGACGGAACTCAGAATTTAATCGAGCCCAAGAACAACACGACCGAAATCAAAGTCGGACTTGGGCTCGCCTTTTAGGTACCAGGCTCTTTAGTCTTTCAATTTATGAAACTTGACGCGGGTCTCTTCCGCGACCTTCGCTTCCTTGGACCACTTGTTCGCTTCCGATTGATAGCCATTGCGGCGTTCAACCCAGCGGAGACGTTCCGCTGCGGCCGTTTGCTCCTTCTTATCGAGCTCCGCCTTTAGCGATGAGAAAACGGTTTTCTGCGAATCCCAGTCAAGCTTCTCTTTCTCGACCTCAGCGATCTTTTGATCGTAGGTCTGGACATTCTGCTCGCGCTTCATCTTGTTGGCTTCGAGAGTCTCCAGAACTTTGCGCAACTGCTGGATTTGGCCTTCTTCTTTGGCCGCCTGGGCGATCTCGTCCTTCTTGTATTCCATCAGCTTGGCCTTCATCTTATCTAGAGTCGCGCGATTCTTATCGAGATTCTGCGCGTTCGACGTGAGCTGCTGGCGTTGGCTGCGAACCTGCTTGATGGCCTCGTCCACGGCGGCGATGTTTTTCTGCGAAATGTCCGCATTCGTTTCGTACTGTTTGAGATTCGCCTTCGCGTTTTCTTCATTCACCTTGAGCTGTTGCAGCGTCGCGGCCGTATCAGTTTTTGCAACGGCGGTCGCGCACACGATCAGCAGTGAAGTCAGAATCGTTTTTTTAGTTACGTTTTTCATGGGTCACTCCCCTTATATTAAAATTTCAGTTTCCGGCCCGGGCCTGTTCGCCCTGGCGGCGTCCCACCGGCCGCGTGGCCGACTGAGGACAGTTGTTTTGCAATGACGAACGGTAGCTCCCGATCTCGTCTTCCCAGAATTCTCCGTCAAAAGCCCAGTTCATCATTTTGGTCGGTTTGATATGGGCCGGGACTCGATTGGGTCCACTCACTTCTCCACCTGCAACTTGATATCGGATATTCTCTCCGGAGCCAGCGAAGACTTCGTAGCGTAGAAGCTCGTTATTATCCAAGACCCGCGTCATCTGTTCGCGCATCCGCTTGGCATGATCGAGCAGTTCTTGGCCCGCTTTAAAGCTGAGTGCAACCGTTTCGCTATCCAGTTTTTTCTGAGAGCCGCCCTGGAACTCCAGGTAACCTTGGCGGCTCAGTTCGAGGACCTGCAGCTGGTAGCGAAGGGCGATCACGAGGTCCCTTTCCACTCGCATGCTGGCTTGCCAATCGGACAGATTGCGCAAGAGCGTCTTGTCGACTCCACTTTGAGCGATTTTCGCTTTCAAATCGTCAAAACGTTTCTTGGACGCTTCGGAACGGGCGCGAATGCCGGCTTTTTCCTTTTTGATTCGCTCGTTCACGCCCTCATACCGGCGTGCTTCGTCGAGCTTGTCGTTCAGAGCGGCTTGCAGATTTAAGAAATCTTTCTGCCGAGCCATTTCACGCCAGACTTGGTAGGGAACGCCTTCCAAGCTCTCGTTACTCTTGCCCTTGATGTAGGTCCTAACGGTATTATACATGGGCATGGGCTGACCTTTGCCTTTGAGAAAGCTGTCGAAGCGCACGAGCCACTCGCGATAGTCCTTCTCCATCCAGGTCAGCGTCTTATAGGCATCGCCGTACTGACAAATATTTAAGTAACCGATCGTGCGCACAACGAACGAATCCGGTTGATACACGGCCTTAAAGTACGGCGAGTGCAGCGAGTACATATTGCCGATGGCGCCCGAATAGTCCTCGAGTGCAATCTGTGTCCAGCCCTGCTCAATCAGAGCCTGCACCCAGAACGGATGATCCTTCGGCACATGCATATAGGCGTCGAGCGCTTTATCAAACTTCTTCTGCGAGAAGTACATGCGTGCGAGATTCACGGCGACTAGAGCGCGAATATTGCTGTTCCCCGCGACCGCCCCTTTGAGAGTCGCCCACAGGCCCTGAAGCTTCTGCAGCGCCCGAGCCTTTTCGCCCATGGCGAAATTATTCATGGCCGAAAGGATTCGCGCCTGCTGGAAGAGTGGAGATTTCTCGCTCACCTGGTCGGCGTAAACCATCGACGTTTTATAGTCCTTCATCCGGAAGGCGCCCTTGGCCATCTTATAGGTGATGGGGTCACGGCTTTTTTCCGAAATCAAAGCCTTGAAGTTCGGCACCGACTTGGCCAGGCTGTAAAAATCCTTCTCGTAAATCTGTGGCAAATCCTTGGCCAGAAGCTCGAGCGCCGGCGCGGAGTAGTCGGCATCCCCGCTCTTGATCACCTTTGCAAGATGATCGAAGGCGGCCTGATGCATGTCGAGTTGGTCGGCGCAGGCTCCCAGGTGAAAGAGGGCCTCGGTCTTCAGTTTTTGTACGCGGGTCAATTGGTGAAACATTCCCATCACGAAATGGCAGTTTTCCTTTTTCCCGAATAGAATCAGTGCAGCCACCATTTTTAGTTCATCTTCACTGATCGGCTTGTACGGCAACGGTTTCGCTTCTTCGCCGACGGCCAGTTTATACTGAATGGCATTGATATCTTCGAGGGTGACCAGTTTGGCCATTTTGGTCGTCTCAGATTTCATGCCTTTTGGCTCGGTCGCAGGCTTGGGCTTGAGCCGCAGCGCCACGCTCAGCTCATGGCTAAAGAGTGCCGGCACGGTGGGCAAGCGTTGGAATTCAGCGCCCGTGTTCGGATTCCAGTTCAAGTCGCCATAGGCGAAGTCCTTGGCCGAGATCAGATTCTCGGTTCCGATATCGAGACGCGGAATCGACTTCGTCACGCGATATTGCTTGAAGTCCGCCAGCGGTACGCCGGACTTGGACTTCGGCAACTGAGACGTGCCGGCCACGCCGGGAGTCGCGACGGTAAGCACGGGCGTCTTCAGCACGTTATCGCGAACGGATTGCACGTCCTCGAGACGGCTGTTTTGCGCCTTTTGCTGATAGATTGGCTGCGAGCGAAGCTGAGCCTGCTCGGTGGTTTCGGCCGGGCGCGGCTTGGGCGCTTGGGCCTGCGGTTCCGAAGCCTGTGGTGCCGATGCCTGCGTTCCGGTCGCGGGAGCGGGAGAGGTGGCCGTGCCCGGCTGGCCGTGTTGCGGCTGCCCGGTCGCTTGCTGCGGCTGTTGCGGTTGGCCCGGCTGCGACGTGGGAGGTGCGGTCCACTTATTCCACCACTGCTTGACGGTCACCTTTACGGTTTCCGTCATCGCGCTGACTTTACCGAGCCAGCCCGTCGATTGCTCTTCGTTTTGTGCGAACGCGGCCTCAGCGCTTATCACGCCGGCCACGAGAAGAGCGATCATTACGAAGTTCTTAAACTTCATGCCTTTTACCTACCCTTTCCGAAATAAAAGGTCGCGCCGATCATAAACATGGTGTCGTGCTGTTCAACATCCCTCAGTTTTGCGCCCGCGGTGTTGCGATACTTTACGATTTCCTCGGAGCGCCACTGATTGCGAAGGTCGGCGCGGATCGCGAAGTACTTATTGATAAAGAACAGCTGCGAGATGTCGAGTCCATAGGTCAAAGCCGACTTGTTTCGATTCCCGGTCTGAACCTGCTGATCATAGGTGGTCATTCCAATATGGGGTGTGAAAGCCATGTCGAAATAAATAATTCGGCTTCCCCAAAAACTCATCTTTGCGTAGAAGGGAACCAGGCTATACCCAACGCCGTAGTAGCCGGTGATTTTGCCGTGATCGGGTACGGCGCCCGGCCCACCGAGCGTTCCAATATCGCGAGTGGCATTGCTGTTTTGCAGATCCGCCTTCATATACTGCACTTGAACGCCCATCCGCTCCGACCAGAAATAGTTGGCCGTAAGACCCATAATATTTCCTTCGGAATACGGGTCGTTCATCACTCGGCCCCAGAACGGTGCGAGCAAGAACTTATTGTCCTTGGAGAAGGTGCGGTTCTGCACGACGGAAAAATCGGTGTCCTTCGGGGCCCAGTACTTGTTTTCCAAGTCTGAGATATCCACCTTGCCGTCGTTCGGCGCGGCCGACGCCGGCGCGGTCGGACCGCCACCGGTGCGAGCCGGAGGCCCACTCTTTGGCTGCTTCGCTTCTGCAGCCAGGGTGAAGGTCAATGCCAGAGCAAGGCCAACGGCGCTGCTATACTTCGATGCATACTGAGTTCCCATAGATCCCTCCTTTAAAGGACCTAGGTCGTATGCGGTGCAAAGCCTGGAACTTATCCGAACATTTTACCTGTTCGACTTGAACAAGAACGGATAAGTCACCATAACTTTGGTTCCCCCTTTTGGAGTGGGAAACTGCCATCCCGCAATACGCCTCAGAATACATCCCTCAACCATGGCGTTGTTTAATGACGTGTTACCAATACCTTGGGCGACCACAGAGCCAGCCGACCCAATCGTAAACTTAACTAATATCTTGCCGTACAAATCCGGATTCGCGCTCAGCTGGCGCTCGTAGCAATAGCGGATCTGTCCGAGTTGCGACTTGATGTAGCGAGCGATGATCTCTTTATCGAGACCGCCATCCACTTCAGTTTCCTCTTCGAGCACCCCGACTTCGGCGCTTCCCGTATTGCCGAGCTGAAGAGCGCCCGAGCCTTTATATCCCGAGGACCCGCCGCCCTTGCCCGCGGTTCCAAGACCGCCGACCTTTTGTGTGTCGTTGGCATGACCGCCGCCACCGCCGCCGAGTTTGTCGAGCGACGATCCCCCACCGAGCGAAAGCGCGCGGCCGGAACGGGCATTGTCTGCGTTCACGCCCGCCGATTGCACGAGAGTCGCGCCTTTAGCCGCGCGAGCGGCCACTTTGCCGATCAGCGCGCCAAGACCGGCGTTCTTAAGATTCATAACCACTTTGGCGCCGGGCTTTTCTTTTGAACCACCGGCCAACTTCGCGCCGGCGTCGCCACCCGGGGTGTTCTTTTGCACGCCAGACTTCGATTGCCCACGCATGCTCTGGCGCAGCTTTTCGTTGGCGGCCTTCGCCTGCTTCATTTTTTGCCCGTCAAATATCATACGGGTATATTGGTTTTGCATTGTCGGCGCGAGAGTCTTGAGCTCGTCCTCGGGCTTTTGCGGGGCCAGAAACATCAGCCCCAACATCATCGTGAGCACCAACAGGAAGGCGGCCAGAGGAGCCGGCCGTTTCCAGTCCTCGCCCACCGCTTCTTTGATCGTTTGATCGGGAATGGCGTCCGACTTAGTCAGACGCTGCTTGATGGTCCAATCGCCGGAGTTGGTCACGGTCCAGTCGAAATCGGCCGGGGCCGCGAGGGTGCTAAGCCCAGAAATAGCCGGGGTAAAGGCCTCATTCTTCGGAAGCAGCAGAGATTCTTTGACCAGGCCATGCTTGATCAAAACGACTTGATGATAAACATTCTTGCCCGAGCCGTCTTTGCCATTCTTTGTAAACAGCTCGCGTTCAAACTCAAGGGGAGTGGCGGTCAGCTGGTGCGTTCCGATATGGATCACAGTCGCGCCATCGATCTTGTGAGTGACGACCGTTTTCTTATTCACCCAAGTGCCCGAGGTGCTGCCGAGATCGCAAAGGGTCCAATCCTCGCCGTTCAAGTCGAAAGCGGCGTGTAGACCGGCCACATCCTCACCGAGTACACGGATGCGGGCGGTGCGAGCGGAACCGATCGTCGTGGTGCCGGCGTGTTCATTCAACAGATGGACGCCGACCACCCGATTCTTAATTTTATGTTCGATCTGCAGTGCAACCCGTTTCATGCCTACTCCAGGTACTCGACTGAATCCAAGATGTTCTTTTCAAACTGATTGTCCACCTTATAGAGCGGCATAAACTGCACGCCGCGCTTTTGCAGCAAGTAAGCGCCGTCCGGCGATCTCACCTGCCCGTCGATGTCCGCTCCGTCGAAACTGACCTCTTGGGTTTTTCGGTATTCGACCTTTTTCTTGGCTTTGCCCTTTTCTGCGGCAAAAGCCGAGAACGATACGCTCAAAATTAGACCTACGGTAATTAAGGTTTTCATTCTTTAACCTTCTTTTCTTCGCCCGAGGGCTTACGTACCGAAGAAACTTTGGGCGGCTGTTTCGAGGCCTGTACTTTGGCCTGCATTTCTTGAACTTGGTTCAAAGCTTGGCGTGCTTTCGCATCTTTGGGATTCACTTTCAACGCGCGGCTGAGAAAGGCTTCCGCTTGATCCCAGCTTTTCTCTTTCGACTTCAGCGAAGCCATCGCCATCAAAGCCGGCCAGTGGCGCGAATCATTATCGAGCGCCTTGCTGAGAAGTTTTTCGGCCGCCGCGTGGTGCCCCTTCTGCAACTCGATTTGACCCATAATCCAATGGGCGTCGGTCAACGAGGGATTTAGATCCGATGCCACCTTAAGTGATTTCAATGCGGCCACATCGTCTTCTTGCTCCCAATACATTCGACCCATTTGATAGTGGAACAGGCCCTCGCTCGGCGCTTTTTTTAGGGCCAACTCCATCATCCAGATCGCGCGCGGGTAATCCTTGCGGTTGCCGGCGGCTAAACCCATGTAGTAGGCGCCCCACGGAGTCAGGCTGGCGTGAATCGCGAGGTGCGAGCCGATGTTTTCAACCCGGCGCCACTCCTTCGCCTTAACGCAGGCGTTGGCCATCGGAACAATCTTCTTCCAATCCAAACCATTCCACGCGCCCTCTTTTGGGCATTTGCCCGAAACATCGGCTACGGAAACCGCACCTGTCTTTTCGGTATAGGTGGGCTTCACTTCTTCTTTTTTGACCGCAGCGCCGGCCTTGCCCGCACCGTCTTTCGACGGCTTTGAGGCGCAGCCCGCAGCCAGTACGGCCATCGCAACGCAGAGCTTCTGAAAAAAGAACCTGGTACCTTTTGTCATGGGCCTACTCCTGCGATTGAGGGCAGCATCATTTGTGGCTGCGCAAAGGGGGCCGAGATCGTGGTGTTCATTTGTCCATTGATCTTTTCAAGTTCGGCTTCCAAACGGGGGGCTGTGCCTTCGGTGGTTGAGGCTTTTTTGGCAAATTGCACGGCTTGGGCGAGAGTGTCGACGCTCTTTTCTTCGAGCGGCACCACGAGATTGTTGATCTCGTTGCGGAACGCTTCGGCGTCCTCTTTGCTTAATCCCGTCGGGGCCGGCATTTCCTTAAGGGCCTTCACGTAACTGGTGTAGCAGTTGTAGAGACGCTCGAACGCATCCATGGATACATGGGGATCGCCGTACTTGATGGCCGACTGTAGAGCCTCTTGTGCCTTAGTCAGCTTTTCTGTCTTGATGGCGAGGACGACGCCGACCTTTTCGGCTCGCGACTTCACGCTCTGCTTAAGAAACTCCTGCTCCAAAACCTTGGCCTGAACCAGGCGCAGCCGAGCCTTCTGATTGGCGTTCATGTGGGACGAACCCAGATTTTGCCGGGCTTCATTGAACGCCTGCTCATGCTTGCCTCTTTCGAACAGCTGCTCGATGGCTTTGACTTTCGCTTGCCCCGCCTGCGGCTGGATGCCCATGCTCACCATCTGCTGAAGAATGGCGTTTTGATCGCGCTCGGTTCCATAGGCTTTTTCGAGAGCGTCCAGCTTGGTCATCATGCGAGTGCGAGCGGCGTTATCGCCTTTGTCCTTCAAATCATGGTAGAGCTTTTTCGCGTTTGGGTAACCGCCGTCCATCGCATAGAAGTCGGCGGCCAGTTCACGCCAGCGCTTGGCGACCTTTTCGTCTTTGGCCGCGAGTTTTTCTAAAGTCTGAGCGGCTTCTTTCAGCTGACCCATGCTTTCAAATGATTGGGCCGCGCGAAGGAGCGCGTTTACCGCTTGTGGCGAGGCCGGATAGCGAGTGGCGAATTCCACGGCCGTCTTAGAGCCGTCAAAAACGTCGTTCAGTTTAAACTGCATTTGCATGGCATTCCAAACGGCCTTTTCCGTCAGCTCCGACTTAGGATTCTGCTTGGCAAAGGCCTGGTATTCGGCAAGAGCCTCTTTGATCTTGCCCTTCTCTTCCATGCCCTGCACTTCTAGGAAGTAGGCCTGTTCAAACAGTTTCTGCAGCTTCTGCCCACGCTCAAGACTGAGTTTGGCTCGCATAAGATCCTGACTGTAATTGCGGATCCCGCGATAGTCCTTTTTGATATTCAAGATATCGAGATAAAGGTCCTGAGATTTGACGCCCTTTTCAGCCGCGCCGAATTCCTTGCCTAAGCGGAGGAACAACGGACCGGCCTCATCGTAGCGGCCTTTTTCATAGGCAAGAAGAGCCATTTTGTATTCTACGTCGAGACGAAATTGACCCTTCGGATTCTTCTTCACATAGTCGGAGGAAAGAGTGTGAAAGGTCTTTTCATCCTCAGCCGACCATTTCTCCTGACTGTTTTCACCGATGGCTTTTTCTAAGCTCAGCACGGCGGCATAGCCCGCGTCGTGATTGATTTTCGGTGCCTTACCGCTTTGCGCGACCAAGGCGTACTCTTTCGAAGCCTGGCGGAACTTTTTGCGGGCAAAGAGTAATTCGGCATAGGCGTAGCGCGATTGCGCGAACTCTTCGGTGTCTATCGGTGTTCGCAGATAGATCTCAAACGCCTTTTCAGCCGCTTCGGCGTATGTCATGTCGCCCGGGATTTTCTTCCAGGCGCCGAGCCACTTTTTGCCGAGTTTAAGGGCGATATCATTCAGTGCGGTCACGCACTCACCCGCTGTTTTTGTGCGGTCTTCTGCCGTTTTGGCCTGGGTCTTCACCCAATTGCCTTCGATATGGCAAAGCTTAGAGAAGCTCTCCATCCGCACTACGGACTGATCCTTTTGGCGCAAATGATCGTATGCCGACACAAGATCGGTGTGCACTTCCGGGAGCAGCGGCGACGCCGGCAGATCTTTAATAAACTGATCGAGTACGATGCGCTGGTCGTTGAAGCGCGAATGACGCTCATATAAGGACGCCATCTTTAGAAGAATGGGTCCGACTTCGGCCTCGCCGGCCTGTTTCATAAAGTAAGAGTGGGCGTCTTTCGAGGGATAAACGTCCTCGTAGAACAGCACCATATCGTTCAATGCTTCTTTGCGCAGATCGAGGCGCGAGTCGATTTTCTTTTCCGCCACCATTTTACCAAAAGCTACGACCTCTTCGAGCTTCTTCAATCCCTTGAGCGCATCGCGCATATTATAGTGAGTCCAAGCGGCCTTATATAGACCATAGGGATAAACGCGGCTCTCCGGATATTTACGAATGGCATTGAAATGCTCGAGTGCGATAGCGAAGCGATTGCGGTTGAATTCGATTTCACCCACCGCCAGATAAGCATCCGGAACCAAGAACGAGTCCTTATATTTATTAATCAAAGACAGGTACAGGCTCTCCGCCTGTTTCTCGTTGTTTAAAATCTGCGCGGCGAATGCGTAGTTGAAGACCACCACGTCCATTTGCGGGAACTGCGGGAACTTCTTCATGATCATGGCGTACTCGGAAATCGCGCTCTGTACGCTGGCTTTGCTGGAAGCGCTCTTGGCCAGGCGTGGGGCGAACCGCACCACAGTTTCGCTTTCGCGATGCACCTCAAAGAAACGGTCGGTCTTGGCCTTTCGCATATAGAGTTCGGCCAGGCGAAAGTGAAGCTCCGCTTCCATTGGCGTGCCCTTATATTTGCCGAGCAATCGCTTGGCTTGACCGATGGCTTTGGCTTCCGCGCTCGAGACCAATAGCTCGGCCTTCACCGACTTGACCTCGTTGCCCTTCTCGTCGCCTTCCACCAATTTCAAATCTTGGAGGGGCGTCGTCTTCTTCTTGGCATTTTTGGCCTGAGCGGTGGCCTTGACTCCACCAACCAGCAGAACCAAGAAGACCATCAATCTAAGGGCGTGCTTCAACGGGTGAATCATTCGTTCACGTCGCCTTCTTATTGAATTCGTCTTGAACTTCTTGGCTCATGCTCAAAAACTTCAGTCCGTACTCGACCGGGGCGTCGTCTTGCACAAATTTCTTGCTCACGACTTCGCAGACCGCGTTGAATGACGGCCAACCCTCTGTTCCAGAAAAATGAACGAAAACCTGTTGGCCGGGAACAACCAGAGCGTTCTTTAAGGTCACGCCCACACCGCCCTTGGAAATTTCGAAGCTCTCGCCTTTCCACAGGGTGAGGTTATCGTGAATGATCACGCGGCCGTTGTGTTTTTTGCGCTTATGCTGGCGCTTCACGAATAGATCCGACTTTTTGCCGGTCTTGTCGAACAAAGAGCGGATGCTCTCGGTTTGAAATTCAGAGACTTCCGCCAGACGTTTCCAATCGCTCAAACCGGCATGCCAGATGAAGTCGAAGGGATAAACCACCTTCTGCTGAAGCATACGCACGACTTCCGCGAAAGCGAACGGGCCGAAACGATGTTCACCTTTGAGCACGAACCATTCCACATTATCAGCCACGCCGGTAGCGGCGGGAGTAAAGGTCGCGCGTGGCGCGGGGGCGGGGGCGGCCGCTTGCGGAGCCGCTTCGGGCTTTGCGCCCGGAGGACGCGGCGGCTTATTGCTCTTGAGCAGGCCGGCCACTTCCGCGTGTTCCATAAGGAGAACC
The DNA here is from genome assembly GCA_022842925.1 of Bdellovibrionales bacterium. Classification (GTDB taxonomy): domain Bacteria; phylum Bdellovibrionota; class Bdellovibrionia; order Bdellovibrionales; family UBA1609; genus JALHOQ01. Next base: position 16,111 of record JALHOQ010000020.1, read on the forward strand.
CAGTCGTTTTGAGATTCATAAAAAAAGTAGTCGAACAACTCGAGTTCTTTCGTGCGAATCTTCGCCACGATTTCATTGGCCGAAAAAGTGCCGGCTTCCTGACCTTGATGAGACACTCTGTATTTCATAAAAAGGCTTCCTCCAGATACCCACTGCTATCGGACCTTCCTCTATATGGCTCAAGGCCCAAAAGCCGATTCTTCAAGGATTACAGGAGGATGTGCGAGTTTGAGGCACTTTCAACGAAGTTCCGAAAAACTGTCAAACCCCGCTTCAGGGGGGCTGGAAAAGGGTTCGACGATTTACTTAAAATACGGCAAGATCCCGTCTCATTTATGAACAACGACGCGCTTCTTCAGGTTTCCGAATTTGTGAAATCCCACTCCCCGAATTCGAAAGTGGCTGTGGTCTTCGATCTTGATTCCACATTGTTCTGCGTGAGTTCGCGAACACAGGCGATTCTGCGCCATCTCGCGGACGAGGACTCTTTCCAGTCTCAGTATAAGAACGTGGCGGCGTGGCTCAAAGGGGTCGAGGTGCGCCCGGAAGACTGGGGATTTCGCGCTCTGATCGAGCGCCATGCCCCCCATGGACCGATTGAAATGTTTCAGGCGATCCGCGAGTTCTGGAAAAAGCACTTTTTTTCGAATGAGTATCTTCATCATGACGTTATTTATCCCCACGCCGAGGAGTACGTCCGCCATCTTGAGGGGTTGGGTGCCGAGATCTTCTATCTCACCGGCCGGCCGGAGGCGTCGATGCGCCCGGGAACACTTGCCGCATTGGCAAAATGGGGTTTCCCTCTCGATAGCCACGCCCACCTGCTGATGAAGCCCTCGGAGGTCGAGGCTGATGAACACTTTAAAACCGTGACCCTTAAGAAAATGGCGGTCGAGTTTGACCATATTTGGTTCTTCGAGAACGAGCCGCTAATCATTCAAGAGGTGCGAGGCGCTCTCCCCCATATTCGTATTGTTTATGTTGAGACCGTTCACTCCGGTAAAGCCGACCCGCCTGTGGATTTGCCGAGGATCGGAATGGGATTTCACGGCCGGTGGCGGCTCTAGCCCGACTTAAGGTGGGACTGTTTTAGCTCCTCTGCGAAAAATCCGATCTATATATTGGAATGAGTCTAGTTTATTTGATTTTAATTTTGGTCGCCACGGTCGTGGTTTCCGCCACAGGCGCGCTTTTTTCGATCACCGGACTCGCACAACTCTTTGGTGGTGCGCCGATCGCGGTGGCCGTGATGGCCGGATCCCTCGAGCTTGCAAAATTCGTCATAGTCGGTTTTGTTTACCGTTACTGGGGCCATATTCACCGTCCACTTCGCGTCTATTTGATTTTTTCGATCGTGGTTTTAATGGTCATCACCAGCGTGGGCATCTTCGGCTACCTCTCCAATGCCTATGCCGTCGCCTCTGGGGACCTGCACAGTCAGATTATGGAAATCGAGGCGCTGGAACGCGAGAACAAGCGAGTGGCCGAGCAAATGGCCGAATACAAAAAGTTCATTAATGACATCCCGGAGTCTCGAATTTCGCGCAAGTTTGAGTTCCAGCGCGAGTACGAACCTAAGATCGTGGCCCTGGCCAAGCAGTCGGAAGAGCTTTTACGCCAGGCCGACACGCGAAGGCAGGCTCTGCTCAAAACCAACACCAAAGTGGGACCCATCATATACCTCGCGCGGATTTTCGATACCGACATTGATACGACGGTCAAATGGTTGATTGGTTTGTTCGTGGCGGTTTTCGACCCACTCGCAGTCAGCCTAGTTTTTTGCCTCAACCTCATTATTCGCCTGCGCGAAAAGTACCGAGGCAATGAGTACAAGATCGGAGCCCACTCCCTAACCACTCCCGTGGATCACCGCTCGGGCCGCGGCAACAAACTCCGTCGAGTCGCTTAGTTCCTCTTACCTTGGCTTAGAAGATGCATTAGCTCGCCTTATGCGTGCAGCGTTTGTTCTCACCTTCTTGATTTGCAGTCTCTCTGTGCGCGCGTGGGCGACATTTCCTCCGTGCGAGCAAAGTTTGGTCGAGACCCGACTCGGTATTGGAGTACTGGGACGGAGTTCACTTGGATTTCCGATCCTCGGCATAGGATCCTATGTAGGATCGCATCACGACGAGGTCATTAAGAAAATGACTGATAAATATGCGGTTGTCCGTTTGGAATGGCTGGGCGAAATGCGCTACACGGCGGGTCAGGGATATGTTCGGATATATGAGGTCAACGAGACTTCGGGACATTTTAGCCACGGCACTTCTGAGTTGCCGATGAAAAACGACGCCCAAGCTATTCCGTATAGATGGCGGGCAGCCGGATTCGTTCTGCACACCTACGATCCCAACAATCCCCATCTCGACCAAACCTTGAACGCTGTCTCGGGGAATGTTCGGCATGAACTCGGAAATGTTTTGCAAAAGTTCTCTTCCTTGATTTCCATTCTCTCGTCCCCTCGTTTTCCCCTCGAGACCAAAATGGAACTGGTTGACCAGTTCCGCAGTGCTCCCGAGCACCCGTTGGCCTTGGTGGAGTGGATATTAGATGGGCTAGTCCGAGAGCGAGTTCTGACGGAGCATGAAATTCAGGAGACACGCTTAGCCCTTCACCTGCTCTCTTACCCTGGTTTATCAACACATCTATTAGACTCGGGCTCGAAAATGCATATCGCGGATGAACTCATGCGTGTCTCGCGGGCGATGGATGGGGCTGAAACTCTCAACCGAATTCGAATTGTGGCCGACTACTGGCCGTAAATTTTGAATCCGGCTTTTTGCAGATGGGGCATGGCCAGCCCAAGTGAGGCGAAGATCAACGAGTGACGCAACTCGCCCCGCATCCACATTCCGAATACATCCGCGACCGACTTCAGTTCGACGGTCAGATCCTCAAACGGATCTAAACTCTGGTCCGCGACTTTTTCGCACCCGAGGGCCAAAAAGGTGTGCATTCGATTGTTCTGAAGCGCCGGGTTGGGATAGTGATACCCGCAGTAGATCATCTCGCGCGGTTTATATCCGGTTTCCTCCAAAAGCTCTCGCTCTCCCGCGACTTTGGGATCCTCATTATTCCGGCCGTCAGTACTTCCTCCGGGAATTTCCAAAAAGGCTGCTCCCGCTCCATGGCGGTACTGCTTGACCAGCACCATCATCCCCTCGCTGGTCACCGGCACGATATTGACCCAATCGGCGAACTCCATCACGTAGTAGTGGTCATTGATGCGCCCATCGGGAAGCTCACACTGATCGCGCCGCAAACGAAAAAAGCCGACCGAGATCACTTCGTCGGACTTTAGCACCTTCCAATTCATCTTATTCCACCTCGACACCCCATTTATCATATGGTAGCGACAAAGCCATGGCTCTTTTTGTAGTCGCCACACCGATTGGCAATAATAAGGATTTTTCGCTGCGTGCTTTAGAGATCTTACGCGAGGCCGATTTGGTCGTCGGCGAGGAAACCAAGGCTCTGAGGCAAATCTTAAAAGCCGCCGGCGTTCAAGCCAAGGCCATGGATCAGCTGAATGAGCACTCCGACAAAAAGGATATCGAATTTCTGACCGGTGAATGCCGCGATAAAATGGTGGCCCTGGTCAGCGACTGCGGCACACCAGGCTTCGCCGATCCAGGAGCCGATCTGGTGGCCTCATGCCGCCGCGCCGGTATTCAAGTGTATTCGGCTCCCGGAGCCTCGAGCCTTATGGCACTGTTGAGCATTGCCGGATACCGTTTGGATGAATTTCTCTTCGCCGGTTTTTTGCCAGCCAAAACCGAAGAGCGTGAGGCGCGCTTAAAAGAACTGCAGCGCGAAAAGCGTCCGGTGCTCTTGCTCGAAACTCCCTATCGCGCCAAAAAGCTGAGTGAAGATTTGGGCAAGCATTTTGCCACCCGCCAGTGCGTGCTTGGACTTAATCTTACGCAGGAGAGCGAGCTGGTGCTAACGGGTTTGGGTCGAGAGATTGCGGCGGCGCAGGTCACTGTCGAAAATCCGGAACCGATCGTATTGATAATGCCTTAGATCTTCCCTGCTTGTTTGCGGAAGAAATCGAGAAAGAAATAGCGCTCGAATCCCGTATGGTAGTGACTCCACTTTTCATCAGCCGGGACGTTTTGCACTTCATTCTTGAGAAACTGATAAAGCGTGCTCATCTTGCTGTCGAGGTCGTCAATCATCGCCACGACCACGGCTTCAGGTAACATGGGCAGCTTTGGCGATCCATACTCGAGCTTACCGTGATGGGAAAGAACGATATGGCGAAGCACATCGCGCAAATCCTGGGGGAATCCCTCCATCTCGCCGGTCAGTTTTTCGATCATGTCGCAGGCCAGTACCATATGCCCGATCAGGCGGCCGCTTTGCGTGTAGTGAATGCCATCGGAGAGATCGAGTTCGAAAATCTTACCCAGATCGTGGTAGATCGCTCCGAAAATCAAAAGATTGCGATCCAAAAAACTGTAGTGCAACGAGATCGCCTGCATCAACTCCGCAATTGAACAAATATGTTCGATCAAGCCGCCGCGATACGCATGGTGTATGGTCTTAGCGGCCGGCGCCTTCACCAACAATCCCGCCACCTTCGGATCGTTCAATGTCTTGAGCAAGAGCTCACGAACGTGAGGATTATCCAGGCCCTCCACCATGTTCAGCAGCCGCTCCATGTGGTGGCGCGGATCACCGCCGAGTTCGGCGACAAGCTCAGTCATGTTGACCTCGTCGTCATTGGCCTTACGCAAATCATGAAGGATGACCTGCTTGCGATTTTGAAAGAGCTGGACGAAGCCTTTGATCCAAATCGCGTCGCCTACTTCAAAGCTGTCCGCCACATGATCGACTTTTTCAAACATACGGCCGTTGATATGACCGGTGGAATCGGACAAAGTCAGGCTCAAAAACTTTTTGCCATTGCGGTCGGCGCCCGCGTTTTTATCCTGCACCAAAAACACTGATTGGACATGATCCTTTTCACGTAGGTCTTTAACGAATTTTTTATTCACACATCACCTGCGGGTAGCGCGAGTCGGTAAACGTCAGGCTTGCCACCGAAAGGGCCTCTTTGGCAAACGAAACGACCACGAAGGTTCCCGCTAATACAGATAAGTACCGTTGATCTGCCGTGTAAAGCTGAAAGCCCTCCAGGTGCATGGCTTTGTTAAAGAACGAGGTCACTTCCATCCAAGTGTTGCAACCGGCACCAAAGGTATCGCCGCTTAGAGACCGGCGTTTGGCGCGGCTCACGTAAAACACGCGCATATTGTCCGGGGTTTTGCCATCTTCGAGCTGCGATTCGATTTTGGCGAAGAAAGCGCCGCGCACCGGTGTGATCAGTTCGGCCAGGTCGACGACCCCTCCACCGAGTGGGGTCACCACTCGCGCGTTTTCGTGCAGTGCCCCTCCCCGCTTCTGCGTGAGATCCACTCGAATATTGAGGAGACCCCGCTTGATCGGAGTCCGATTGAGGACGCCAAGCTGAGCTAGGAAGCCGTCATAGTCCTTTTCTACGCGAGCGACCAGAGCGCGGGGCACGACCACGTCCCGACTGGAGGTGCGCGCCGTATGTTCGCTGAGGTCGCTGGCTCCGGAGGACAGAGAGAAAAGAACCTGAAAAATAAGAAAAGCCTTAGCGGGCCGGAACAACATACCAGTTCTCCGTCTCACCTTTTTGGCGCTGCTGAAGGAGTGGAATGTAGTCGGGAGAAATCTGCAGGCCTTTTTGAATCATTTTGCTGGCTTCATTGAAGCTGCGGGTTTTGACGTGGATCCAAGCGAGCCCGGCCACGGCAGGAAGGTAATTCATATCGCGTTCGTAAAGGCGCTGCCACGAAACCCGAGCTGTCTCAACGTCTTCGTTGGCTTGAGAAAAACGGGCTTGCAGGAGCGTAGGCAAAACATACTCGCCTCTCCGATTATATTCCGTGGCCTTGGCGAAAATCACGCTGGCCTGGTCGGCATCCCCGCTCTCCTTGAGAACATACGAATACCAAGCTTGCACCAATGGGTCTTTGGGCGATTGGGTCACGGCCTTCTCAATAAACTGCCGGGCCGCATCCCATCGTCCCTCGCGGGCATAGCAAGAGGCCTGAAAGGCGGCCACACGGGCATTTTCACCAAGGCGCTCGCGCATTTGTTCGCATAATCGGCCCAGGATTTTCCAGGAGGTGCGTCCTCTGTAAACAAAAACATTGTGGCGGTGATCCGCGGTTAGGCGCGGATCGCTATCAAGATATTTGCCGATCTTCGCTTCCAACTGTTTATCTTTGCGCAGAAAATCGAAATACAGACCATAAAATCCGACCTCGGCGTGATAGTCCCATTGGCGGGCTTGGAAATCCTGAATCATCCTCGCGATCGGGACAAGTTCGTTGAGATTGTTGGAGGCCTTGCTTAGGTACAGCTGGGCCTCACTTAAAATCAACATGGCCTCCCCTTGAAAGGGGCTCAGGGTCAGCGTGCGCGAGGCCAGATTCTTCGCACGTTTAAAGTCCCCTTTTAGTAGTGCCACGACCGACATATTGATAATGGCCGGAACGTAATCCGGATCGACGGCAAGGGCCTTGTCGAAGTGGCTTTCGGCGGAGTCGAGTTGACCATCCAAAAGATCGGCAACGCCCAGTCCGCTGTAGGCTTGCTTGACCTCAGGCCGCTTGGCCGCGAGGTGGGATTGCAACAAGCGTCGGCCCATGACCGTTTGACCTTCCACCTGAATCAAAAGGGAACCGTAATAGATGGACAGATCGCCAGCCAGATTGGGATCGGGAAAGTAATTCTTCAGCTCGCGCAGCGCCTCGGGATAGTGACCGATTTGCACCAGGTTCAGAACATTCTGACGAAGAGATTGCACCGGCAGCTTGCCTTCATATTGTCCCGAGGCAAAACGGCGTTGGATGATATACCCGAACACCGAAAGCAGCACGATCACGGTGACGATCCAAAGTCCCTTTGTTGTCCGCTCCACCTGCTGCTGAATGGCTGTGTTATGGCCGAGCTGAGTCTGAAAGCGGGCGGCGCTAACGGGTCCCGAAACTTGGTTCTGCTCTTTTAAATTATGAATCACGATCTCTTTGCCATTCGAACCGCTGAAGGATTCTAGATCCATGGTTATGTCTTCGGTTAAATCGGCATCTTGCAGGTCGGTCAGGGTTTGCGTGATGCCGGTGAGCCCGCCTCCCGGCGTCCACGTAGCTTCGGTTTTTTCGGAGAGCGAAGAGCGACGCAGATTCTCGACCACTTCGCGAAACTGCGCATGATACTGAATGGTCTGCCACCGGCGCAGGGGTTGCGAAACTTCATCAAGAACAGAAATCTCACGCGTACGCAAAAGCTCGGCGATGCGTTCTTCGGGAAAGGGACCTAAAATTCGGCCGCTGCTCTTTATGAGCCAAGCCGTTGCACTATCAGCCATCGACTTAATCGTCTCTCAAGTCGCAAGCGGTGTCATCTAACATACGGGATTCAGTGCTTAATGCCGGAAATGCCTGTGCCCGGTCAGAACCATATTAAGGCCGAGTTCCCGCGTCCGATTAAACACGTCTTCGTCGCGCATGGAGCCGCCAGGCTGGATGATCCACCGAATACCGGCGCCATGAATGAGATCGATCGAGTCGGGGAAGGGGAAAAAGGCATCGCTGGCCAAGACGGGTGTCGAGGTTTTTGGATGGTGTTTACGCATTCTTGCAATGGCTTGGTCGACCGCATCGACTCGATTGACCTGACCCATTCCTAGACCAAGGGTCTGTTTGTTCTCGGCGATCGCGATGGAATTGCTCTTCAAATGGGCGGCCGCCGCCCAGGCAAAACTCAGGTCCGCGCGAATTTCGGGCGTGGGGTTATCGCCTAAAACTTTCCAGTCCGCACCCCAGCGCTGGATTCGATCGGGTTCCTGCACCAAGAATCCGCCCTGGATCGTTTGCACTTTCCAAAAATCGTCTTTGAGTGCGAGGGCCGGCCATTCGAGCAGCCGGAGATTCTTTTTTTTGGCCAAAATCGTTTTCGCCTCGGGGGTGAACTTCGGAGCCACAACGCATTCCAAAAAAATCTGCGACAGGGCCTCGGCAGCCAAACCGGTGACCGGATGGTTGAGGGCGACGATGCCCCCGAACACGCTTACCGGATCGCTCTTCAAACAAAGTTCCACCGCTTTTTCAAGATTGGTGGCAGTGGCCACTCCGCACGGCGAATTGTGCTTTACTGCTACGGCTGACGGCCCTTCGAGATCGCGCAGGAGACCGAGCGAAGCTTCGAGGTCGAGTAGATTATTGAACGACAATTCTTTGCCCTGAAGAATTTCAGCGTCGTGCCAGCCGCTCTGGGCCCCCCGGCGCTTGAACCATTGCGCCTTTTGGTGGGGATTCTCACCATAGCGGAGAGATTGCTGAAGGCTTCCTCCGAGCGGAAATTGCGGAAACAGCGAATGCGGCGCCAGAGTGTGGCTAATCATAGCATCGTAGCTGCTGACATGGGCAAAGGCCTTGGCGGCCAAATGCTGGCGGGTTTCGCGATTAGGGATCTCGTTCAGCATCTTATAATCGGAGGGATCGACAACCACCGTGATGCGTTCAAAATTCTTGGCGGCGCCGCGAAGAAGGCTGGGTCCGCCGATGTCGATATTTTCAATGAGTTCCGCCTGATCCGCTTTCGTCGCCAGAGCTTGTTCAAACGGATAAAGGTTCACGATCAAAAGGTCGAATGGCTCCACTTCATGAGACTTCAGAATCTTCGCATCGTCGGCGTTGCCCTCGCGCGAAAGCAGAGCCATATGAATTTTGGGGTGCAGAGTCTTTACCCGCCCATCCATGACTTCCGGGAATCCGGTCTGCTCACTGACGTCGGCCACTTTCATGCCCGCATCGCGAAGAGCTTTCGCCGTCCCTCCAGTTGAAACTATCCTGAGGCCCTTTTCATAAAGAGGTTTTAAGAATTCGACGAGACCGGTTTTATCAGAAACACTGACCAATGCATTCTTGAAAGTCTTATTCGACATGGCCGTGGTTTAGCATGATTTCGGGCTCCTCCCAATGTCTAAACCGTCACTTTTCGGCGCGGGCCGCCATTTTAATGGGCATTCGCCTTGCTCTAAGGACTTCGTCGAACCGTGCTCGCCCGCACGTCACCACAAGGAGTCTGACATGATCTTTCGCGCCACCTGGTTGACCACCCTGATGATCTCTTCCCTAGTTGTTCTCAGCGGATGCGGCGACAAGCCGAAGAAGAAAGCCGAACAGAATCTGATTCAAATTAAGGGAGATCCCCGCGCATTTTTTAAGCACACCGCCAACAATTCCGTGAGCACAATCCAGGACAACGGACTCAATTCGGATGCCGAATGGACCTTAGCCATCTCGGGCTTTCAGGCGGAGACCACCCGACCCACCAGCTATGCGGATGCCAAAAAAAGCCAGGATCCGCGCGAGCGCCGAGCGAAGCCCGCCCAGAAAGACGAGGGAATTGCAGGCGAGGGATATCGGTTCCACAACAACGGCGACCGCACAATAACCCTGGCCGCGAAGGCCAGCAACACCGCCACCTTTACTTTCTCGCTCGAGAATAGCCGCTTGGATTTAAAGTCGCTGAATATGCGGGGTCGTTCTTTCCAGGCGGGGAATGATTTTGAAATCATTCACTACAGCAGTTCGCCGGAGAACGATGCCCATTCCATACTGGTCTATGACGGGCGAGGACGAAACAAGCAGCTGATCGCCTTCACGTTTCGGAAGATTCAGGGCGCTCCCGCTACGATTGAGAGATCGATAAAGAATTTCTTTTATCTTTTCTATGATGATGAAGCGAAAGAGTATTTCAAAGTCGGGTGGCGAAATGATCGCCCTTTGGAATTTCAAACGTGCCCGTCCTCGCTGAACAGCGTAAACAAGATGCTCGATGAGAGTCTGAAAAAATGGAACCAGGTCTTGCGTGGCCGCCTTGAGCTGCGCCGAGGGGCCGAGGATCAGTGTCCGCCGTTCTCGGACGTGAATACTCGCACTGTGCAGGTGGTGGAAGAGTGGATTGAGCTGCATGGGCAGGCGCTGGCCCTCGGTCAAGCCATGACCTCCGGCCACACCCACACCGGCAAACTGGTGGACGCGGATATTTTTATTTTCCTGGCGGAGTGGGACGAGTACTTAGCCTACATTCGAGAGAACCGAAAAGTCGACGACGCCTTTATTGAAAATGGTTGGCTCGAGGGGGTCCCTGTTCGCCAAGTTCTCCAGCGAACCATGACTCATGAAATCGGTCATACCTTAGGCCTCGGCCACCAATTCGACGGAACACCCTCGATCATGAGCTACGACGACCAGGCCACCGAGCTTTCCGATTACGACCGCCGCGCGATTCGCGAGCTGTATCCGATAAATCCGGACCTGCCGCAGCCCGCGTCCGAGGGCAGTGACGACTGGGTAAAACGGGAGTTGGAACGAATCCGTCGTGAATCAGAAAATCGCGGACGAGGATCCCGTTTTGGCTGGCCCTACGGCGGTTGATTTCGATGTGGGAGCGCTAAGCCGAGCTCAGCTCTCGCTGCCGCTCCCAACGCTCTAAGAATTTGGCGATCGAGTGCCGGCGTGGTTGGTACTGGATAAAGCCGAGCGCCTCCCACCTGTTCCTGCGGATATAGCTCTTCACGTGGCGCAAACTCTTCTTTCCCCAAGACACCAATCGCGTAAACGGCCGCGCGAGCCAAAGAGGTTTCGCGGTCCAACCCATGCGGCGAAAGAGTCGAGCATAGCGGCGGCCCATTTCAGCTGAGAAGAATCGTAAGAAGCGGACATGCGACTCGCGCGACTTTGTATAAAAAAGCACATGAACATGATCGTGATGAATCGCCGAGTCCGTCACTCGAACTCCATACCGTTTAGCGGCGCCGATTAAGATTTGGCGCACAGACGCCTCGAATTTTGAAAAACGGACGGCCTGCCCCAGTTTCGCTTTAAACACAGCATGAGTGAGCATTTTGGAATCGAATGGACGGCGAACCTTGCGATAATCCAAAGAACCGCCATAGGCGGCACGCTTTACGATCCACCACAGTTTAGTGTTCTTGCGTGGATCTTTGATTAGGGAGAGCTGTTTGGCCATGAGGGTATTTAGCACGTCTAAGTATATACCGCTACCTTTTTAAAAAGAAAGTCGCCGCGTTACCGACGGGAGAGACGCATTGCCGGCGGTACGGAGGAGCTGCAAACTTAGAGCATGCCACGAGTATCAAGGATGATAGATGTCGTGATGATAACCGTGGTGATGGCGGCGACAGGATGGTCTCACCTGTCAGGTGCGGCGGCTCACGATGCCATAGCGACAAAGGCCCTACGGATCGAACCGCTCGAAGGGGTGCAGGATGAGCTGCGCCTGGATCTTTCGATTTATGAAACCACCGCTGGCTACTCGCCCGCGAACGCCCAGCCGATCGCGGTGATGGTGCCCGCCGGAGTTATTCAGCCTAAACAGATTCTTCTTTTTCTTCACGGTTTTCGTGGTGTGTGTCCGACTACGACCGCGACGCTCGAGCAGATCGAGGCCGATTGGCGATTGACCCAACAGATGATCGGCGGAGGGGCGGCCGGCTCGGTGATGCTCTTTCCGGCCAGCCAGGGGAAATGCGCCACCTGCGGTCGAAATTCAAAATCTCCTACGGAACCATGGCAAAAGCGGCGCCCCGCTCCAGCTCGTCTCATTTTGAGACAGTTGGGGGACGGCAGGGGAAATATCCCAGCCGATGCCGTATTCTAAGTCCTCAGGTTGGCGGAACAAGTTGAGGCGATATGCGCGTCATGACATTGCAAATGACTTTCCTCTTACTGGTTTCAGCGCCAGTTTCGGTGTTCGCGCGCAATGTGCAACAGGCGGAGTGTGTCGGTCCGGCCGGCGCTCCGATCAAAGCGATCTATTTACATGGATGGTTCCCGCCCAAAGGGAACGGCGGTTTTGTTGGTCTTGAGGGGCGGAACCGGAATCAGCTCGAACAGCTGGCGAAGCAGCTCGGCATTCGAATTGCCATTCCACTAGCGCCGAATATTCACCCCGGAAA
>JALHOQ010000021.1:0-12165 GCA_022842925.1 Bdellovibrionales bacterium
AGATAGAACGTGCCGATATTGACTATCGCATTGAGCTGGAGAATCGCGCGTCTCCATTTTCTGTTCTGGGCATACATGGCGGTAAGATCGAATACGGAACCTCGGTGATCACTCGCGCGATCGCGGGCGCGGAGTTCAATTATTACCTATTTGAGGGTTTGAAGGAGAAGGGGAACTTTACCGATCTCCATATTTCCTCCCATCTGTTTGACGAGCCTATGGCGCTGGCGATGGCGGCTGGGTCCCGTGCGTGCGTCACGATTCACGGGTTCAAGGAGCGGCAGCACAATTGGGTGGGAATGGGTGGCAAGAATGAAAAGCTGCGTGATTTGATTTTTGCCCAACTGCTCGCCACTCAGCTTTTAGAACAAGACGAGGCCAACCCCTCGGGTAAATTCCCAGGTTTAGACCCGCAAAATATCGTGAACCGCTGCCAAGAAGGCGGGGTTCAGATCGAGATTTCATACCGGCTGCGCAAACTACTTTGCTTATATCCGCAACACCTTCAACGCTTTGCTAAGGCGGTGCAAGATGCCCTCCACGAATACGCTTAAAAAACGCTTGAGCGAAATGGCGCTCGATCAGCTCAAAAAGGTGGCGCGCGATATTAACGCGAACCTGGACGATGAAGATCCGGTGCGGATCTCTTTGCCAAAGGCGAAACTGATCAAAGAGCTTTTGGAGTTCCGCTCGAAAGATCTAGTAGAGTCGATCCGCAACGTGGAGAAGAAGACGCCGGACGAGGATGACTTTCGCACCAATCTGAAGAAGGCCTTCTATTCCAAACTGCGCGCAAAACAAGAGGAGCGACCCTATCAGAAAGATTTAACGGCAAAAGTCGCACACGCATTAGAGGCGCGTAAATCCGGTACGGTGGTCGTCGCCACTGGCGGAGGCAAGACCAAGATCGCCAATGATGCCGTGGCCGAACACCTAAAAAAGAAAGACCGCAACGTGCTGTGGCTGTCGAAAGATTGGCGGCTGCTGTATCAGGCGGCGGCGGATTTTTACAAGCGCCACGGCCGCGATCGCAAGTGGAAGCCCTTCCGTTTTCGTGGGGACAACGAGGTGCTGCGATTTCTCGATTCTTGCGAGGGCAAACCGAAGCTTGGGCGTATCAACTACACCAGCATTCACAGTGTGGACCGCAATCTGGATTTCTTTGCAAAACGAATGTCGCAGCTCAGCGCGGTGGTCGTGGATGAAGTGCATTGGGGAGTGAAGAAATACGGTTCTGGAACACACGCCAACAATATGTACGGCAAAGTTTTTCGTTTAGCGAAAAGTAACGGGATTCCCATCATTGGTCTGACCGCGACGCCGACCGAGCATAACGACGATATTATTCCGCCGGAGATTTCCCTCGGGCATTTGATTCGGGGCAAGTACCTGGCCGATCCGGTGTTGGCGTCGACCATCGATACGGGTTTCGAATGGCATTTTAAGATGCGCGACGGCCAGATTACAAAAGACAGCTACATGGCTCTAGCTGATGAAGCTCAGCGGAACCAGCTGATCGTCAAAACGCTGGTTGAAAATCTAGCGAAATGGGGCAAGACGTTGATCTTCGCGGTCAACATCGAGCACTGCCGCACATTAAAAACTCTGATCCGTCAGGCCGACCCGACGATTCCGGCCGAAATTGTACACTCGCAGATGCCGTTCTCGCACCAGCAGACGATCAAAGACAAATTCGCGCGCAGTGAGATCAGTGTGTTGATCAATGTGGAAATGATGACCACGGGCGTGGATGTGCCCGACATCAAGACCGTATTTATGACCCGACCCACGGAGAGTCCGGTCTTATACGCGCAGATGATCGGACGTGGTTCGCGGCGAATTCCCGGCAAAAAGGACAAGTTCTATATTGTCGAGTTCACGGACTCCACGCCCAAGCATCAGGATATTTTGGTAAAAGGCAGCGCCTTCTTCCGAACATTGAACTACCGCGAGCCCGATCTCTCGGCTCGTTTCCGCAGTCGTGTGAAAAAGGATACGCCGGGGTATGCGTTTCGGGATGCGCCTGGGTTCGACTATCAGCCGGAAGAGGGTTTTGAGAATTACATCTTCAAAATGGGTGAGCAGCAGTATGCGCTGCCCATCAATCGCGGGCAAAGTTTCGGCGTCGAAATCGAGCTGACGGTGAACAAGCGCGTGACGGGAAAGGACATCGATTTCTATACGGGCAGTGCTTCGGAATGGACCAAAATGGCCGAAGAGCTAACGCGAGTCACGCGCGAGATTTTAGGTCGCGACAAGGTTGTGGGTCCGCATAAGTACAAGCATGTGAGCATGCAGCTCGATTACTCAAAATACAATGTGATGTACGATGGCTCCTGCGGCTGGGAGATTGTCACGCCGGTGTTGAAGGGCGTGGCTGGAGTGAAGGAACTCGAGATGCTGTTTGATCAGCTGAAAGACAAGCTGCCGAAGGAGTTCGCGATCAATAGTTCAACGGGACTGCATGCACACTTTGGTTATCAGATGCCGACGGGTCCTGAACTAGGGGCGTTGCTCGTGAATTTAGGCCGGATTGAACCGTACTTGGGCTTGTTGGTTTCGCCGTCGCGGATGACGGATTTCGATCCTGAAGACAATTCCTATGCGTTGAATATCGCCAACCCTTATGCCGATTCCTGGGCCGAGCTGACCTGGGACCGTAAACGCGAGGACTTTAGCGAGGAGCGCGATTTGCGGGCCCTGTTCGAGACTCTCGGTGAAGAAGAGAATCCGGGTCGGTACTTGTACGCGAACCTGACCAACTTGCTTGATAAGGATGGGATCAAGACCGTCGAGATTCGCTTGCATAACGGCACCTTGAATCGCCGCAAGATTTTGGGTTGGCTGAGTTTGTGGATGCAGCTCTTAGAGCGCATGAAGCGTCCGAGCTTGGAGTTGCCGCCGGTGCCTGAAGGCTTTTTGGAAGACCGCGCACCGACCGCCGAGACGCTGGGTCAGTTCGACCCGGTAATGGGCCTCGCTTTGGGCGACACGCAGTACGAGTTTATAAAGTTCCTCGGCAAGCGCGTGGAAGAAGTGTGGGCCGGCTGGCAGGGGATCGATCGGGAAGAGGAGTAGCAGCACGGCTCGGCTCGCCGAGCCGGGCGGGTGGGCGTTAGCTCTCCTCCCACTTCGGCGTGCCGAAGGGGCGCAGTTCGTTGGACTTTGTTTCACAGTGGCCGAGATCCGTGATCAGGGCGCCGTGGGGGATAAAGGGCGGTTCGCCGTCGCGCTTCAGCCAGGCTAGGAATTCGCGCGAAGGGCCACGGCAAATCATCTGACGGGCCTTGCCCTTTTCTTGCAGAGTATCGCCGATCACCCGTGTCGTCCCTCGGAACTTCACGTCCTTCACATCTCGGCTCATGAGTAGATACGAATACGTCAGCGTGCGATTCTTCATCGGCAGTAGCGCCTCCAACTTTTGCCATTGCTTCGAAGATTCGTAAAAGACTCGCATATGGCACCAATCCCGCGACGACTGCGCCAAGAGCGGGCACGCTTGCGAATGCGTGCATGGAGCCAAAGGTGTGTACTTGGCCGTGTCCATCAGTCGCTGGCGCCACTCCATCAGCATCCGGCCCACATCGCGAAACGAGGGCTCCACGAATAACAAATGCGAAAAGTCCGCGAGCTTCGGCAAATTATTCTGCATTTCTAAAAACGAAAACGAAAAAACGCCCAGGGCTCCCGGTCGCACCGCTCGCTGAGCATTCCACTCGGGCCGCCAACGGCCGCCGAATTTTTCGGACAAAGAGCCATGCAGTCGAATGGCTTCACGATCGATCTCCTGACAGATCAACCCTCGCGGCGCCATCCAATCCTCTTGCTCCAACGCCCAATGGGTCGCGCCAATCCCGCTGCCGAAATCCCAGATTTCCGAAATCTGTTCTAAAGGAAGAAAGCGCTTCACCTCGCGCAAGGCCGCGCGCATTCGCACGACGTTTAAGGGCAGGAAATACGCGCAGTAAGCGCGCCAGACATGCGGCTCACTCCACGGAGTGCGCGCGCCATGCTGGGCGAGGTAAAAGTCGCTTAAGCGCACAACTTCGTTCGCGAGATCTTTTAACTCGCGACCGGCGATTTGCGCGGCAAAAAGTTCCTCAAGCCGAGGGGAAAGAGACAGTTTCATGGTTCTTTTTTCCGTTCTCTAGGTCGGTCACCGCGTGCAGCACCTGATCCACGGTGAGCAAACGCATCACTTGTGGGTCGATATGAGAGGCGTCTTGCATGGGCGGCACCAACGCCACCGTATACAAACCCTTTGGGCCCCAGCGCCGCGGATGTTCCACCGTTCGCGGGGAGTAAATTCCCACGACCGGAGTGCCAAGCGACGCCGCCAAATGAAGAACCCCAGTCGAAGGGGCCACCACCGAGCGCGCTTGCGACAACAGATCTAGCAACTCAAACACTTTCAGCTCATCGACCAGCCAGCGCACATTGGGCAGGTCTTTTACCGCGCGGATTCGATTTAAGAATTTGTGGTCGGCCTTCGTGCCCGTAATCAAAACCGGATAATCCTTAGACAAGCGTTCGATCAGCTCCTGAAAATATTCCGGCGGCCAGTTCAGTGCCGAGCCACCCATCCCCGGATGTACAACCCGGTACCCCTTGGTTTTCAAGCCACGGCCATCCACAGTCCCATAGGGATTCGGCGGCAAGAGGCGAAGGTAGGTGCGCTTTAAAATCGCCAGCGTCGACGTAGCCCGATAACCCAAGCGTGCAAATCCAGCTTCGACCAAATCGAAATTGTAATCACTTTCGTGCCGATCGCTGACCTTGCGGCTCTGCCTCACGCCGATATTCAAAAACAGAAACGAATGCCATTGGCTCAGGCGCCCCATACGTTCCGGTACACCGGCGGCCCAAGCGGCCAAAGAGACCCACCACGGCACATGCAATAAAACCACGGTGCGCGGGTTGTGGCGCCTAAACCAGCGGATCAGGCGTAGGCAATCGGCGGGCGAAAAGCGGCGCTTAAACTCGCTCACCGAGCGTTTTGGCGCGGCCTGTTCGGCGATAAAACTTAAACCTTTTGTTACAATCCAGTGGACACGTTGCCCCGCAAAGGCAGGATGCTCGTCGACCGGCAGGGTCACGACTAAATCGCCGATTTTATCCATTCGGACGAGGACGATATCGATGATTCTATTGTCCATGACTTTCTAACATGGCATGAAATGAATGTATTGGGGAGTGAAATGACTGAAATCCAAATGCGTCTGCAAATAGTCGAGGTCTGCCGCCGCTTGTACAATCGCAACATGTTGGCCGCAGCCGACGGCAATGTCAGTGTCCGAATTCAAGACGGCTTCGTGATTATGACTCCGTCGGGGAGACAAAAGGCGTTTATCGATCCGAGTGAAATTGCCGTGGTAAAAACCGACGGAGAGGTGATCACCGGCACGCCGAGCGGCGAGCGCGCCATGCATTTGGAAATTTACCGACTGTGCCGGGAAGCACGGGCCGTGGTCCACGCCCATCCGCCCCACGCCATCGCCTGGTCGTTGGCCCGGCCGGAGTTTGAAGAACTTCCCGCGGATCGAATGAGCGAAGTGATTCTGGCGACGGGCGGAATTCCCATCGTGCCCTACGCTCGTCCCACGACCGAAGCGATGGGCACGGCCCTGCATAAATTCTTGCCTCAGCACCGGGCCTTGATCCTGGGTCGGCATGGCGCCGTGACCTGGGGGCAAGATCTCGAAGAAGCACTGAACGGAATGGAACGAATCGAACACTCCGCGCAGATCCTTTGGCTCGCCGAACAGTTGGGCGGATCGAAGCCCTTGCCGAGTGAGGAAGTAGCCGCTTTGCAAGAGATGCGGCTGAAAATAGGAGATCGCCTCCTGTGACGCCCTTTACCTCTACTGCGATTAAGATGGACTCGAAGGGTCTCTCAATTCTCGATCAGACGCAGCTTCCGAAGCTCGAAGCTTGGCTGGAATCGCCAAACGTCGAATCGATGATTCAACATATTCGTGAATTGCGCGTGCGAGGAGCCCCTTTGATTGGGGTGGCCGCGAGCCTTCAGCTCGGTTGGCTCGCAGAGAAGGGCGCGAGTGAGGCCGAGGTTGAAAAAGCACTATGGGCGCTGCGCGAGGCTCGCCCGACGGCCGTGAATTTAATGAATTGTCTGGACCGGATGCTCCGAACTATGAAAACCAAGGGCGTGGACGCGTTGGCTGATGAGGCGGAAGCCATTTGCCTCGAGGACGTGCGTCTTTGTGAACGCATGGCAAAGAACGGCGCTGCCTTGATTGAAGACGGGGATCAGCTTCTCACTCACTGCAACACCGGAGGCTTGGCTACGGTGGGTATGGGAACTGCTCTCGGCGCGGCCATTCAGGCCGTGCGCGATGGCAAAAAAATCCATGTTTATGTCGATGAGACGCGGCCTTTGCTACAGGGCGGACGATTAAACACCTGGGAGTGCGCCAAACACAAGATTCCCTACACTCTGATCTGCGACAATATGGCCGCGTTCCTTATGCAGAAGGGAAAGGTCGACCGCGTGCTAGTCGGCGCGGATCGGATCGCTCGCAACGGCGACTTTGCCAATAAGATCGGAACCTATTCTTTGGCGGTGAACTGCAAGTTTCATGGTCTTCCGTTTTACGTGGTGGCCCCGCGCACGACGGTGGACGTGAACTGCGCTCACGGCGGTGATATTCCGGTCGAGGAACGCAAACCTGAAGAAGTGTGGAAGGCCAGCAGCGCGCACGGAGCACCAGTGTGGAATCCGGCATTCGATGTGACGCCGAGTGATTTAGTTACAGCTTGGATTTTAGATACCGGCGTTTACGATCGCGCCGATGTGCGCGCCGGCGCGTTGATCGGTTAGGAGGAACAGATGCTAGGAATAATTGGCGGATCCGGTTTTGAAAAGTTTGACGACTTTCAAACGGTCGAGACACTCGCGCGCGAAACGCCTTTTGGCCCCACCTCGAGCGGTTTTAAGAGAATCAAGATAGATGGCGTTGAAGCGCTTTTCCTTCCTCGTCACGGTGAAAACCATGAGGTGTTGCCGACCGAAGTGAACTATCGCGCCAATATCTACGCGATGAAGCTCAACGGCGCGCGAGCGATCGCCAGCTTCTCGGCCGTCGGTAGCCTGCGCGCCGAGCTCCATCCGGGCCAACTCGTGATTCCTCTGCAGTACATCGACCGCACCAAAGGGATCCGCGAACACACGTTCTGCGGCGATGGGATCGTCGGTCATATGTCTCTCGCCACGCCCGTTTGTGAGGTCGCCGCGCGAAGAATTCTCAGCTTCGCTCACGAAGAAAAAATCAAAGCCCACGTGGGCGGCACCTACATCTGTATCGAGGGGCCGAACTTCTCCACTTATGCCGAAAGTCTTTTATATCGCGACCTGGGCGCGGATATCATCGGCATGACCAACTTTCCGGAATACGCGCTGGCGCGTGAAGCGGGTCTCTCCTATCTGCCCTGCTCGTTTGTAACCGACTTCGATTGTTGGGACCGTTCACGGCCTCACGTCACGCTCGACGAAGTTTTGCGCACCATGCGCGAGAACAATGCGAAGGGTTTTAAAATCCTAAGACGAATGCTCAAGGCCGGCCCCGGCCTAATTGAGGGTTGCCATTGCGCCGATGCCGGCTTACGCGGCGGCTTGATGACCCCGAGGGACCAGATTCCGCAGAAACATCAGGAATGGATGCGGGTGCTTTTAGGGTAGAGGCTTCGGCGGCTGTTCGGCTGCTAGTTGTTTTTTGAGAGTGAAGAGATCGACAAAGAAAAGACCTAATCCAATCATGAGGCCAATCACGACCGCCAACATCGGAAGCAGGCCGAACACAAAACCCACCTGCTGCGGGTCACCTCCGGATTTCTCGACCATATAACCGAAAGCAAACATCGGCACATGAACGGCCAAAGCAATGGTCAAGCCACGCAGGTAATTTCCGACGTAAAACTGATGCACGCCCTGCAGGCCTAGAAAGGCGAACAGCAGATAGGCGACTTTAAGCGATTTGCCTTTCGGAATCTGAATTCCCACTCTTCTATTTAAGAGTAGGAATCCATTGGTGGGCAAGCACAGACGAGATTTTTATCACCATAAACATTGTCGACGCGACCGACGCTGACCCAAAACTTGCGCTCGCGCACCCAGGGCAGCGGGAAAGCGGCCTTTTCACGGCCATACTTATGCTCCCACTTATCATTCACCAGTTGGTTCTGACTATGCGGAGCATTCTTAAGGACGTTGTCCTCGCGATCGGCCTCGCCTTTTTCGATTTCTCCGATCTCTTTGCGTATCTGAATCATGGCGTCGACAAAACGGTCCAGTTCTTCTTTGCTCTCGCTCTCGGTCGGCTCGATCATCAGCGTCCCCACCACCGGCCATGACATAGTCGGGGCATGGAAGCCGTAGTCCATCAGGCGCTTCGCAATGTCTTCGACCGTAACACCGGCCGAGTCTTTGAACGGGCGTACATCGAGAATGCATTCATGAGCGACGAAGCCATTCTTGCCCTTGTAGAGTGTCGGATAATGGGCGCCGAGGCGTTTTGCGATATAGTTCGCATTCAAAATCGCAGTTTCAGTCGCCAGTTTTAAACCTTCCCGGCCCATCATGGCGATATAGGCCCAGGAGATCGGTAGAATTCCGGCGCTGCCCCAAGGAGCCGAAGTCGTGGACGTGATTCCGGTTTTAGGACCGGCTTCCGCCACGAGTCCGTGCTTGGGCAAGAAGGGCTTCAAATGATCGGCCACTCCGATCGGGCCCACGCCCGGTCCTCCGCCCCCGTGTGGGATGCAGAAGGTTTTGTGCAGGTTCAGGTGGGAAACATCCACGCCCACGCGGCCGGGTTTACATAAACCCACCATCGCGTTCATATTGGCGCCGTCCATATAGACCTGACCACCGTTCTGGTGGATCAGATCACAAATTTCGAGGATCGACTCTTCAAACACACCATGGGTCGAGGGGTATGTGACCATCAGAGCGGCGAGTGAGTCTTTGTGCTGCTCGCACTTCGCGCGCAAATCGACGAGGTCGATATTGCCCTGGTCATCGCAGGCCACGACAACAACCTTCATTCCCGCCATCACGGCTGAGGCCGGGTTGGTGCCGTGGGCACTCGAGGGAATCAAACAAATATTGCGACCGGCTTGGCCTTTGGCGAGCAGGTACTCGCGAATCACGAGCAGCCCGGCATATTCGCCCTGCGAGCCCGCATTCGGCTGCAGCGAAACGCCGGCAAAGCCGGTGATTTCGGCCAGCCAGCCCTCGAGCTGACGAATCAGTTCCAAATATCCGGCGGCCTGTTGAAGAGGCGCGAACGGGTGAATGCGGCTGAACTCAGGCCAGGTGACCGGAATCATTTCGGCCGTGGCATTAAGCTTCATCGTGCAAGAGCCGAGCGGAATCATCGAATGGGTGAGCGAGAGATCCTTGGCTTGCAACCGGTGCAGATAGCGCAGCATCTCGGTCTCAGACCGGTAGCGGTTGAACACCGGGTGCGAGAGGTATTCGGTCGTGCGCAGAAGTGCGCCGGGTATGCCCGTGGCTTTGTTTTTCAGGAGCTCCTCGACTTCAAGGGCGGCTCCGGGTTTGAAGATGGTGAAAAGGATTTCGACTTCTTCGGAGGTCGTCACTTCATCGAGCGAAACTCCAAGTGCGCCATCATACAACGTGCAAAGGTTGATGCGCGCGTCGCGGGCCCGATTTAAAATCTCTTCGCGCTGAGGGCCGCTGACCTTGACCTGAACCGTATCGAAGAAGTTCTCGCTGACCAATGTAAAACCGAGCTGCTTAAGTCCCAGGGCAAGAGCGCGCGACAGGCGGCTGACTCGAGAAGCGATCTCTTTCAATCCTTCGGGGCCGTGAAAGACGGCGTACATCGACGCCATCACCGCGAGCAAAACCTGAGCTGTGCAGATATTGCTGGTCGCCTTTTCGCGGCGAATATGTTGTTCGCGAGTTTGCAAGGCTAGGCGCAGGGCCGGTTGGCCATGGGCATCTTGCGAGACGCCGATAATCCGGCCCGGCATCAGGCGTTTGTACTCTTCACGCGTCGACATAAAGGCGGCATGGGGACCGCCGAATCCGAAGGGCACACCGAAGCGCTGCGAAGATCCGATGGCCACGTCGGCCCCAAGGTCGCCCGGCGATTTTAGGATACAAAGCGCGAGCAAATCCGAAGCCACGATGCTCATCACGCCGGCCTTCTTACAGGCGGTCAGAATAGGATTGATATCTTTCACTTCCCCTTGCGCATTCGGATACTGCACGAGGGCGGCGAAGAAATCGCTGCTGGGGGCGAACGTCGCTTCATCACCCACAACCACTTCGATCCCGAGCGGTACGGCCCGGGTGCGGACGACTTCCAGAGTTTGCGCAAAAACATCTTTCGCGACGAAAATCTTTTTTGCCATTTTGTTTTTAGTAGCGGCGAGACAGAGGTGCATGGCCTCGGCGGCCGCCGTGCCTTCATCGAGAAGTGAGGCATTGGCCATGGGTAGACCGGTCAGGTCGATAATCATGGTTTGGAAATTTAGCAGCGCTTCCATCCGGCCTTGCGATATCTCGGCCTGATAGGGCGTATAGGCCGTGTACCAGCCTGGGTTCTCCAAGATATTTCTTAAAATCACCGGTGGCGTGAGAGTGTCGTAGTAGCCCTGACCGATAAAGGAGCGGAAGACCGTATTTTTAGAAGCCACCGACCAGGCGGTGTCGAGAAATTTGGCTTCGCTCAAGCCCAAGGGAAGATCGAGGGCCCCGTTGAACCGAATATTCTTAGGTACGGTCAGTGCGATCAGCTCATCGAGCGAGGTGAGACCCAGAGTTTTCAACATATGGTCGCGCTCGCTGGGGCGAGGGCCGATGTGCCGGGGAACAAAAGAATTCTTGTGGTCTAAGTCCATAGTGTCTCTCGCTCCAAATGCAGAAGGCTCCTGGTCCGGAGCCTTCTGATTCTGTGATGATGTGCCAGTAATCACTTCTCGTCCTACTTGCGGCGTCTCTTCGTTCCAGCAGTTTTTTTGGTGGTGCGCTTGGGGGCCGCTTTCTTCATCGTGGTTGTGCCCTTGCTTATCTTTTTGCGCAAGAGATCCAGCTTGTTCTTTTGCTGGGTCATCACTTTAGAAACGGTTCCGCGCTGAGTTTTAATCTGGCGAAGAATCTTGTTAAATTCACGATCGACCTGACGCTGAGCCTGTTGCATGGTGCGCATCAGTTCGGCGTAGCGGCGCTCGAAGGATTTCACTCGGGCCTGGGCAGAGGGGCTCAAGACGGTGTGGAAATCAAAGCCTCTGAGCTCGTTGCCAATGCGGTGCACTTCATTTTTCAACTGATCGACGTCCGTCAGCCGTTGAAACTCGTTCCGGATCCGCTGCCAGCTGGCTTGTGTACTCATATCTTTTCCTTTCGTCTAAGTTCACCCAATTTGCGGCGCATGTCGGCGCTCTGTCAAGTCTCCGGCGATAGGCTTCACTTCGCAAATGCAACGCACGTCCACCCCCTGTCTTTGACTCCTCAAACTGCCCGTGCTAGCGACTTGCGTCAACATGGTGTTTTCGTTGCAAAGATACCGCTTAGCCAAGCCTCAGCCGCCATTTGAACTGGGTGGCCGTCTCGAAAGAGCGGGCGAACTGTATATTTTGACGGACGCGATGGGTTCGATCCGTCTAGACGGGCCCGCGGGACTGTTTGCGGAACTCAATCCAGGGGATTTAGTCTCGGTCCGGGTCGTCGGTGGGGATGAGTCTCGAGTCCGATGCGATGAAATTCGAGTGGTAGGCGCCAATTCGGCACCAGATTTAGGGCCCGCCCGTCCACATGCGGTCCGCTTCGCCGCTTTTGTAAAGCGGGTGCACGATTTTTTTCTCGAGCGCGGTTTGCATCCGGTACTGACTCCGACCCTCGTGCGCTGCCCGGGATTAGAGCCTTCGCTCGAACCCTTCGCCACCGAAGTCACCAAAGGGCGACTAAAGACGACGGCTTACCTTCCGACCAGTCCCGAGATCCATTTGAAAAAGGCGATGGCGCGCGGGTGGACCGATATTTTCGAAATTAAGACCTGTTTCCGCCGAGGTGAGTTTTCGAGTCATCATGAGAATGAATTTCTGATGCTGGAATGGTATCGGGCCTTCGCCGATTTAGTGATGATCGAGGAGGATTTGCGCCAGCTGGTGGCGACTTTA
>JALHOQ010000021.1:12175-28003 GCA_022842925.1 Bdellovibrionales bacterium
CCGAAGGCTGGGTGAGTGGTGGCGAGGACTCAGAGATTGCCGGTCCCGCCGCCAATGGTGCCGGCCGCCGATCGAGCGCAAGCCCACCTTCGATCCAAGTGACTGACTTTGCCCGTCTGTTTCGTGAGATTCTCAAATTCGAGTTAGCCCCGCGAACGACCCAACAAGAACTGCGTGAACTGTGCGACAGACTCAGCCTTTATAACGCCGCCGATGATTCGTTCAACGATCTCTTCCATCGCCTCCTGATTGATCGCATTGAACCCCATTTGGCATTGCAAGGCCCCACGATCGTGCGCCGTTTTCCGCCGTCACAGGCGGCGTTAGCCAAGCTGGATGAGAACGGCTGGGCCGACCGGTTCGAGTTCTATTGGCGCGGGCTTGAAATCGCGAATGCGTTTAATGAAGTGGTCGACCCCGATGAGCAGCTTCGGCGTTGGGAGCAAGAGCAGGTGGAGCGCCGGCGCCTCGGAACTTCGCCTCTGCCAATCGACGAAGAGATGATTGAGGCTCTGAGGCGGGGCATCCCGCCGTCAGGCGGAATCGCACTTGGTATGGAGCGATTGTATATGGCTTGTGCCGGAGTGAGGGATATTCAGGAGTTGCGATTATTTTCCGCCGAGAGTTTATTCAAGCCCTGATCTCAACTGCTCGGCCCGGGCAAAGTCGCTCGGGCACGCCACTCAAAAGTAGTGTTACGCTTTTAACGCACCTTTTCTTGGCTGCGCGGATTGGACTAGCGATGCGAATTCCGTTCAGCGAAAATTATAATCCCCTTCGCCTTCGGGATCCCAGGTGCAGGTGACCGACTTGGTGTTCGTGACAGGCTTTAGGCGAGCACTTTTTTCGTCGACTTCCCAGGCACGTTCCGGTGTGAACGCTCCTTTTTCGCGAGCATTTTTCTTTGCCACGACCGCATAAATAAAATCGGCGCTGGTACGAGTGCAACGAAAGCCATAAGTCGTCGCCAAGGCTTCATCTCGTTTCAGTTTAAGATCGACGACCTGACGCTGTTCAAAAGGTGCGCCGGCGATCGGTTTCTTTTCTTTGGCCACCAAGACATGCCTGCCGCTGTTCAGAACCTGGTATTCGACAAGCATGTTTTCGCCATGCATGGATTCGATCAAGGCCTTCGAAGCGCCCAGAGCGGTGAGTGGTGTGAATGAGATGGTGATACAAAGCTTAACGAATTTCATAGACCTGTTTAATCGCGAAAGGAAAGCCATAGGCTAACCCATCGGACCAGTCCTACTTCTTCCCGCTATTAATATCTTCTTTAAGTTCTTTGCCGACTTTGAAAAAGGGCAGTTTCTTTTCGCTCACTTCAATGACTTCGCCGGTGCGGGGATTGCGGCCCTTGTAGGCCTCGTAATCGCGATTTACGAAGGAGCCAAAGCCGCGGATTTCGATTCGATCGTTGCGCATGAGCGCCTCAACCATCGAATCAAAAATGGTATTCACTACCGTTTCAGCTTTTACGCGAGTGATATTTGCCTTTTCTGCAATCAGGTTGATCAGATCTGCTTTAGTCATTGCGTAGTTGGCCTCGCCCCTTTTAAGTCCTTGAAATTAGGTACATTCTATTGAGATCCAAGTGAGCTAGGAAGAGAAAACAACCCTCTATGCGCCGTGACAAAGCGATGGCGGGCCTGAGTATAGGCGGAAAGCGTTTGTTGCAGCATTTTTTCTGAATCAAACAGATTTAAAACTTTCTGGCGAGCATGCTCGCCGATCTCCGTGGTCGAGATCTGGCCATTGAAAACTTGGAGGAGTAACTCGGAAAGGGTGAAGGTATCGGCCGGACGGATCAAAAAGCCGTCGAGGCCGTCTTCGACCACATTAGCGAGAAAGCTGACCTCGGAGCCGATGATGACTTTTTTCTGGGCCATGGCTTCGAGCAAGCTCTGCTCCACGCCGGAGCTGCGGGCGCTGAGGTTTACGAATACGTCGGCCAGGGCGATATAGTCGGCGATCTGCGAGGCGGGGATATCGCCGGAGAAGAAAACGCGACTGCCAAGGGCCAGCTTAAGGGCCTCAAATTCAATTTCTTTTCTTAAAGGTCCGTGACCTACGATTATCAGGCGCGCAGTGGGCTTTTTGATAGCCACGCGCTCAAAGGCGTAGAGGATATTCTTCATCTCACCGAGCTCGGTCATATCGCTGGCGGTTACGACACATTGGGCGCCGGTGGGGATGCCGATCTTTTTCATCAGTTCTTGTGAGCGCTCGCGCGGGGAGAGATCTTCCACTTCGATTCCGAACGGCACCATAAAGATGCGCTGATCCGGGTAGGCATAGTAGCGCTCGAGGATCAGCCGCTGCTGGGGACTGTGGACTATTATGGCGTCGGCGGTTTTTAGAATCTTGCGGTCGTGCCGGTAGTAGGTTTTAAGAAAGGTAAGGGCGACCTGAAAGCTGGTGCGAATAATTCCGGTGAGAGTTTCCTGCGACATGCCCAGGATAGAATAGACCTGGGCCATATGGGTGGCGTCGACGTCGTAGACCACGGCCACGCCGAGCTGCTTGCGGAGTCGCGCGACCTCAAAGCCGGTGCCGTCCAGTGAATGTACGAGATGAAATGGGGTCTCGCGATGAATGGCGAGAAACTTTTTTCGGACCAGCTCAGGAAAGCCTTCGTGAGTCGCACCGGGAGTTTCGCCGAGGAAGTAGGCCTTCACGCCATTTTGTTCGACAAAGGCGAGACGGACCTTATTGCGCCAAGAGATCACCGTGACTTTATGGCCCTGGCGCACAAGCCCGCGCGCGATCGGCCACAGAAACCCGACTTCGCCAGAAGTATTCAGCAGTGGAAACCGTTCGGATACGATGCAGATATGGAGAGGCTCCGTCGCCATCGCACCCGATTTGCGCGTGCCCGCTCCCGCCGCGCCGTTTGATTTAGTGTCGTTGCTTCCCGCTGTGGCCATGAATGTGAATTAGTCTATCAGTTGCTTAGCTGGAGTAAAGGTCAGATCTCCTCTTTGCTTGGGAGAAAGCGCCTCAACACCTTCGCCTCGCCATCCCTTTTGAGCCGCTGAGATGACTCGCCATTTTGGCGAAGCCGAGTTTCACAATCGCTGCCCTTTGATTGCACGGTCGGCAGAGGAGCCGCAAGTTTGCTAGCTCGTCAGCACCGCCCTTGGCCACCGGTTTGATATGATCGATCTCTAGCGCATGCTCGGACCCACAATTTTGACACCGTCCATGCGCTCGTTGCCAAGCTTGCCGACGCAGGGATACTGGTAAGTGTTTTCGTTTGCTAGTCCGTAACGGTTTTGGTGGTGCAGACGAATGAGGCTTTTGCCCCGCCTCCGGGGCGTCACATAACGCAGCTTTTCTTGGCTGCGCGGGTGATGCTGAAACTTGGTTAGAAAGGATGGCAGATTGGATTGGTTTCATTTCTTTGCCGTGTCCGGTTAGCTGTTTATCATGTCGGGCCAAAAACTCTGCACACAGCACTTCCAGTAACCCTGCGATGTCTAGGTGAGGGTACTTATGTGCGAGTAGCCCCTTTATCTTATTCATCTTATCTCCTAGTTTCGCAGAGGCGGTAAAACGAATCTCGACCGAATCGCTGATAAACTTTAGGCGTTCTAATTTTAGACTCTCAGGTGGTACCAGCGCCATTTGTTGGACCACTTTCTCGGCTTCGCGGCGGGACTTGTTTTCAACCGCTTGCAAAACTTCAAGCTTGCGCTCAACTGTCACTGGACCCCCGACTTTACTTTCGGCACGAAACAATGTGCTCGCCACGCTCAGGTTGCCCAGCGTGAGGGCGCCACTTTCAATTTTCTCTTCCAGTTGGGGCAACTGGTTGGCCACCCGAACAGCATTGATCCGGCGCCATGCCTGGTCTTCGGAGTAGCCAAGTTCTCGAACGGCATACTCAAACAGAGATTTATACTTCAATTCCGTATAGAGACGTCGGCGATCAATCTCGCGCAAATGCCGAATCACTTCAGCCAAAATTTCGCGTTCCTGCTTCACTATCTCTTGGGTGCGAACCAAAAGATCTCTATCGTTCAAATTCGCTAGCATTTATCCTCCTTCGACGTGTGCGAAAGATAATACATCGAGCGGTTTATTTGCAAACAAATATTGTAGACATAGCGCGTGCAATAAATGCGGTATGCCGACGGTCGCTGCTGAAATCGCGCGCGAGAGCTGCGCTCAATTATTCGAATACAAGCGCGAGAGAAAGTTCGCTGTGCTGCCGGAGGGTAAAGACCGCGCGGGAGTGCCGTGCGTGGGCAGCGAGAATGTGTCGGCTAAGCGGTGGGCGACTATCGCGCGCCAGCTTGAAGGCGCTAACGGACGCAACCAGAGGCCGCGGCTCATTTGCGCGAGAGAGGCGAGGCCGTCGAGATTCATCGGCGCCGTTAAATGTACGCGAGCGCTGAGGGCGCCCAGCAGATTCCAGCCGTCGCGTCTTTGTCTAAGGTCCCAATCGCCCCACCCACCGACGACGCAGGCGCCGATATCGGCGTTGTTCTCCAAGAAATCCACCAGCATCAGCAGGTCCACCTGGGGCCGCGACCATTCGCTGACGGGCGCGGGAATGACAAGGTAATTTGCAAATGGAAACAATGGCGAGTGATCAGAGGGCGAAACCAGGCCGGAGGTCGAATCTGAAAGATCCTGCGGAAGCGAATCCAACCATTCGTGGCTCTCATCGCCCGCGGCACGTTCCTCGTCTGACCCACTTCGTGCCCCAAGAACTCGAAGCTCCAACGGCGACCTGACCACTCGAAACGGCGCAAAGTCGCGCTCGTCCAAAACCGTCGACCAGCGCTGCACACCCGGAAACGCATTCAGACTTTGCACCATAGCCGGCCACGCCGAAACTTGATCGGCAAGGCGAAGTGCGGAGGCCCAAACTCCCGAAAATTCACGGCGTCCATTCATGTCCGATTTGCGCATACTTCCGCCAGTGTCGGGAGGCCGATCCCCGCGTAGAGCGAACGTGTGCACAATCTGCGGCTGAAACTGCAAAATCGCCCGCAACCACCGGCCCATATAGCGCAAGCCAAACGACGGCGCCGGTTGCGCCAGCGTCAGGCGGGGATGCGACACGCTCTCCAGCAACGACAGGTCCAAAGGTGTCAGCGCCAGCACTTCATGGTGAGCTTCGGCGAGAGACTGAATCGTGTCCCACACCACCGAACCTTTCCACTCCGCATCGCCCGGTTCCCGGTCGGCAAAAACCAGTAAGCGCGCCATAGGTTAGAGCACGTCCATAATCTGTGTTAAAAATTTCGCATTGGCTTCGGGTAGTTCGAGCTCGCGCAGCTCCTTTGGTGCCACCCATTTCAGATCCATATGCTGTTGGGTTTTGATCTGACCCTTCCAATACTTCACTTCATAAAACAAAAACAAAATTCCAGTTTTGCCGTACGTGTGGGTCGCGGCGAACTTCAGGGGGCCGATTTCGGCTTCGACACCCAACTCCTCGCGCAGCTCGCGCGCCAAGGCTTGTTCGGGGCTCTCGCCCAGCTCAATTTTTCCGCCCGGAAACTCCCAGCGTCCGGCCAAAGACGCGCCTTCCGGTCGCTTGCCCACCAAAACCTTACCCTGCCGGCGCATCAGCGCGGTCACCACGGCGATCCAACCGCTGCGGGTTTTTACATTTTTAGGTTTTGTTGCTGGCATTTGGCCACTCGCTTGAAAAATCTAGGACCTTCAAAAATCAACGCGGAATAGACCTGCACCAAGTCGGCACCCATCGCCAGGCGCTCATTCACTTCATCCCAGCCGCTCACGCCGCCAACCGAAACGAGAAGCTTACCTTCGCGGCGTGGACCCAAAATCTCCACCGTTCGCCGTAAGACTTCGCGTGAACGCGCGGCCAAGGGTCGGCCCGAAACGCCCCCCTCTTTCGGAAAATCAAGCCCATCACGTATCCCCTGCGAGGTGTTGGTTAAAACCCAGCCGTCGATACCCAGATTTAAAGAAATCTCGAGCACGCGCTCCAGCTCCGCGTCCTCCATGTCCGGACTCAGCTTCAGCAGAATCGGGACGTGGGGCTTCGGCACGGATTGCAAAACGGGCGATAAGAACTCGATCAATTTTTCGGGCCGCAGCAGCTCCCGCAGACCCTTTGTGTTGGGCGAGGAGATATTGATGACGAAGCCATCCACCAATCCACGCAACTCCCGCAGCAGCAAAATATAATCTTCATGCGCCTGCTCAAGAGGCGTCGAAGCATTCTTCCCGATATTGGCAAAAACCGGAGTTGAGCGCGGCGCTGGCAAATCTTCCAAACGGCGTTTGACCCTCAGCACACCCTGCGACGGAAAGCCGAGCCGGTTCCACACCGCCTCTACGGTGACATCACGATCCACAACGGGCGGCGTGTTTCCCGGTTGTGGCTGCGGCGTAATGGTGCCGACTTCCAAAAAGCCCGCGCCCAAAGACCACCACGCCTGTACGTTGCGCGCGTCTTTATCGACGCCACCCGCGACACCCAAGCGATTGGGAAAATGCAGTCCGCGCCAGTCCAACGGCCGCCACTCAGGCGGCCGACCGGCTCCGAACGTCAATAAATGAAGGCCATTCAGCAGAGGAGGGGAGAGCTTGTGGGCCAATGTGGGCGAAAGCCACAACCAGGGCCGCACCCGCATTACCAGGCTTGTCCACGGAGCTTCATCGCGCGCTCCAAACGGAGCAATGAACTCGCCATCGCGGCCGAGCGCATATGCACCTTATGAGTGTCCGCGAATTGCCAAACTTTATCGAAGGCCTTGTAAATCACCTCGCGAAGTTTGCTGCGCACTTCGTCTTCGGACCAGAACAGCCACGAGATATCTTGCACCCATTCGAAGTAGCTCACCACCACGCCGCCGCCGTTGGCCAAAATATCCGGCACAACCACGCAGCCTTTGCTGGCCAGAACCTCGTCGGCTTCACGGGTGGTCGGGCCGTTGGCGCCTTCTACGATCACCTTGGCTTTGACATTCTTGGCATTGCCCGCGTGAATCACGCCTTCCAATGCGCAGGGAGCGAGAACGTCGACATCCAGATAAAGCAGTTCTTCGTTACTGATGTGCTGAACTTCGGGAAAATCTTTAATCATCTTGCGCTCTCTTACATAGCGCGAGAGTTCGGCGATATTGATGCCTTTGGGATCGTAAAGAGCACCGCTGACGTCGCTGACGGCCACGACTTTCGCGCCCTTGGCGTAACCTTCAATCGAGGCGTACATGCCGACCTTACCGAAACCTTGCACGGCAATGGTCGCATCCGAAATGCGTTTACCAATTTTTTCGAGCGCCTTTTCGGTGGCGTAAATCACGCCCAGGCCGGTGGCGGCTTCGCGTCCAAGAGAACCCCCGATTTCGACCGGTTTTCCAGTCACCACGCCCGTCTGCGAGAAACCGCTTTCAAGAGAGTAGGTATCGAGCATCCACGCCATGGTCTGCGAATCCGTTCCGACATCGGGAGCGGGGATATCTCGGTCGGGGCCAATAAATGGTGCGATCTCGGAGGTGAAACGGCGAGTGAGATTTTCGAGTTCCGCCTTCGACAGCTTGTTCGGGTCGACTTGCACTCCGCCCTTGGCTCCACCCAGTGGCAGATTCAAAAGGGAATTTTTGAAGGTCATCAGCGAGGCAAGGGCCGCCACTTCCGATAAATCGACCAGGTGATGGTAGCGAATTCCGCCCTTGAAAGGACCGAGCATTTGATTGTGTTGCACGCGATAGCCGCTGAAAACTTTCACCCGGCCGTCGTCCATTTTGACCGGTACAGAAACCATGAGAGTGCGACGGGGATAGCGTTAGCGTTCAAGAACGTTGGGACTCAGATTAATAATCTTCCCCGCGTCTTCCATGATCTTCATCGTGTTCTGATATAAAGGCCCGCTCGTAAGGGCTTCCATTGCTTTGCTCCTTGCCTAAGCTCAAGAAATAACTGAAGTTATCAAACTAGTGTCTGGCCCACCCAGAGTCGACCGTCGACGCATACCGACGAATAGGATAGGAGATGCATCTTTCATGAAAGAATCCCGAATCGAAGGCGATGAGCTGAAAGCGCTGCTGAAATCTTTACCGCGAAGGATCGAGAGCTTGCCTAAGGCCCGGCTGATCGTGGTCGGGGATATCGGACTCGATGAATATGTGCTCGGCGACGTTCGTCGCATCAGTCCTGAGGCCCCGGTGCCGATTTTGGAAGTCGCGCAACAGGATTCGCGGCTCGGTCTTGCGGCGAATGTGGCGCAGAACGTAGCTTCACTGGGCGGCGTGGCCCTTTTGGTCGCCGTAGTCGGGAGTGACGGCGCCGCCGATGAGCTTCGGCGCAAGCTTCAAGCCAGCGGCGTCAGCCCGGATCATCTCATCACCGACCCCCAGCGGCCCACCACGCGTAAGCTGCGAGTGATGTCGGGACCGCATCACCTAGTTCGGGTCGATTTTGAGAAAAAGCAATACCTCTCAACCGATGTGGAAAAGCAATTGGTCGGCATGGTGACCTCGCTTCTCAATCAAGCTGAGGGCGTGATCATCGAAGATTACGCCAAGGGCGTACTCAGCGAAGGCGCCCTGCAGGCGATCATTAAAGAGAGCCACGCTCGCGGCAAAAAAGTCTTTGTCGATCCGAATCGTTCCACTCCCGCCAAATTCTATAACGGCGCCGACGTGATCACGCCCAATCGTGAGGAAGCGGTCGAATTGAGCGGGCTGGATTACGACGACCTTCGCATCAGCCCCAATTTTATTCTCGAAGTCGGCCAAGCGCTGCGCGAGCGCGTGCAGGCGGAGAATATCGTAATCACCCGAGGAAACGAGGGCATGTCGCTGATCGGCGCGAGCGAGGCTGTGCATATGCCCACTTTTGCCCGTCAGGTTTTTGATGTCACCGGCGCCGGCGACACAGTGATCGCGGCTCTCGCACTGGCCTACGTCAGTGGCTTCACTTTGCCAGAAGCCTGCGTAGTCGGAAATGTGGCCGCGGGAGTGGTCGTGGGCAAAGTTGGCTGCGTGCCGTGCTCGCGCAAGGAATTGCTCGAATACGCCGCCACCTTGGTCGAATAATTTAAATAAAGCGGAACAACGCCACGGCGAGAATCGCGAAGGCGAGAATCCAGTGACCGACGTGAGCGATGGTGCTGACTTTCTTCTCCAGCGCCAAGTCGCGAACGACATCGCTCGGATCCTTCTCTAGGCGCTCCTTGCCGGCCATTACCAGCACCAGTTCCGAAAGCGCGAATGAGATCGTCATTCCCACGGCGAAATTGAGTCCCAGCATAAGCAAAAACAGCTTGGCTACCTGCGCTCCGTTGATCGGCATCTGATTCGCCCGCATGGCCGCCAGCGTGGCGCCGCTGAGGAGGATGGGCAAGACAAAATACTTCAGCACCAAGGCCGGCCAATTCTTTGTCTTGGCGTAAACGCGGGCCCATGAGTGGTCTGATAAAATAGCCGTGCGCCGGTAGGCGAGCAGATCTTCACTGCGCACAATCCCGGGGCGGACAGCGGAGATGGCTTCGAGAATGTATTCGCTGCGTTCCAACACGACGGTGAAGCGGTAGGCGTCGCCGGACTGCTGAATCAGTTTAAACCAGCCGCCGAGATAGGGAATGTGAGAGAATTTGACTCCGGCGAGCGAAGAGAAGTGAATGTCGTGATTCTGCCCTAGGCGCTCCACCGTGATGCCGTCGGCCCGCACATGCACCCGAGTGGAGGCCAACGGTCGCGCCAGAAAGTGGGCTTCGAGAAAGAGAATCAAAGGGGCAAGTAGGCCGCCGCCCAAAATCGCCAGGGCCATCACGGGGTCGCGGGCCACGGAGAAGTAGTAAAAACTAAACCCCATAACCAACAGAAGGCTTAAGCCCGTAAAGCCGAGAAGGGCTTTATACGAGGCTCGGACATGGGGTCGGTATTCTAGGGTTCGCCTTAGGTTTTCGCGGGCGGTAAATGACATATATCTAAAGTATATTTGCGCTTCGAAAATAAGACAAGCCGTGTTAGAAGCCTGCATCTATGCAAAAACTGCGGTTTTTTGATCACACTTTGCCCGATCTCAGCCAGGCCGTGAAAGGTTTTGGCAAGGAGGGCTTTCGGGCCCAACAGTTGTTTCGGTGGATCTACGGCCAGCATATTTTCGATTTTGAGAAGATGACCAATCTTTCGAAGGATTTTCGTAAGGAAGTCTCTAGCTTAATGGACTTCGAATTACCCGAGGTTCTGCAAGCCCATCAGTCCGTCGACGGCACGACTAAACTCCTGTTCAATGTGGGCGCCGGCAAGTCGGTGGAGGCCGTTTTGATTCCACGCCGGGAGCAGATGACCATTTGTCTGAGTTCGGAAGTGGGCTGCAATATGGCGTGCAAGTTCTGCTATACGGGAAAACAGAAACTCCAACGCAAACTCGAGACGTGGGAAATCGTCGGGCAGTTCGTGCAGGCCCAACGCCATCTCGGTCTCGATCGGCGAATTACCAATATTGTTTTTATGGGCATGGGTGAGCCTCTCGATAATCCGGATGCGGTTTTTAAGGCCTGCGAGATTCTGCAAAGCGAGTGGGGCTACAATCTCTCGCGAAAACGGATCACCGTCTCGACCAGCGGAATCGTGCCTTTGATTCCGCGCGTGACGGCGGCCGGAGTCCGTTTGGCGGTGAGCCTCAACGGCGTGAACGATCAGATTCGCAGCGAAATTATGCCGATCAATAAGCGCTGGAATTTGAAAGAACTCCTCGACGCGTGTCTCGAACATTGCCGCGAGACCGACGATAAAGTGACGTTCGAATACGTTTTACTGAAGGGTGTCACGGATTCCCTGGCTGACGCAAAAGCTCTCTATCGGCTAACCAAAAACATTCCCTGTAAGATTAATATCATCCCGTTTAATGAGCATCCCGACTCCGGATTCCATCGCCCGAGTGAGCAAGCCATCGTGGAATTTCAAAATGAGTTGATTCGTCTGGGGAGCCATGTTTTACGTCGTAAGACAATGGGACGGGACATCTATGCGGCCTGCGGTCAGCTTACGACCGCTGCGAAGGCAAAGGCGAAAGCTGCGGAATCTCCCGCTCCCCTGTAAGAGGGAGTTTCACTTTGAGTTCAATTCTGGTCGTCGGTAGCGTGGGCTACGATACGATTTCCACGCCTAAAGGTCACCGCACCCATATTCTCGGCGGCTCCGCCAATTACTTTTCGATCGCCGCCTCACTCTTCACGCCTGTGCGCGTGGTGGGTGTGGTCGGAGAAGACTACAAGCCGGAACACATGCGGATTCTTGAGCAGCGCAAAGTCGACCTTCGCGGCCTGCAACAGGTCAAGGGCCGCACCTTTGCTTGGGAAGGTCAGTATGAGAATGACATGAATGAGGCCAAAACTCTGGCCACTCATCTCAATGTTCTCGAGAATTTCCATCCGGTGATTCCCAAAGAGTACCAGGATTCGGAAGTCGTTTTTCTCGCCAACATCGATCCCACATTGCAGCTGCAAGTTCTTGAACAATGCGTGAAACCGACACTAATCGCCGCCGACACCATGAACTACTGGATCAGCAGCAAGAAGTCCGAGCTGCTGAAAGTGCTTAAGAAAATCGACGTGCTTCTGATCAATGAAGCTGAACTGCGTGAATTGACCGGCAGCTGGAATACCATTCGCGCGGCGAAAGACGTGATGCAGATGGGCCCGAAGGCCGTGGTGATTAAGCGCGGGGAGTATGGGTTTATTCTGTTCACCGATACGCGCTACTTTATCCTTCCAGCGTACCCGGTCGAAGAAGTGGTGGACCCGACGGGAGCGGGCGATACATTTGCCGGTGGGTTCCTTGGATATTTGGCTAAGAATAACAAGGCCCTCAACCGAGAAGACCTTAAGCAGGCGTGCATCTATGGCTGCATGTTGGCGAGCTTTACGGTCCAAGACTTTGGTGTGGAAGGCGTGTTGCGCGTCACCCAGAGTGAGCTGGAGAACCGGATTCAAGCTTACAAGCACGTGATCAGCTAAGCCCGACTGGGCTTAGGGCCTGATCCAGAACCTCTTCCTCAATCAGAATCAAATATTTTCCGATAGTTACTCAAGGATGGGTGAGAAAAAAGGCAAAGCTCTAGCGATGGAGCTCATCGACGATCTTCTGAATGACAAGACAGAAGAAGTCAAAATCACAAAAAGTGAGGCTCCGCCGGCGGCGGCGAAGGGGCCCGCGCCCGCCTCGCCTCCCTCCTCACACGATGATCATACCGAACGCTTAAGTGAATCTAAACTCGCGCAAGTCATGCACCGCCCCTCGGGCCAATCGTCTTCACCCGCGGGTGATGACAAGGTTCGCGCTTCCGTGGGCCGCTTTGCCTCGCTCCGCGCCTCACCCGGTGGAGCTTCGACTGAAGCCGCCCTCGCGCAATCCGAATCCCTCCGTATCGCTCAAAGCCGTCTCCTCGATTTGGAGCAGGAGATCGAGCGGCTCCGCACTCAAAACGAGGAGTTGGGCGCGGCTGGCGAAACCTTGCGCCGTCGCACCGACGAATTGCTCGCACAGAATTCCAAGCGCGAGAATGACTACCAGCACGCGGTTTCAAGCTTTGACCAAGAAAAGAATATTCTCAACAGTGCCAAAGAAGCCATGCAGCGCGATCTGGAATTACTCCGTCGCAAAAACGACGAACTCGAGTTGCGCATCAACACCAATATTCAAAAAATCCGCGTGCGTGAGCGCGAACTAGAGAATCGTCTGGAGCTGATCAAGATGGAGTCGCAGGCGCTTATCCGCAGCAAAGATGAGATGATCCTCGAGCTCAAACGCCAGATCGATCAGATCGGTGTCGAGCTCGGAAATTACCGGCAAAAAAACCAGGAACTCAACCGTCAGACCAACGACAAACAAGAGATGCTCCGCCGCACGGTTAAAGCTCTGCGCTTGGCTCTCAGCATGCTCGAAGGTGAGGACGAGGTGGCCAAGAACCAGAGGAAGGCGAAGTGAACCACAGCGACTTCACGTCCCTCGAGCTCGATGATGTTCTGACCAAGGTCCTTGGCTATTGCCAGGATCAGTCGAAGTCCGCTGCCGTGCACTGGATCTCAGCCCATGGGTTGGCCCGCGTACACGAGAGTTCAATGGAGAATTGGAATTGGGCCCTGGCCGCGGCCGATGTTATCGGCAACCATATGTGGAGCCAGCCGGCGGGAGATATGTGGTCCCTCTATCAACTCTGGTCGCAGGTGAATCAACTGTTTCCGCGGCCCTGGAAGGGCGTTCTGCCTCCGCATATGCTGCTCGATCCGCACCCGCGCTTCGTGTATCCCGTATTTTGGGAAGACCGGTTACTTGGCGTTTTAACGCTGGATCGCCCTAAAGAAACCAATCCCGTTCAGATCTTGGCCAGCTTTCGAGAGGGGCTGACCCTCGCTACCAAGTACCTGCATTTCGCCTACCAGCACCTCGAGGCGAAAAACATGTCGTACGTGGACGAAGTCACGGGTCTGCACAACCAGCGCTATCTTCCCATGGTACTGGAGCACGAGATCCAGCGCGCCAAACGGGAGAAGACCGAGTTTTCGCTGCTCTTTCTCGATATCGATTATTTCAAAATGGTGAACGACGGCCGCGGCCACTGGGTGGGCTCCAAGCTCCTGGTCGAGCTGGGCAAAGTCCTTAAGACTCAGGTCCGGAGCTGCGACTATACCTTCCGCTACGGCGGGGATGAGTTTATTGTCGTTCTTGGCAACGCCAATCTTGAAAACTCCAAGGTGGTGGCCGAACGCATTCGCAAAGCCATCGAGCAGCAAACATTTCTGGTCGAAGGTCACAGCTTGAATCTAACGGTCAGCATCGGTCTTGCCGGTTATCCGACGCATTCGCAGTCGGTCGCGGGTTTGATTCAGATCGCGGATCAGGCTATGTATTACGGCAAACGGAAGAGCCGCAATATTGTATTTGTGGCGAGTTAAGGTGAATGAAGAAGAAAATCAAACTCGTAGTCAGCGATCTCCATCTTGGCGTGGGCCGCACCCTGGAAAATGGGCAGCTCAACGATATGGAAGAGTTTTACTTCGACGAGAAGTTCGCCGAGTTTTTGCACTATTACACGACGGGCAAGTACGCCGAACATGAAATCGAACTGGTCTTAAACGGGGATATTCTAAATTTTCTACAAGTGGATTTTCGCGGTCACTATTTGACTGTGATCACCGAGCCAATCTGCGTGGATATTTTG
The DNA here is from genome assembly GCA_022842925.1 of Bdellovibrionales bacterium. Lineage (GTDB taxonomy): Bacteria > Bdellovibrionota > Bdellovibrionia > Bdellovibrionales > UBA1609 > JALHOQ01. The sequence goes on from JALHOQ010000021.1 coordinate 26,333, forward strand.
AAGCGGATTGTAGCCGGGCACCCCGTGCTCTTCAAATCCCTCCGCGATTTCGCCGCCAAACCGGGCAATACTATCACTTATGTGGTGGGCAATCATGATCAGGCCATGCTGTGGGCGTCCACGCGCGCGCTGTTCAATGAAATCGTGGGCACAACGGTTCGATTCAAGAATATTATTTACTTCTTTGACGGCGTGCACATCGAGCACGGACATATGCATGAGGCGGCAAACCGCCTGGATCCACGCAAATTCTTCCTTAAAAAGAATTTGCCCGAACCGATTTTGAACTTACCGTTCGGGTCGCATTTCTTTGTCGAGTTCGTGCTGAAGATCAAGCAGACTTATCCCCATGTGGACAAGATCCGCCCGTTCAATCGCATGATCCGTTGGGCTCTCGCCAACGAGTTCATCTTTACGGTGGTGAATCTGTTCAATCTGCTGTTCTATTTTTTAAAGTCGGCCCTGGGCAATGATCCCCGTCGCATGTTCCCGTTTTCCCGGATCATGCGCGTGCTGCTCGAAAGCGCCGTGTTCCCCGATCTAAGCGAGTCGGCACGGCGTGTGCTTCAGGATGAACGCGTGCACACCGTGGTCTTTGGTCATTCCCATGTTTATCAATACCGCCAATTCGCTGAGAATATGGAATATTTCAATACCGGTACTTGGACCGATTTGACCTCGCTCGATATCGCCTCACTTGGCAAGATCACTAAGCTGATTTACGTGTTATTCGAGTATCCGGAGGAGACCGAGGCGCCACGGCCGCGAGGCCGCCTTAAAGAGTGGCACGGCTATCACCGCATCGAAGAAGACGTGGCGCTCGCATGATCGAAATCCGTCACCGGGAATCACCGGACCCATCTCTTGTGCAAAAGCTCGAAAAGCTGTGGTCAAAGGTCTCGACGGGACCTGGCGCCGGTTTTATCAGGCTGATCGGCCACGACCCCACGTGGGACTCCATCGAGAAGCGACTCGAGAACACCCTCGGTGTCGATAAGGTTCTTTTGATCGGCATCGGCGGCTCAAGCTTAGGCACGCAAGTGATCTACGATACCTTTCGTTCCACCAGCGCTGCGCATATGTTTTTTCTCGAAGCCGTGGACCGGTACCGTTGGGATCAGCTGCGTGATCTGGGTGGGGACTGGCGCGATCGTCATATCGTAATCGTAAGCAAAACGGGCGGGTCTTTAGAAACCTTGGCCTGGATTGAAAAACTCGCGAGCATCGACAAAAGCTGGATCAAGCCCGATCGCTGCACGGTCATCGCGAGTCCGGGGCCTGGCGCTTTGCAAAAGTGGGCAGAACGAAACGATCTCCCGTGCTTGTGGCTGCCGGCGGACGTGGGTGGGCGATTTTCTGTACTCGGCCCGGTGGGGATGTTTCCCGCGGGGTTAATGGGTTTGGGTCGACTGGAGTTCCGCGATGGGGCTCGGTGGGCCCTGAGCCGACCGGACTTGGCCTCGGGAATGGCCGCGACGATTTTGCAATCTTGGTCCCGGGGCGAATGGGTAACCGAACTCTGGACGTACTCGGAAGCGCTTCGCATTTTTGGTCAATGGTGGGTGCAGCTCTGGGCGGAGTCACTCGCCAAAAAGGTCGGGCGCGACGGCAAAGAAGCGCCTCGCGTAAGTACTCCAGTTTCGTGCTTAGGTCCGCGCGACCAACACTCCG
>JALHOQ010000022.1 GCA_022842925.1 Bdellovibrionales bacterium
ACCTGATCGCACAAGGAGAAGCTACGGCGGAACAGATCCTGGCCGTGACCTTTACTAACAAGGCTGCCCGCGAGATGGAGTCGCGCGTGGTTAAACTGCTCCATGAAATGGGCATTACTGTCTTTGAGCGGATGTGGGTGTCGACCTTTCACTCGATTTGCGCGCGAATTCTGCGCGACGATATTCACCTACTCGACTACCAGCCCTTCTTTGGTATCTATGACGACTCGGATCAGGTGTCGCTGATCAAAAAAGTTCTCGCCATTTTAAATATCAATGACAAACAGTATCCGCCCCGATCATTTCAGGCGCGGATCAATGAAGCCAAGCAGCTGGCGCTTTCACCTGAGGACGTGGCCAAGAAGGGCGGCACTTGGTGGGACGACCGGAGTCTGGAGGTTTACAAGATTTACGAGCAGGAGATGAAGAAGGCGAACTCCCTCGACTTCGGAGATTTGCTGTTTAAAACTTATGATCTTTTCCGTAGCTATCCCGATATTCTGGCCAAATACCAGGAGCGCTTTCAGTATATTTCGGTGGACGAGTATCAGGACACCAATCACATCCAGTATTTGCTAGTCAAAATGATGGCCCAAAAGCATCGCAATCTCTGCGTGGTGGGAGATGAAGATCAGTCGATCTATTCTTGGCGGGGCGCGGACATCACCAATATTTTGACCTTTGAAAAAGATTTTCCCGAGGCGCGAGTGATCAAGCTGGAGCAAAACTATCGCTCGACGAAAACCATCGTCACAGCCGCCTCTGAAGTGATCAAAAACAACAGCCAGCGTAAGGACAAAACGCTGTTCACCGACAATGAAGAAGGCGATCTGATCCGCGTCCATGAGGATCTGAACGAATACGAAGAGGCGCGCTTCGTGGTGGAGAATATCAACCAGTTAATGAATGGCGGCGACAATCCCTATTCCTACAGCGACTTCGCTGTGTTCTATCGTACCAATGCGCAGTCTCGCGTGCTCGAAGACCATATGCGCTCGCGCAACATTCCCTACAAACTGGTCGGCGGCGTGAAGTTCTACGAGCGCATGGAAATCAAAGATGTGCTCGCCTATTTCAAAACGTTTGTTAATCCTGCAGACGATATCGCGGTCAAACGGATCATCAACGTCCCCGCGCGCGGAATCGGCAAGACCACAATCGACAAGATTGAAGAACTCGGGATTCAGAATAGGATCACCTTCTATGAGGCGATCCTCCAGGCGGCCGAGCAGCGGCTGGTGCATGCAGGTGCCGCCCGCAAGCTGCGTGAATTTCGCAATATGTGCGATATGCTCTCGGTTAAGGCTAAGAACCTGAAACTTTCCGAATTGTTCGTCGAGTTGCTCGACGCCACCGAGTACGTGACGCGACTGAAAGAGGAGAACACACCCGAGTCACAAAACCGCATCGACAACTTAGAGGAATTCGCCAACGCCATCCGCCAGTTCGAACAGGAGCGGGGCGATGAGGGCACGTTGACCAATTTCTTAGAAGAGATGGCCCTGGTGTCGGACGCCGACTCGATCGAAGAGGGCGTAAACTATGTCACGTTGATGACGTTGCATATTTCGAAAGGCTTGGAATTTCCCGTGGTGTTCATTGTCGGGATGGAAGAGGGCCTTTTTCCTTCGGCGCGCTCGATCGACGACGCCGACCCGACCAGCGTGGAGGAAGAGCGCCGCCTTGCTTATGTCGGCATGACCCGCGCCCGGCAAAAACTGTTTCTAACTCACGCCCGCTCGCGCCGCGTTTGGGGTCAGGAGCAAAGTCATCCGCCTTCACGGTTCTTAAAAGAAATCCCCGACAAGTTTGTCCAACGGCAGAGCAAAATCCAGCGTCCCGCGTTTCTCGATCGCTACGCGGAGAAATATGCCTCGCGCGCCGGCGACGAGCGCAGTTACGCCAATATGCGCCCCGGGCAGGCCTCGGGACCGCGAAACCGCGGCGAGATGCAATTCGATGTCATGCCCGATTACGAAAACGAACTCGGCGGCGCGGCTGGCGCCTTAGGCGGTTATCAAAAAGGCATGCGCGTGCGCCACCCCACATTTGGCGTCGGCTCAATCTTCGAAGTCGAAGGCGCTGGTGAGATGCAGAAGGTGTCGGTGCTCTTTCAGGACAAGACGTACAAGAAATTCGTGGTTAAGTACGCGCGGCTAGAGGTCATTTAGGGCTCTGTGCAAACAGAGCCCTTTTGGGTTTGGGTCTCGCGAATCGGCATACACCCTATCCAGGCTAGCGACCGTCGGGACGGCGCATCTTGCATGAACTCTGTACGTACAGAGTCAGTGGGCTGTCGTTAAACAAGGGATTTAACTGCACCGATTTTGGATCGTGATTTCAAATGCAGCGATGATACGTGACGGAGTACCGTGATCGTGCGGAGACTATTCAAATTTCGATAGGAAAGATCGCAAGTCTCAAGACCCGGCCGGAGGCGATAACACGTGATAAGCCGAGGCCCCGTTATCCAAGCTAATATGAAAAAAAAGAAATCCATCACAGCGTTTGAAGTGATGCACTCCTTTGAAAAAACTAGCTGGATGGCCGGTTCGACCACCCATTTTTCTCCAACATTCTTGCGCGCTTTTAGGGGGATCCTCTGTTGTTTCGATGGCCATGTTGTAGGTGGCGTCCAATCCCGCAGGAGCCTTGACACCCCGTTTTAAAACGTAGGCTTGGACTACATCTCCGCTGCAATCGTCGAAATGAATTTTTGTTCCAGATATTCTAACGTGAAACCCATCCGATCCTGCCGGACTGGTAGAGCTCGTTTTCTTTACCCGTTGGCACAAAGCCTGGAAGGTCTCGCCGTTTCTCTGAACATAAATGCTCCCCTTGGCTACGTAAGATCCATCAATGCCGTCGTCAATCACTGTTGAAGGTTGTGCCGAGTCGCCGGATACCATTTTCTCAGCGTAGGACATTGGAATATTCGTCACTGTAACCACGCCGATTACCCAGCACAATAGCCGCAGATAAGACATACCCAATGCTATCGAAACCAGGCACTCGACTCTACAAATATTTAGTTACCTGGCCCCAAACCCAATGCTTTTGTGGTCAAGGTCGGCACGAGATCGCGCTGCTTTTTGTTCAATGCAAAACCAATCAGGGAGCGCCGTCCCGACGGTCGCTAGCCTGGATAGGGTGTATAACGATTCGCGAGATGAGCCCCCAAAAGGCTCTGTTTGCGCAGAGCCTTTTGGATCTCAACTACTTCGCCTCCAGCTTAAACCTCTGATTCGCGCCGCCGTGACAAGCGTATTGGATGATAGCCGCGCCAGGAGCGGTGGAAGCCTGATTTATATCTAAGCATTTGCCGCTTAGACCAGATCGGATCTCATACAAACCATCCGCCATGCGACTGAGCTTAAAAGTTTGGCCTCCGCCGCCATTACAAGTATTATGAACTAAGACTTGGCCATCATTGACCGAACTCAGCGTTAGGCATTTGCCGCTATGGACGGCGATGATCTGATGGCCTCCCGAAACTTGTTTTAAGTTAAACACCTGATTATTTCCGTAATGGCAGTTCCATTGAGATAATTTGGCGCCGTCGGTTTTAAGCTCGGCCATGACATCTAGGCAAAGCTGAGAGTGTTGGGATTTTATCGCCGCTTTCGCCGGGAGGGCGTCCGGCTGCGGAAGAGGCTCTGGCTGCGTAGACCCCACCACCACCGTGACCTGACCACCGGTGATGCCATAAATTTTCTTCCAGCTCGAATCGAAAATCTCCAGAGAAATGGAGTAAACTCCGGCCTTTAGATTCGCCGGTAGAGCTAGCGCCAACGGTACATCCGAGGCGACACCAGCGGTGAAGGTTAGACCCATTACAGCCTTAGATGCATACATGGACCATCCGTTAGCCCCATCAAACAAAATGCTTTGCACGATCATTCCCGAGCGAGTCTGCGTGGCGGTGATCTTATGCTGAACGACGAGAGAGGAGCCGGGTGCGACTGAGGCGACATTGGTGGTCGAAGTGGCGAAGTTCACATCAGGCTCGGGAACAGGAGTTGGAGTTGGAGTCGGTGCTGGAGCTGGCGCGGGCGCTGGTGTCGGAGTTGGCGACGGCGTCGGTGTCGTGGACGTGTCACCCTTAAAGCAGGCTTTAATAGTTTTTGGGTGATTGATGATACCAAAGTTCTTATCCCACTCCCAGCAGGACCATCCCACTCCGTTGGCTTGAAAAATCGAGGTGACATCGTTGATATAGGCCGAACGCGGATCATCGCCTAAAAAGGAATGAGTTCCAATTTCGCTAAAGTGAATGGCGACATTGTTATTGCGAGCGCGCCAATCCCAGAGAACTTGAAACTCTTTTTGCAGTAAGGCTTTGTCCCAAACGCCCTTAAATAAATTGCCGGAGGGTAAATAGTCCTCATAGTAGCCGGGCCACTGCTTACCTTGGCAAGGCGTGGGGTCATTGCCCGTGAAGGCGCAATGAGTGAGTCCGAGAGGATTATAGAAGTGCATGTCGACGATCATTCGTGAATCAAACCACGGTATGGTTCGGGGCTCGAGATTGTAAATGGTGGCGGAGATGGCCTGCCAAGTGTGCGCGATCACAAAGATGGTGCAGTCACTGCAATTCTGGCGCATGGCCGGGATCAAGGCATTTTGATGGTTGTACCAGGTGCTTTGATCGCCGTTGCCGAAAATCGGCTCGTTCGCCGGTTGCAACACGACCCAATTGCGATCGAGTTCAGTGGCCGTCGCCTTAGCTAGCTGACTGAGCAAGCTGATATGGCGGCTGCGAACTCCTGCATTGCGAAGATTGCCCATATAATCATGGGTCCATGTCCCGCTGGTATCGCCGACCGCATAGATGCCGGAGTTATGAATATCTATGATTGTGACAAGGCCGTTGGCCTTAGCTTTGTTGACGAAGTTCTTTATATCTTGAAAACGATCCGCGCGAAGATTGCCCGTGGTTCCGTTCTCTATAATATCCATGCTGATTGCAAGTCGGATATGGCCCGCGCCCTTTGAGCGAATCACAGGCAGATCGTCGTCAAATTCATTGGGCTTATATCCGTAAGGGTCATAATATCCAAAAACCAAATTGACGCCGCCCGAGCGTAAGCCAGTGGTAATCGTCGTCGGAATTTGCGCCGTGGTAGAGAAGCACCACGTGCCTAGAAACAATACGGTCAAAAAAAGACGGAGCGGAAACCATCCCATAATTCATCCCCCAAGTACTTCGAAGTCTAAAATCCCCTTTCGTACGTTCAATGCCTATGCCGCTTGAAACCCCCTGTGGAAGTTCATGAACAGCCGTTTTGTTGAGTCAAAAGTCAGTGTCGAAATGTTCAGCGAAGGTGGGTTAAATACTTGATCTGTGCGAGCCTCGAATATGAAGGGCCCACTTGAGGAGCACCTGTTTCGGCTGGTCAGAGATTCGAAGTTCACCGTTACTTTCGCGCATGAGCCTCACGGCATGCCATAGCCCTAACCCGGAGCCCCCTTGTTTGCCGAAGCTGGCTCCCCTCTCACCCAATTTCCCGTGGATCTCCTTTGGGAACGGGCGGCCGTTGTCCCGGATCGAGATCTCCACCTGTCCATTCGACGACTGACCTACGATCTCAATATCCGTAGCCCCCGCCTCCTGGGCATTGTTGAGGAGGTTCGAGATCATGCGACCAAATTCGACTGAAGGTACCTCCACCAGCAGCGGCTCGACTTGAACGGTCAAGCGCGCAAACGTGGGGCTGGACATTCGCTTCTCACTCACGACTCTTTGCAATTCCTGATTGATCCAGCACGAGCCGGCACCACCTTCCCTGCTGAGGGAGCGGAAGATGGCTTCGGTTCGGGCTACAGCGCTGCTTAAAAAATCCTTCATTTCAGAATCCAGCGGTGCGCGGTCGGCGATCACCCTCAAGGCTGAAATCGGGGAGGCGACATCGTGGCGAACCTGTGACGTGAGTTCCTCTAACAGCTTTCGCCTTCTTCGCTCTCGACCGATGAATTCGTACAAGACCACAAAACTAAAGATCAATAAAAGCGCGACGGACAGAATCGTAGTCCACTTGATCACATAAAATGACACCGGAATATGGGGGGCGAGCTTGAACTCCCAGTCGTGACCGTCGATCCCACGAAAAATAACGGCCTTAAGCGACCCTCTGGGACAATGATCTCTGAAGGTCGAGTCGTAGAACACCGACCGGCCATCGGCGCCGGTCCGGGCCAGGCTCGCGCACTTGATGGCGCCCGTGGTGACGAGATCTTCCAAAGACTGGGCAAGAAGATAGGAGCGCGACATAGAAGACTCATTACGGAGCTGGCTGCCTATAACGGAAGTTACGGATTTGCTCTGCTGGGCCTCGAGGCTTTCAAAAAGCAGAACTAGGGCGGACCCAGTCACCCCAAGCGCGACGAGAAGTCCCAAGGCCCACTTCGAGCCGCTAAAGCTCTTTAATATAAGAAACGTTCTACGGGTCCATTCTGCCATGGTATCCAGCCTTCAAAAATCGTTCTGGCTAAACAAATATCGCCAAATTTCTCATTCCTAAAAAGCCGAATCGTGGGAACCGGCCAAGCCACCTCTCTCTTTCCGCCGATCGCGGCCACTGCGGCTTCGGCGTGGTGGGCAAAATACTCGATCCGGTTGTAGGGGAAGCGAGAGCGCTTCTTTTGATTTTTAAAGATCAGCCAATTTCTTAACGATTCGACACAGGCGTGCTCCAAAGATTCGTCTTGTGAGGACTTAGTCCCGTAGCCCACAAAAACCCCACCGCCCTTCCAGGCCAGCGCTACTGAAACATGGATCTTCATTATTTTCTGATCTATAACCAGCGGAACTTCTGTCGTCTGGAAGTCGACGCGCTCAAAACTCTCTTGGGTATGGCGAACCACTGGACGATCTTCGGGTGCGGGGATCTTACGAAGGGCGAACCCATTGTCGATCCAATGAGAAAGAGTCCAACGCTCAAGTCCCTCGCATAAGGATCGGAACGCGGTTTTTTCGGCGGTCAAGCCCGCGGCAAATCCGGAGACGCTGCTGTCGACGTCAAAGCCCCAAGTCGCTTTTAAATCGTCCTGTTGTAACAGCTGAAAATAGAGACTGCGCTCATTTAATTCACAAAAGGCCTTCTGCTTGGCCATTTCCTTAGAGAAGTCAAAACCGGAACCTGTTGCCTCTGATTTGGAGTCCACGCAATTGACATGGTATCCGCCCGCGAGATCGGCGATCTCCCACACTAAGTCGTCGCTTTCGAGATGGAAAGTCTTAGCGGTTGGCATTTGATCGCAAGTCGATCTCTTCAAATCGCAAAATACTCATCAAAGGACTGATCGAGCTGGTATCTAAATTAGGCGAGAACGCATAGGAGAAGCCTCGATGAAATAGGGGTATGACCGCCGCTTCTTCGGAGATGATCGCGTTGAACCCGATTAAGAAATCTCTGTAGGCCATCTTTCCATCTTCAAAATCGTTTAGGAGTTTGGAAACACGTCCACCTGGATCTTGATACTTGGGCCCAAGTTGGCTCATAAACAAGATCCGGATAAAATCGGGGTCGAGAGTCGCATCGACATGGGATCTATCAAAGGCCATGTCGTATTCTAAATTGTAGTAATCCTTGGCTCCTCGCAGGGGCTTATCCATGACCTCATACGGCCATTTTAGGTTGTCTAAAGCTTGAATCACGATCCCTTGAAAGAAATCGACCTCGGGACGCAGACCTTTCGGTTGCCCCCTGAGAACAAGCCTCCGCTTGGGATCAGCAACTTTATAGGATTGAGTCTCTGCTTCCTCGTGGCCGGTCGCCTGGCCAAAAAAGAAAGTTTCTGCTCGGTGGTAGTTTTCGAACGGAATCTTTGTTTTGCTCAAGAGAGTTTTTATTTCCTGCTGAAGTGCTTTGCGGTTCTCGCGTGTGGTGAAAAACTGATTTCCACCAATCCCCAATCTTAAGGAGATCAGCGCGCGGGGAACTTCATTTACCAGATTATCGGCCTGGGCTTGCGACTTGTCTCGCCCATAGGTCATGTCGATTGTAGATGCGGCTTCGACAATGGGCGCTTTTCGAGTCGTGATGGCAACGGTCCGAACTTTCGATTTGGTCGCGAGAGGCCAATCCGGGCGCAGTTCAAGTTTGCAGTAGTGCCGCGCCTGATCGAACTCCGCCACGCGAAAGGGGCCGGAAGACACGAACTGAGTTCCCGACCGCCACTCGCCTTTTTCATTAAAATTGGCGTCGCAAAGAAAGGCGAAGGGGGTCATGGCCAAGTATTCCAGAAGGGATTTGCCGACCGACTTTTTAAATTTAAATTCAAGGCTATCGGCGCTCGCAAAGATGGCCAGTGCTTCCGCAGACCCGGTTTTATAAAACTCGTCTATACCCTCGATCGAAGCAAATGGGGTCTGCGCCATTTCCTCGGGCCCGAGTCGTTTCAAGCTCCGAATAAAACTCTTCTTAAAGTTTTCGGGATCAATGGGTTGGCCGTCTTCGCATTTAAGGCCAGAGTGAAAATTGAACGTCCAAGTGTCATCGGACTGAGTCCAGGACTTGGCGACGTAAGGTTCATAGCGGCCCCGGTTCGAAAACCGGACCAGTGGCCCGGTTACAGCTTGTACGATATAGGCGTTTCGAAGCATTTCGACGTCATCGAGATGAAGACTTAAGTTCTCGAAGACTTCCGATCGAAGCGCCAGATCGATCATGTCGGGATTAAGCGCCTGAATCTGTTTTGTTGGGGGAGGCGTAAATCGTGGTCTCAAGAGAACGTACAAGGACAAGCCCGTGATCAGCATGAAACCGATGACTGTCACTTTCCTGATCATACCGATCTCCTTGAATCGACGAAAGGTCAAAGCCGGTAAAACCCATTTTGGAATTGCTCTTTACGTCAACATCCGACGACGCGTTCGGAATGGCGAGAGCGGCGGCTTTTGCTGTTACGCCAAAAGTGAGTATCGAAACCAATATACCTAAAACTTTGCTCATGATTCCTCCTGATAAAGCTGGAGCGGATATATCACATCAGATGTGTCACAAGAAGACTAAGGTTCGTTGGCTGTATTGCTTACAGCCCCGCAAAGGGGATCAAACGCCAAAGTCGATCCTCCCTATCCACGCTAGCGACCGTCGGCACGCCGCTCATGTGGATATTTAGGTCTCGTCTCCCAATCACTCCGCGAGAGATCAGGCACTGGCCTGATCTCTCGCGGAGTGATTAAAGGAGATGAGTACCTTTCAGATTTCCACATGCGCAGCGTGCCGACGGTCGCTAGCGTGGATGGGGTGTATGTCAAATCCGCAGATCAGCCCTGTCGCCTTGGTTCCGGGCGAGCTTTACAGCGTACCTAAAAAACGGATTCTCGCGGCCGAGGCGCGCGGCTAGGTTCTCTTCCGCCGTTGCAGGCTCCACTGCTGCGGCCTGAGTCCACAGATCTTCGAACAGAGTTTTTGTGGCGCCGATTCCCAACGAGGGAAAACTCGAGTCTTCGAACTCGCCGAAGCCGACGATCCACAAACGATTCCACAGCGGGCGCAAAGCCCGATTATAGGTCGGCTCGAGTAAACGGCCTTCAAGCTCACAAGCCGCTTTCAGCTGCTTAGTCGAAAGTGGCGAATCGGCCTCTAACGCTTCCATAATCATCCGCGACTCGCGCGACATCTCCATCCCGGCTGTACCGCCAAGAAAGCTCAGCATGTTCACAAACACATCAAAAGAAAACAACGTCGCTCGGCCCTGATACCATTTGCAGTAAACGACCTGGCGCGAACGAGAGAGCTGCTCGCGCATATGCCACATCTGCACTACGCGATCGTCGCCGTCGTCGGTCCACTCCCAGCGCATCTTGGTACGCGGCCAGAGTTCAGACCACAGCGATGCGGGTTCTTTGCGATTGTTCAAAGGAAATACCAGCAACGCGCCCCGCTTGTTGACGGCTTTGACCGCACTGGCTTTGGTGAGTTTAGCGGCCATAGCGTTGACCCGCCAACTCTTCCCACTCGCCCAAATAATCACTCAAGTCCGCGGGCAAAACCGATGGACCAGCCGGAGCTCGATATACGCCGTGAACTCCGTCGAAGCCGCGGTATTCGCGCTGGCTATCGGCCCGCGCAGTTTCAAAGTTTGGAGTTAAACCCACCTTGCCGCCACCGCCGGGAATATCGAGTGAGAAATTCGGCATTGCGAGTCCGCTTAAGCGGCCCCAGAGTTGGCGCTGGATTTCCAAAGACTCTTCAACCGAGGTGCGAAAATGCTCGCTGCCCTCGCTCGGGTCGCATTGAAACATGTAATAGGGCTTCACTCGCAAAAATAACAGTCGACGCGACAGCGCTTGCACTACAGCGACGTGGTTGTTGATTCCATTTAGCAAAACCATCTGATTGAACACTGGCACGCCGTGATCCACCAAGCGCTCAAGACATTCGGCCGCTTCAAAACTCAATTCCCGCGGATGATTGAAGTGGGTCATAAAGTAAACGGGCTTATAACGCTTAAAAAGCGCGCATAGCTCATCCGTCACCCGCATGGGCGCCACCACCGGCATTCGACTCGCAATCCGGATGATCTCCACATGTTCAATCGCGCGCAAATCCGACAGCACGCGCTCCAAGCGCGAATCGCCTAGAGTTAACGGATCCCCGCCCGAAAGAATCACCTCGCGGATGCCGCGTCCGCCGCGAATGTACTCGAGAGCTTTTTCGTAATCGCTCGAACCCACAAAAGCCTGATCCTGCCCAGTAAAATGCTTACGCAGGCAATATCGGCAATAAAGCGAGCACTGATCGGTGATCAGAAACAAAACCCGATCGGGATAGCGATGGATCACGCGCTCGAGCGGCGAATGGGCCCGTTCACCGAGCGGATCGGAGATCTGTTGGCCGCGGCCGGTGTTGAGCTCCTCAGCACGCGGAAGAACCATTTGGCGGATGGGATCGGTGGCAACAGTGCGCGACGCCAGGGCCGCGTAATAGGGCGTAGAACGGATGGGAAAGCGGGACGGCTGCGACAAGGCCTCCCGTTCACTAGCGCTGAGGTCGAAGTGTTGTGCAAAATCCGCAAGCGTACTGAGCGCCGACTTGAACTGCCAGCGCCAGTCCATCCACTCGGCGACTGTGACGCCGGGGAAAGGTTCAGTTTTTTGGAAGTGGAACTTCATGGGCTCCTGCTTTCACAGAAACCCTTAACCAAGTTCGTTTACGACGGCAATACGATTACTGAGCTCGACCGCCAAAAACGCGGGGCTGCCCAAACGGATTCGGGTTCACCTGACCGGGACGGGCGGGAGCTGCGCCAGCGCGGCCAGGAACGGCTGCACCAGGACCCTGAATCAGGGGCCGGGTCGGCTGCAAGCGCTGTTGGCCTTGGCCGTTACGGGTCGCGAAAGCGCCACGGCCCGTGCCCGGAGCACCCGGCTGGCGCTGCTGGAACTGACCGTTAGTGACCTGTTGGCTGCCATTTGCTCCCCCGCCAATTCGATTGGCGTGGTCCTCGTATACGTTCTCAAGTTCCTGGCGAAACTTAGAAATATCGTCTGTCAGAGTACCGGTATACGACCATCCGGCGCCAGCCAAGCGAGATTCCAGTTGGCGACTCAACTGCATTTCGCCGGCGAAATAGGAATCGCCTTTGCGATAGAAATTTACAATGTCCTGGGCCATCTTGGCGCGAATCTCGCGGTTCTGCGGAGAATCCGGCAGGGAATCGTACTGGCGAATCGCGTTCAACAATGTCGTGTGGTATTGGCCGAATTGATCCATCTTGGCCAGCGATTCTTTTAAATAGGGATTGCGGCCCTGTGAGGCTTGGAGGGCTTTAACGAGACTTTCGGCATCCTTGATCGACTGCGGATTTCCCGACTTGATCATCTCAACCAACAGCTCTTTGATATTTTCATCGTAGAAGCGAGCGGCCGCTTCGGGATCGCGAATCGATTCGAGCTTTCTCACAAGGCAATCCCGCTTGGCGCGGCCTTCGAGCGGTTGATTGTCCGCACCGACTTCACACTGGTCGCGTTTTTTCTGGTCTTCCGCGGCTAGAGCCGCTTCACCGCGAAGGCGCTGGGCTTCCTTTTCAAATTCCTTCAAAGCTTTGGTGGCTACATTCTGGGCGTCCGTAATGGGAAACCGGCGGGTGACACTGGAATTCCGTGAGCAGCCGGTGATGCAACCGGCAACAGAGGCCGAAGCTTCGATGCTGACTTCCAGCATTTCTTCGGTCGTGTCTTCGCCAGCGGCGGGCGGAGGGGCATTGATCCCCCGCTTTTTTTCTACCTTTACAACTTTCGCTGAAATCTGAGCCTGAGTGGCGGCATCGCTACGGAGACGCGCTTTGCAAGTCTTTCCGTTCGATCTCACTTTGTAATCATCGAAATCGCAATCACCCTCGTAAGTGGCACTCGATGAGAGATCGATTCGCCCGGAACCCGCATCGGCATAAAAGCCCGGCAAAGCGGACAGGCTGAACATCACCGTGAAAATCAATAATGTTGTCTTCATCTTTATGGACATAGCGTTCTCCTCAAAAACGGGACGTGAGTCCCCTACCAACGGAGTAGTCCAAGATTCGATCCAGCACGCCAAAACTGGCGTAACCACTCGAAAGGCCATGAGAAATCATGGCCCCACGTGTCCTCGCGCCGCCCACAGTAAATGTCGAACAAGAGAACGATGAGTTAAAGGAAGAAAAGAAAAAGCGAGAAAATCTGCAAGCTTACACCTTGTCGAAAACCTAACAGGGGGAGTTCCCAGCTACGCCGTTCCTTTTCGCGACTCAGCGAATCGGCAAAAGGAACGGCATACAAAAAAACCCAGGGGTTTAACCCCCTGGGCCCTGCCACCACCATCAATACAAGAGGCGGTCAAAGATGCAAAACTAGATGTGCGACTAGAAGCTGATGGCGGCTTTTGTCGCTAAACCAAATGCGAATTTAGATCCGTACTGGCCGTCGCCTTCCCAGGCCGCGCCCGGAAAAAGAAAGCCGGCCTGATTCACCCACATCACGCCTTTGCGTGGGGTGAAGTTCAGAGAGATATCGTATTCATAACCTAAGTCTTTGGCCACATTGCGGCCCGCGATTGGGTTCTCGCTAAGCCAGCCGGTGACGATGGTTTGATCCAGGCTCCAGCGATCGTTGAAATGATAGCGAGCGCTCGGGGCCACGTAGAGAACGTTGCTTACGGCTTCAACGTCGGCCTTGTTCACCCGGTTTGTTGCTGCATCCCGGACCGTGCCGGTCTGAAACTGAGTGCGCAGAAAGTCGTTCTGCCCGAGGGGGCGATTGAACATCAACATGCCGATGTCGTAATTGCGGTCGAAAATAAATCCTTCGAATTTGGCATCGGTACCAGGGTCATCTCCGCTGGCCGTACCGCCTTTTAAACCCCAGCGCCATTTGCTGTCTTGCGCGCGATATTCGACTTCACCCGCCACACCGAATCCGCCCCAGCTGACGTTGTCGCCGTTGGTGAGCGACACGCCGGATTCGCCGGATTGAAAAGCGGCTTCCAGACCTAAACGCAGATTTTCGCTGTTGCGGAGAGCATAGATGCTGACCGTGCGAGTATCGACATCCGACTTGGTGGCGGCAGCACTCGCACCACCCAGCGGAGTGCCCGTTGGCGTGTCACTCCCTTGTCCACTCGACTTTCGCAACTGATAGAACACGCCCAGCTCGAGATCGGTTTCGGGATTCTCGTACTGCAGCTGTACCATGTAGTCGTTCACGTCATCCGGTTGTTGAATGTTCGACTCGGAAGATTTACCGAACATGGGCATTACAAATAGATTGCCGATCACGAACTTGTACGCCGCCATATCGCGAGTGTCGTACCAATGATCAAACAGACCGCGACCCGCGTTGTGGGTCATACCCAAGCCAAAGTGCAACGGCGCGCGACCGACAAGTAGTGAACCGTATTCCTGTGTATAGGTCAGATAGAGTTGAGTGACTTCTATGTTCTCGGCCTTTTGCGTGTTCGAGGCCGCATTGGAATCGGCCGCCGGGTTGCCCGCGGTATAGCCCACGCCGCTGCCCCAGAACTGACCCATCTGCGAGTTCGGATAACCGGCGTTATTAAAGATATTGAACTGTCCATATATAGTCAGTCCGTCGCCCGCCGTAATTTTAGGTCGAAGAATCAGGTGATGTTGCCCGTAGGTGATTTCACGATCGCCACCGGAGAGCTCGGAATTCTTAAGGAATTGCCCTTCGAAACGGTAAAGGCCGCTCCACTCCAGATCACCCGCAAAGGCGGAATTGGCAAACAAAGCAAAAGTCAGAAAGCTCAGAACTATGAGAATGACTGAGTTTTTTTGCACCACACCCATCCGGGAAGATTGCAAACAGACTAGCATCGGACCTCCTTAGGTCAACTTCTGGAACATTGAAAAATTATGTTTCAACAACGCCGAGAACGTCGTCTTCGCGCATAATGAGAAAATCTTCACCGCTGATCGAAATCTTGGTGCCTGTGTACTGCGGGAACACAACCGTGTCGCCCACTTCTACATCGAGCGGACGCAGGCGGCCCTTCTTGTCGCGGCGACCTGGACCTTTGGCCAACACTTGGCCCCGATCGGGCTGCGAGGTCACGGTTCCGGGAATGTATAAACCGCCAGCGGTCTTCTCGTCCGAAATCGCGATACGCACCACAATTCGATCCTCCAGCGGAGTCAGAACTTTTGCGGAAAATTCGTGAGCCGAAAGTTTCGGCCTTTTGGCTACGCTGTCGGAGGTCCGACTCGCCTTTTGGTTCGGTTTCGCCGCGGTCTTTTTGGCAGCGGGTTTCGCTTTCCCAGCCGGCTTCGCTTTCGCTACGGCTTTCATTTTCATCGACTTCTTGGTCGGTGCGATTTTCTTTTTTGCGACCGGCCTTTTGGGGGCCGATTTCTTTTTAGATCTAGTGGCCACGTCTCTGCATCTCCTCTTCAAAATACTTGGCGTAAAGGATGTCCCATTCCGGACTGCCTTCGGCAACTCCTCTTTTCAATGACGCCACTTTGGTTTGAGCCGCCTGGTCGACATCGCGAATCTCTTTGACGAATTCGTTCAAGCCTTTCTTAGCGGCTCTTAATGCGGCGTCGTCATCGACATAGTCGACGAGATCGTCATGCCAAATGCCGTCCACCACGATACGAGCCAGATGGCTGACGCGGTCCTCACTGACGTAACTCATAAAATGATGCCCTTTTCTTTGGCTAAGCGCTTTTTCAGCATGGGAAACATTTTGAAGCGTTGAAACTCGCCGGGGTTCTGGCGTTCTAAGTCGTCCATCATCCGATTCACTTCTCGATCGAGCTCGATTTCACGCGCGAAATCGGCGCGAATGATCGCCGCCGCACGCTCGAGGGCCACTTCTTCTTTTTCTTTGAATTCAATGACTTTTTGTTCTTTGAGACCTTTGAAGATCGCCCGGGCCATGCGCAGGATCTGTTTCTCCGAAATTTTCATGGCTTTGACTAAAGACAGCATGCCCCCTAATGTCAAGTGAGGATGACTCGTGCAACTCGGATTCTGCTTCTCGTTGGATGCCTTTTGATCGGCCTTGTTCTGCTCGGCAGCGTGGTCGTTCAATCGCTGCAAAGCAAGATATCCACACGCATGGAACGGGGCTACGTCCTACCGCCTTTGGAGCTGTATTCCCAAGGCATTCCGCTCTCGATCGGGCGCCAGTTTCCGGCGGACCAAATTGAAACCGAATTGGAGCGACGCGGATTGTCCGGGGGACGCGATTATTATCTTGAAAATATCGACGCCTGCTCCGAGTTAACCCAACTGTCTTTTAATGAAAAAGCCACGCGCTGCCTCTATATGCGCAGCCCCGCCCTGGTCGTAACATGGGATGCCGAAGGCTGGATCACGGATCTGTGGAAGGGCTCCCCGCTAGCGCCCGCCACAAGCTTTGGTCTGCTGCCCCAGCTCATCACCCAATTTTATGACGGCCAGCCCATTCTGCAGCAGAATGCGCCCCGCAGTGAAATTCCGCTCGCATGTCTACAAGCGGTCATCGCCATTGAAGACAAAGATTTTTTAATGCATCGAGGAGTGAGCGCGACCGGCACCTTTCGCGCGGTGATACGCAATTTGAAAGCTCGGCGTTTTGCAGAAGGCGGCAGCACCATCACGCAGCAGCTGGTGAAGAACTTCTTTCTCACCGCCAAAAAAACCTTGCGTCGCAAAGTCGAGGAACAGCTTCTCGCTCTGCTTCTCGAATCGCAGATGGACAAGGACGCCATTCTCGAAATGTATTTGAACGTGATCTACATGGGTCAGAGCGGTCCGTACCAGGTGCGCGGCTTTGGCAGCGCGGCCCAAGTCACGTTCGACAAACCGATTTCGCAGCTTACCCTTCCCGAGTGCGCGCTTCTTGCCGCCACCATCAACAGTCCCGGGCGCTACAATCCGTTTGAAAAAGCCGAGGCCGCGAAATCGCGGCGCGATCTTGTATTAAGAAAAATGGCGGAGGCGGAGATGATCTCCGCGGCCGAAGCGGATGAAGCGACGAAGGCCGTCTTGCCAAAAGTGGCGCCGGCACAGCGGCGCTCGCATGCGCCGTACTTCGTGATGAGCGCGCTTAGGGAATTTGAAAGCTGGGAAATCGAGTCGGAGAATGGCGCCCGCCTTTACACGACTCTCGACCCCGGCGCCCAAAGCGGACTGCTCGGCGCGGTGACCAAGGTCCTTCCGGCAGTGGAGAAACGGGTTAAGAAACCGTCCGCGCAGCCATTGCAAGTCGCGGCCATTGCCGTGGACGTGCGGACGGCGGAAGTTCTCGCTCTGGTCGGCGGGCGCGACTATCGGTCGACGCAGTTCAATCGCGCCATCGACAGCCGGCGCCAGATCGGCTCGATCGTGAAGCCGTTCGTCTACTGGCCCGCGCTTAGAGACAGTTCGCCGATCGCGCCGGTTTCGGATGAACCTTTTGAATGGAAGAACGGCAAACAGGTTTGGCGGCCGCGGAATTACGAAGGCAAATCGTATGACGGGAATGTCCCGATGTTCTTCGCGCTCGCCCACTCGCTCAACATCCCCACGGCGCGAATCGGACAGCAGGTCGGGCTAGAGACCGTGATCGACACGCTTCGCTCCGCCGGGGTGACGAGCCAGATCCCCAACCTTCCCTCGCTCACGCTCGGCACGTTGGAACTTTCGCCGATGGAAGTCGCGCAATCTTATTTAACTTTGGCGCGAATGGGAGCGACCGAGCGGTTGCACCTTTTGTCGCGGGCCGAAGACATCAACGGCAAAATCTTGTTTGAATACCAGCCGTCGAACGAGCAGGCGCTGGATCCCGTCAGCACGGCCATTCTGGTCGGCATGATGAGGCAGTCGATCGAACTCGGCACGGGCAAAGTCGCGCGGCTATGGGGATTCAACGACGCGGCAGCGGGAAAAACTGGAACCACAAACGACACCAGGGACGCCTGGTTCGCCGGCTTCACGCCGCGTTTGATGGTCGTGGTTTGGGTCGGTTACGACGACAACACGACCATGGGCTTGACCGGCGCGGGAGCCGCCCTTCCGATTTGGGTCGACATTATGAAGGGCATTCAGAAGCCGTTTCAGCCCGGCGACTTCCCGTACCCGGATGGGGTTGAGAAGCGCACCATCCAGAGAGAGGATCTTCTCCGCGATTATCCGAACCTTCCTGACCTCCCAGAGACCATGGAACTCGTGTTCGGCTCCTGGGCCAGTTGACTTTCTGGTTTATGCTTCCTATAAGCAGTCGTTGTGGATGCTATGAGTCGCTGGCTTACCCTTATATTGTTTTTAGTAGTCTCTTCGAGCACTTGGGCGGCTGAGCCTGGTTCGAGCGCCCATCGGAGCGACGCCGCGGATCTTAGCTTTATCAATTACTTCAATGATCTCAATGCTATGGACGAAATGACCTGCCAGCCTCGCTGTCATGGCCAGTCGTTCTGCGGCGGGCTTCCCGACATGGACCTCTGCCTGCACCCGGATCTCGAAAACGCCTGCACTTGGACCTGTGATGAGCCCTAGGAGCCGTTTTTCGGCGCCTTTTTGCTCTATGGCGCATCTATATCTTATAAATTCGATCTGACCCCGGCACATCATTTGTAAATATTACCCATCGGGCGAGCTTGCCCGGAGGTTATATGAACCAGCGCAAAATGGTCGGAGTACTGTCGATTCTGCTGCTCGCGATACTTTTTATCACGGTCGGCTGCGGAGATGGCAAACGCAACCCGCGGACCAACTTCAACAAGCGCCCGAGTAGCGGCAAGACGGGTCCGCAACTCCCCAAGCCCGACTCTCCCGAATTTAAAGCGAAGAAAACCGCAATGGAAAAAGCCACGGCCGAATATGAATCCGCCATTCAGGGCGATCGCTTGGCCAGCCTTCCCGAAGGTGAATACTCACTCACCGAAATTCTGGCTTTTGTCGATTACATCAACTCTAACGAGGAGTTCAAATACCTCCGTCGCATCGCCATTTCTCAGCAGGGCGCGAATATTGGGCAGCAAAGTGGCGACGGCGTGGTCCTCAAAAGTCCCGATAAAAATGGGCGTGAAATCCTGGTCCCGAATTTTCTTAATATTGCAGCCGGTGCCGCTCTCACTCCAGATATTCAGAACAGCGGCGTGTTCACCATGCGAGTCGTGGATGCGTCTATGGATTCGAAAGGCGTACCGAAGATGAAGTTGGATGTCGATTTCCAAGGTGCGGCTGCGCTACCCGGGCTGACACTGGTCGACCTGATTGCGCAAAACAAGACTCTCCTTACGCTGCGAGATGGAAAATCGGCTGAACTGTTCTTGATTAAACAACAGGGCGACCGAATGGCGATTCAGCTAGTAATCCATGAGGGCGCTCAGCCCGGCCAGCAGAACGATAGTTCGAAAAAGGCCGCCATGTCCTTCCCCCGCAAAATGGTGTTTGTATATAACTACAAAACCAAACCGGCCCAGGGCGCCCCCCCGCCCACGGCCCAGCAGCAACAGCAGCAGCAGCAGCCCGCGCGCGACCAAGAACAGGCCCCCGCCGAACAAGCTACAGCTGAATAATCGCTTTACAGTCATGAAATATGTATAGGACTCGCTTGGGTCCTTGGCAGGACTGGTGTCACTCTGACACTGTAGGTTCGAGCTGAGGGCAAAAGCCCTGGCAACTCGATTGCTTAGGGAGTAAGTCCCTGGAGTTTTGATGCTCCGGTCAGCTCAAGGAGTGAGCCATGTCGGTCAACTGGTTGGAAAGTTGGCTTAAAAACAAATGGGTGCACCACGGATTAAGGTTGGCCTTCGCGACTTTGATCACCGTTCTGCTATTTCCATTTAAATTCTACGTGCTCGAATCCACCGCCTACGACTGGCGCATGCAGCTGAGCCCCGATCCCCGCAGTTCGGGGCAAGTCGTTCTTCTGTCCATCGAACATGAAACCATCAAGCGCCTGAAGCGGGAGCCGGAAGCTCTCGATTGGGCTGTGGTTCTACAAAAACTTGCGCAGGCGCAACCCGCCCATGTGGTGAGCTTTATTAATCCCTCGCAGATTCAAGGCTCCTACGACGATCTCTCGATGCTGTCGGAAATCGCGGCTCGCTTACCATTTGTTTTTGGCGAGAATGACATTCCCAAGACGGGAATCTCGCG
The DNA here is from genome assembly GCA_022842925.1 of Bdellovibrionales bacterium. Lineage (GTDB taxonomy): Bacteria > Bdellovibrionota > Bdellovibrionia > Bdellovibrionales > UBA1609 > JALHOQ01. Next base: position 19,574 of record JALHOQ010000022.1, read on the forward strand.
ACTCGATCCGCTTGCAGCACCATTCGAAAATCTTCCCGTCGAGCCGGCGCCCGGTACTGCGGACCGTTCTGTGCTCGCGCGCGACGGGGTCACCCGCCGCTTGATTCTCACGTACGAGAATCGCTTTCTTCTGCATCCGCGCATAGCTCAGGAATTTAACGGGATCTCTAATCCTCATGGATACCGGGGCGCGTTTCAGTTTTTGGAATCCACGCAGGTCTTGATCCGATATCGAGAAAAGGGCACCTACCCCACTCTACGCTTTGTCGACGTGCTGGAGAATCCTCTTGTCGCCGAGGCCATCCGCGGAAAAATCGTACTGATTGGCCGCGACACTCAAGAGAACGCCGCCGATTACGTGCAGACCCCGCAGTCGAAAGAACTTCTCGCGCTGAGCCGACTCGAGATGCACGCGAACGCTCTCGACACGCTTTTATTGAACCAGGCTCCGCGCGTGGCCCCTGATTGGGTGAAGCTGCTATTCACCTTTATCATTACCCTTTTGACGATCTACATCGTATTGAATGTGCGACCAGCCAAAGGGCTCATGTCATTAGGTCTGATCATGTTCGCATTCCTGCTCTTCACCCTGGCCATGTTCGCCTTCGGCGGCTGGATCATTTACGTTTCGCATCCGCTGGTCGCCGTGTTCATCTGCTACTACTTCGTGATCCCGTACCGGCTGATTATCGAGAATCGCCGGAGCTGGGAGTACTATCAAAAAAACCGGCTCCTCGAGCAGGTGGAAGAACTCAAGTCGAATTTTATGCGCATGATGTCGCATGACTTGCGAACCCCGCTGGCGCGCATCCAGGGTATGGCCGATGTGGTCCGCAAAGAGGATGGTCATTTGAATTCCACGCAGAGAATGGCTCTCGATACGATTTCCCAAAGCAGTGAAGAGCTGACGGAATTCATCGCCTCGATTCTTTCGCTGTCGCGTATTGAGAGCAAAGAAATGAAGTTGCAACTGCGCTCACGCGACGTAAATCAGATTTTACGCGAGGTCATCCGCAGGACCGACTACCTGGCGAAGCGCAAGAACATCGAGATCGTGACCGAGATGGAACCCCTGTTCAGCTTCAATTTGGACGAGGATCTTTTGAAGACCGTTTTCACGAATCTGATAGAGAACTCGATCAAGTATTCGCCAGAGAATACCAAGATCCTGGTTTCAACTGAAGAACTGGAAGGCGAAGCAATTATTCAGGTCGCCGATCAAGGCCGCGGCATTCCGACCGAGGACCTCGGTCATGTCTTTGACCGCTTCTATCGGGCGCGCAACTCGCGCGGCAACACGGCCGGTAACGGCTTGGGCTTGTATTTGGCCAAGTATTTTGTTGAGCTACACGACGGCCGTATCGAAGTGGAGAGCGTTCTCGATAAGGGATCGACCTTCACCGTACGTTTACCGATGGATTTGAGCAAAGCTTCCGATTACCGCGATTTTGATGGCACTGAACGAGGAGGACTCCATGTTTAAGGTTCTAGTTTGCGACGACGATGCCGGCCTACGGTTGTCAGTTGCTTCGGCTCTGGCCGCCACCGGGCGCTTTGAAGTCGACGAAGCCTTTGATGGTGTGAACGCCATCGAAAAAATCAAGTCGAAGGCCTACAACATGGTTCTTCTCGATGTGGACATGCCCCGGATGACCGGAATGGAAGCACTGAAGGTGATTAAGGATCATGATCCCTCGATCATCGTTTTGATCCTTACCGCCTATGCCAATATCGACGATGCAGTTCGCGCCGTTAAAGAGGGTGCCTTCAACTACGTTTCTAAACCGATCAAAAGCGAAGACCTGGTTGCCATGGTCGATCGCGCGATTAATGCCTATTCCTTAATTTCGCAGGCGACCGCGTCCTTCCCTATGCAAACCGAAGCTGGCCGCGAAATTATCGGCCAGACCTCGCAGATGAAGAAGGTCTTTTCGGTCATTATGCGGCTGTCGAAGGTCGATACTCCGGTTTTAATCCGCGGTGCTTCTGGTACCGGTAAGGAATTGGTGGCCCGCGCGATTCACTCCAATAGTTCGTTTAAAGACGGCAAGTTCGTAGCGCTGAACTGCTCCGCCATCCCTGAGAACCTGTTCGAGAGCGAACTCTTTGGTCATGAAAAGGGAGCGTTCACCGGCGCCGATCAACGTAAGATCGGAAAGTTTCAGTACGCCGAGGGCGGTACGCTGTTCTTAGATGAAATCGGCGATCTGCCGGTGTTGATGCAGGTGAAGCTGCTGCGGGTGTTGCAAGAGAAGTCTTTTATACCTGTCGGCGCCAATCGCGAAATTGAATCCAATGTCCGCATCATTGCCGCAACCAACCGTCCGTTGGAAGATATGATCAAGAAGGGCACGTTCCGTGAAGATCTGTACTATCGCTTGAATGTGATGCCGATCAATCTCCCCTCGCTCGGCGAACGTCGCGCCGATATCGATCACCTGGTCGGTCTGTTTATCCAAAAGTTTAATAAGGCTCAGAGCAAAAAGATCATCAACGTGACTTCAGACGCCCTAGGGGTTTTAAAAAAGTACGATTGGCCGGGAAATATTCGCGAACTCGAGAATATTATCGAGCACGCGTTTATTTTAGAAGAATCCAATATGCTGCAAGTGAGTTCGCTGCCCGAGTCCATCTTGGCGGCCACCGGAACTGAACTCTCCGCCGCCCAATTGCGAGCCCGCGAAGAAAGCGTGGAGGCCGCCGACGGGGATGACGGAAGCCACGAGATGAGCTTGGAGGCCGATGGCGAAACCAAGGAAGAGTTGATCAAGATCAGCGGCGAAAGCCTCGACTTCAACAAACACAAGGAAGCCTTCGAACGCGAATTCATCATCAAGGCCTTGAAGATGTTCAAAGGCCGCATCAACCAAACCGCGCTGCACGCGAACATCCCGAAGAAGACCCTGCTGCGCAAAATCGAAAAATACGGAATCAACGCCCGCGATTACGCAGATTAGATTCGCCGCCCAGCTCAGCTGGGCCGGCCTGCGGCTAGCTGTGGATAACCATGTTGATAACCGCTGTATAGATTTGTAGTTAAATCTGACGTCAAAGAAATTTAAAAATATGGGCTGGAAAATCTTCGACGCACGAAAAATTCTTGCGCCTGAATTGTCAGGTTCTTACGCTCTACCTTCATGGCAGTTACGAATTCCATTCCACCTCAGGCTTATACACGCGACACGCTCGTAAAGGCGATCGAGTGGATGAATACGCAGCCGCCCGCCTTAAGAGAGAGAGCGAGTTCGGCCGACTTACTTGTGAGCTTCTATCTGCAAGCCTGCCGCAAGGCCGCCGTGCAGATGGAAGCTCCGGTGAGCCAAGAATCTTTCAAGCAAGATCTTCGTCATCTGGCTGAAGATCTGAAACAGTTCGAAGATCCACCTGCCCCCCCAACTCCGATTCAGCCCAGCCGCTCTCCCTCTCTAGGCCAAGTTGAACCTCTTTTCGTTGCACCACAGCAGCAGAATTCGAACGGCCACGGTCCTCATGGCCACTCCGAATCCAACGGCGTGTATCATTACATTCCGCCACATCAGCAGCCACCAGGCTCTCCGGGATATTCGGCTTTACGTGAAATGAGTCACCCGGGGGCAAGCCACGGACATTCTGGCCATACACCGGCTACGCGCTCTCCAGCACAAGCACCAGCACCTCCACAAACCCCGCAGTGGACCGTAGACCCTAAATCCCTGGGGATCGCCCGCGAACTGCAGAACCGTTTGAATCTGGGCTCCGAGGCCGAGGCTCTACGCATGTTGATTGCCCTCGGCGCCGAGCGGGCCAAACAGCTATTCCCTTGATTTCCAAACGAAAATTTAAGTAAGTTGGCGGGATGCAAGTGCTCCTGCCGAAAACCGATTTCCCTATGAAGGGCAACCTCGCGCAAACGGAACCCGAGCGCATTGCCAAGTGGACCGATAGTCAAATCTACCGAAAGATGCTGGGTAAGCCGGCTCCGAAAGGCATTTTCGTGATGCCTGACGGTCCCCCTTACGCCAACGGCAACATTCATGTCGGCCACGTACTGAACAAGGTCCTGAAGGACATCGTCATTAAATATAAAAACCTGGCGGGTTACCGGGCTACGTTTATCCCCGGTTGGGATTGCCACGGTTTGCCGATCGAACTCAATGTCACCAAAAAGCTGGGACCGAAACGCAAAGACGTGAGCGACGCCGATTTAAGAAAAATGTGTCGCGAAGAAGCGCTGAGCTGGGTCGGTAAGCAGCGCGAACAGTTTCAGCGTCTCGGCGTGCTCGCCGACTGGGACAATCCGTGGATGACGCTGCAGTCGGATTACGAGGCGGCGGAGATCCGTACGGTCGCCAAGATCAATGACAATGGCATATTTTTTCGCGGTGAAAAACCGGTTTACTGGTGTCCGGCCCTGCAAACTGCGTTAGCCGCGGCCGAAGTCGAGTACCGGGATCACAAGAGTCTTTCGATCTTCGTGCGCTTTCCATTCGAAGAAAAACTGCCTGGCCTCACGCTGCCCGGAAAGCCGGTTCACTTTCTGATATGGACGACCACGCCCTGGACGCTTCCGGCCAACTACGGGATCTCTCTTAACCCGAACTACTCTTACGGTTTCTACGACACGGGTTCCGACATTCTGATTATGGCTGAAGAATTAAACGAGGCCGTGGCCAAGCAGACCGGTCTGAGCTTTAAACTTCTCGGCAGTAAAAAGGGTTCCGACTTCGACCGTATGAAGGCGAAGCACCCCTTTATTAAACGCGATTCCCTCATCATGGTGGGCGAACACGTCACACTCGAGGCCGGTAGCGGCGTCGTGCACACGGCTCCCGGTCATGGTTTAGACGATTACAACGTCGGTTTAAAATATGGCCTGCCCGTTCACTCACCGGTCGATGAAGCCGGCCGCTTTACGGCTGAAGTGCCCGAATGGCAGGGCGAAAAAATCTGGGATGCGAATCCGAAGATCGTCGACCATCTGCACGCCACCGGAATGCTGGTGCATCGAAGCGAGCTCACGCACTCGTATCCGCATAATCCACGCAGCAAGACGCCGCTTATTTTTCGCGCGACTCCGCAGTGGTTTATTCGGCTCGACGATGAAAATTATAACTTAAGAAAAAAATGCCTCGACGCCGCTGAGAAAGAAATCGAGTACGTGCCCAAGTGGGGTGCCCAGCGCTTGCAGTCCATGTTGGCCAATTCGCCGGACTGGTGTTTGAGCCGTCAGCGCATCTGGGGTGTTCCGGTTCCGGTCTTTTATTGCGACAAGTGCAGCACGCCGCTAGTCGATTCCAAAGTGATGAACCGTTTGGCCGATGTGATGGAGAAAACCGGCGAGGGGATCGAGGCCTATCACTCGCATCCGACTCAAGAGTTCACGGACGGCGCCAAATGTTCAAAGTGCCAAGGCGACAGCTTTACCACCGGCAAAGATATTCTCGATGTTTGGTTTGATTCCGGCGTTTGCCATACGGCCGTGCAGGCCCGTCGGCCAGATATGCGCTTTGAAGCCGATATTTATTTGGAAGGATCCGATCAGCATCGCGGTTGGTTTCAGACCTCTTTGGTGTCGGCTCTCGCGGGAGAAGGCAAAAAGCCGTTCAAGACCCTGATTACCCATGGCTTCGTAAACGATGCCCAGGGGTACAAAATGTCGAAGAGCCAGGGCAATGTGGTCGACCCCGCCGAAATTATCAAAGAAAGCGGCGCTGAAATTTTAAGAATCTGGGTGAGCCATGAGGACTACGGCCAGGATCTGACCATCAGCAAAGAGATGATGACCCGGATCGCCGACAGTTATCGGCGCTTTCGCAACACCATCCGCTTTCTGCTCGGAAACTTAAACGACTTTGACCCGACCAAAGATCAGGTGGCGTATAAAGACATGACGCCGCTCGATCATTGGGCGCTTCATCAGCTCAATGAGCTGATCGAAAAAACCACCGCCGCCTATGACGCCTATGAGTTTTATAAGGTCTATCACGCTTTAAACACGTTCTTTGCCCTCGATCTTTCGGCCACCTATCTCGATATTTTGAAAGACCGCCTCTACACAGGTCGCCAAAATGGCGTAAAACGCCGAGCCGCGCAGACGGTGCTTTATCGCATCACTGAAAGTCTATGTGGTATCATGGCGCCGATCGCCTCATTCTTGGCCGAAGAAACTTACGGTTATCTTCCGGGCGAGAAAAAGGAGAGCGTATTCCTGACCGAGTATCCCAAAGCCAACCCAGAATGGCGCAATGACAAGGTGGCCCAGGATTTCTCAAGATTGCTTGAGGTTCGCGCGGCCAGCAGCAAGGAACTGGAAGAGCTGCGGCGGCAAAAGGTGATTGGCGCCAGTCTCGATGCCGCGATTTCGATTGAGGCCCCGGACGCCGTGCTAAAAACCCTTGAAGCTTATCGCCCAAGCTTGCGAGAATTCTTTATCGTCTCGCAGTTCGAGATCAAGCCCGGCCCCGACCTTAAGGTGACGGCAGTCAAGGCCGATGGTGTGAAATGCGAGCGCTGCTGGTACTACGATGTGAATACCGGCAAAGATTCCCAATTCCCGGGCGTATGCCCGAAATGTATTGAGGCACTGAAGTGAATATTTCGAGAAAATACCTGATCCTTTCGACCGTGGCCGGGGCGATCATCGCCATTGACCAGCTGATTAAAATTTACGTCCATGCCAATTTCTCTTTGGGCGAATCTTTACCGGTGATCCAGGACATTTTCCATATCACGTACGTGCGCAACACCGGCGCCGCCTTTGGTATTTTTCGGGATGCCGCTGAACTTTTTCGTACGGTTTTCTTTTTGAGTATGCCACCCATCGCCTGCGCCATAATCTTACGCATGCTTTACACCGTCGAAGATCATGATCTGTGGCAGATCTTCTCCCTCTCGATGATTTTTGGCGGCGCCATTGGAAACTATATCGACCGTTTGCGCTTTGGCTACGTCATCGATTTCCTCGATTTTCACTATAAAGACGTGTGGAGTTATCCCGCGTTCAATGTGGCTGACTCGGCCATCGTCGGCGGAGTTTGCATCCTGCTCGTCCTTATGTTTTTGCAGGCTCGCGCGGAAAAACGGCAAAAAGCACAGAAGGCTTAAGAAGTGTTTCCGCACCTTCACTTGGGTTCCGGAATCGAAATTTCAACTTATTTTTTGATCATCAGTCTCGGCGTCACGATTTCGGTGCTGTGGTTTATTAAACTGGCCGAACAGAAGCATCTGGCGCGCGTGACCGCGATTGATATCGCCCTTGGCGTTTTGATTGGCGGCTTTATTGGCGCCCGCCTGATGCACATTTTTTACGAAGAGCCGCAAATATATAGAGAGAACCCCGCGCTGGTGCTGCAGATTTGGAACGGCGGATTTGTTTTTCTCGGCGGTTTTATCGGCGCCTTTATCACGACCGTTGTGATGTGCCGGTTTAAGGGCGAGCCGTTTTGGTTCTGGGCCGATGTGGCCACACTGCCACTGTCGCTCTCTTATATGATCGGACGGCTAGGCTGCTTTTTAAACGGCTGCTGTTATGGTCGGCCGGCGGAGGTCCCCTGGGCCGTGACTCTCGACGGGAGCAGCCGGCATCCGACCCAGCTCTACGCCAGCGCCTGGGAGCTGTTGATCTTTGTTGTTCTGCTTTTCGCGCAGAAGCGTTTAAAGGTGTCAGGTTACTTATTCAATACCTGGGTGATCCTCCATTCCCTAGGCCGCCTGGTGATGGAGGTGTTCCGCGATGATCCCCGCGGGGCTCCCTTGCTCACTTTAAGCGTTTCCACCGTGCTGAGCCTGGTTTTGATCGTTTGGGCGACCGGCAATATCGTGGCCTCGCGGTTGCAATCTCATCATTGAAGAACGCTCGAGAGGAGCTTAAGTCTATGAAAAAACATATCCTCCACGCCGCCGCTTTGACCATCTTTTGTACAGCTGCCGCGCCCGTTTGGGCACAGTCGACCTCGTCGCTCGGCACCTCTTCCGCCGAAATCGAGAGCGTGGTACCTGAGCGTTTAAGCGATTATGGAATGCGATTAAACACCCAGCTGGGATCAAGCAGCTTCGAAACCACGGGCACGAACAAGAAAACCGGCTCAGGCCTCAGCGGCGGTTCGACCGTTGAATTCGGAA
>JALHOQ010000023.1:0-26469 GCA_022842925.1 Bdellovibrionales bacterium
CGCGCGAGCCATATGCCCCAGGAAGAAATTTGGGCATTTTTTACATTCATGATGAAATATGGTGATACCCCGTTCGGGATGTTCGGTGGACAAATTCTGTTTAATCATTGGAAATGGCACCGAAATGATTGGGTTTTTCAGGCTGAACGGCAGACCCTGATGGGCATTCTGAATCAGCTGTCGAAATTATGAACGAATGAGGCGCGTTGTGAAATGAGTTCACACGACACGGGTCCAAATTGAAACCACCACCCCCAAAACGTAGAATAGTGAGCTTCAGGCCTGAGGAGGGCCTGGGCGATGGGGTCTTTGATTATACGCGCGGGAGTCGTGTTTACGACACTCCTGGCCGGAATCGGGGCGACGGCACAAACGTCGACCGGATTCTCCAGGTCCGCAGCCAACTTAACTCTGAGACAAAATCGCTACTTGGGCGAAGTCCAGAATTCCAAACAGCAGGCGAATTACACCCATTTCGCCGGCGGCTTGAATTTGGAGCCCGAGAACCCACGGTTTCTTTCCTATAAACTTCATGCTTTTGCCGAAGGGTCTTTTGAGGCCCGCGAAGAATTCTATGTCGGCATGCCCGAAGCCTATGTTGAAAATTTCCACCCCAGCCTGCGCTTTAGCGTGGGCCGTAAGAAGCGGACTTGGAGTCGCCTCGACGAACTGTTTAACTTTGGACTCTGGCAACCCCAGTTGCGCTGGGACTACCTGAAGCCAGAACAGCAGGGACTGGCGGGTTTGTTTATCGACTGGAATATCAGCTCGAACTTCCGCTTGGTGTTTTTCACCTCTCAGGTCAATATTCCCGATCAAGGACCGCAGTACAAACTCGAGAACGGTCAGTTCTCATCGACCAATCGTTGGTTCCAGCAGCCCCATTCGGCAGTGAGCATGTTCAGCGGCACCCAGTTTGCGTCTGACGTTCCTCTTTACTTCCAAATCGATCAGCCCTCCTATGACAGCCTCTTCCTGCAATCCAGTTTCGCCATCGGTTTCGATTACGATTCGGACTCGGGCTTCTGGAGTCATTTCAATGTCGCATATAAACCCCGTAATCAAATCCACCTCGGGATCGAGTGCACAAACTGCGGTAACGTGGGTGGGGCAGCACCTCTCGAAATCACCGCCACCATCCGGCCTAAAATCGTAAAGCACTTCGTGGCGACCTGGGAGACGGGCTTTGACCGCGTGGATGACCGCGGTTGGATATCGTTAACGGCGGAGCTGCCGAGCTCCAGTGGCTTTCCCGTGAGCGAGCACTTTGTAGAGGCTCCACTTGACGACGTGCTCATTGCCGGCGCGGCTTATCAGCATTATCTGGGAGCCTGGCTCGGGGGAATGCCCTCCTGGCTCCAGTATTCGTACCTCCGAGTCCTGCCGATGAATGTAAGTGGGAAAAGTGGGCCGCTGAAACGCGAGGATCAAGTGCAGTCATCTCTCGACCGTTACCCGATTCGGGATCTCGCCGCTCTCGACTGGAAGCTTCGTCTCAGTCAAAAGGCCAAACTGCGTTTGCATTGGACCAATCGCTATCAGTATTCCATCCCGGAGCAAGGGGGATGGTTATCTTCGCAACTGGAATTGAATCAGGGGAGTGTGGTGTGGAGCTTGGGAATGGATGTGCTGGGTTCACAAGTGAACCCGCGCTCCAATCAAGCGGGTCTGTTTACCCGCTATCGGGCCAATGACCGCGTTTTTGGGGGAGTCAGCTATGTTTTCTAAATTGATCCGCGTCGCGACCGCGACCGTGTTTACGGTCGTGCAACTGGGGTGCGGCCTCAGTACCGGAGAGACGTCGCCCGATATGGCCCGGCCCGCGTTCAGCGGCAAGGGTTACTCCTGCGTCGGTCAGATTCCGCGTCACCTCGAACGCTATGTTTGGGACGAGTTGAACGACTCGCAGATCACGGAGTTTGTTCAGTGTTTGCAGAAAGCCTTTACCACCTTCGTGCAATTGACCCGGGGCAAGGACAAGGAAGCCTATGCGCCCGAAGAAATCCGGCGTTTTTTGCAGGCCTATTTTCTGCGTGAACGGCCCATCACCGACGAACTGATGAATGAGTTCATGGTTATCAAACAGGTGCTGGTCGGCGGGGAGGTCGATATCATCACCCGGCCGGAGATCACCGAGTTGATCGAGTTCTTGGAGGATGTGCGCCGCGAGGCCATCCGCATTCGGCCCTACATCAAATATTTGAATCCGAAACTGATCCTCAACCAGGACCCGTCGGAGATCGGGGCGCGCCTGCAAGAGGCCAATGAGATTCTCCGTCAGGCCATTCGGGTTCTGACCCTGCGCTTGCAAGGCGGGCAAAAGGACTATTCCTTCGCCCATCTCGCCACGCTGATGACCGAGTTTCGCGGCTTTGTGCGCTGGGACGAACACTTCAAGAATACCATTCCGGTTGCGGCGTGGATCGAGTTTTTCAAAACGTTTAAAGCGACCACGGTGAACCCACAGAACGTCGAGATGATGCGGATGAACGAATGGGCTCCGTTTCTGCAGACCTTCGTGCGTTGGTATCTGGCCTATATCCAGTACCGTGTGGGCGTGGCCGAACAGCCTGTTTTGCGCGGCGTGGGTTTGCAAAATACCCTACATTTGGGACACACCCTTTTCGATCTGGCCGAGGAGGCGGTTCACCGCCAGCCCAACAAAGTGCTGACGATCGCTCAGGTGAATTCTTTGGTGGCGTCGGCGCAGAAGCTCGGTTGGCTTCCCGCCCGAGTCCGCGCTCAATCCGTGGAAAAATTCACCCGGGCCTTAATAGACCGAGTGTTTGCCGATGAAAAAGCCGTAGCTGGGCGGAACCAGGGCGAAGGCGTCAGTCTCCAAACGCTGACTCTGGCCCGGTATGAGTTTTATCGTTGGGCCTATATTCAGATGCAGCTCGATCAACGTTACAATCCCGAGCGAAATGCGAACGGCGGAGTGCCGAGCCTGCATTCCAACTTTTTTATTCCGGCGCATGTGCAGAATAAGCTGCGCAATATGCGCGATGCCGATTGGGAACATTTCCTAAAAATTCGCACTCTGACCCGTCCGCTATTCAATTCGAATCTCAGCCGCGCGACCGTGGCCCATCCGACGGATTCTCAACAGCAGGACCCGTTGGAGCATGGATTCCATAATCTTTCCGTGATGAATCTCCTGCGTTCGAGTGTGGGTCTCCTTTTTCGCGGCTATGGCGAAATGCCGGGTCGACGCTGGGACTGGAACTCCACATTGAAAAGCGAAAGCTTGCAGGCATTTTACGAGGATATTCGTGATTTGGCGGTGGATCTAACTCTGGCCGATCCGCGTGTTGAAAACACGGGTGCCAGAGCCTTTATCGAGGGTAATTTATTTACCTTCAGCGGGGATGGGGTCGCCTTTGATGTGAATCGCAGCCGCTTGACGTTTGTGGAAGCCATGGAGCTTTTGGCCTTGCTCTACTCCGGCGGACAAATGTCCACGGATGCTTACAAAGCGTTGAAAGACAAATGTAAGAACGGTCCGGCTGATGGGAATGGCGACGCCATGATCGAGCGCGCCTGTGTCCTTGAGCGCGTGCCCGAAATGATCGAGCTCTATGGTGCCAATCTCCCGGGAATGCACCAGTATGTCCGAACCGCACCCGTTGAAGAGCGCTTTACCCTCGCGAAAAACATTTTGGATTCCGCCTTTTCGCCCAAATCGCGTGTGGAGGGTGTTCCGCCCGAGTCTCGCATCGAGTGGGTCGAGAGGTCGGAGCTCGCCATCGTGGCGGTTGTCTTGCACTATCTTGAAGCCGTGACGATCCGCTTTGATGCGAATCGCGACGGGGTTTTAACTTCGGATGAATTACGTAAAGCGGTTCCCGTTTTCTCAGGCTTTATTCAACGGTACGCGAAGGATAAGCTGCAAAAGGATTTATCCGTGCGGGATGCCGAGGGTGTGTTTCTCTACATCTTGGCTTATAAGTCGTTCCCGACCAGTTGGAATACGCTCCGCGTATGGTGGCTGAGTTATGATTTGCAGTGGGAATTTGACTTTGGCTGGGGCTGGAAGCTGCCGGTGAATATCAATCAGAATATCAAACTGACCCGGGCGGAGCTCTCATCGGTCTTTCGCGTGATTGTAGCCAAGCTCTTTGACACGGTTCCCGTGGCGGAGCAGATACGCATCCTGAATCGCCAACCCGACCCTGCGCCTTGTCAAACGCTTGAACAATTCAAAGAAGGCGAGTGCACGATTCCGGGCGTGCAGAAATAGCGAGCTAGCTAGACAACAGCGGACCTTCGGTGCTTCAATAGCTCCACAAAAAGAAGCAACGGAGGTTATGCAATGAAACGAATTCTGATTGGTTTGGCCCTATTTTCTTCGATGGCTGTGGCTGCCCCCGCAAACTACAAGCTGGATGATACGCATGCGTCGATTGTGTTTAAGGCGAACCACCTGGGCTTTTCGAATGTCTACGGTATGTTTCGGAAAGTGGAAGGGAAGTGGACTTGGGATATGGAGAAGGTGGAAAACTCCAACTTTGAAATCAAAGTCAAAGCCGATTCGCTGGACACGATGAATGCGAAGCGCGACGAGCACTTGAAGAACAACGATTTTTTTAATGTGAAGCAGTTTCCGGATATCATCTTAAAAAGCAAAACCATTAAAAAGACCGGCAAAGACAAGTTCAACATTACGGCCGATCTCACAATGCACGGAGTGACTAAGCCCGTGACCTTCACCTTTAATCACATGAAAACTGGCAAGGATCCGTGGGGTAAAGATCGCACGGGTGGCGAGGGCGTTTTAAAAGTGAAGCGCACCGACTTCGGAATGACCTACATGGCCAAACCCGGTGAGATCAGCGATGAAATCGAAGTGATCGTCAGCATCGAAGGCGTAAAAGAATAATGTCGCCGCTTGTCGCATCCTTCTTACAGTCGGCCGCGATGCCCGCGGCCTTGGTGACGATCGCGGTCTTTCTTACGGGGAACATGAAAGATCCGCTCCGCGCTCGTCTCCAAGCTCTGTTCCTAGGGGTTGGATTCTTTGTGGGCACCTACCTTCTAATTTCGCGTATGAGTTTTCCGCCCCATGATGCGCTCGAGAGTTTGGCCTACGCTGCGCTGGCGTGCGCCGCGTTTGTGTGGATATTTCCCTTCGCCCATCAAGCGCCGTATCTGCTTCGGGCGGCGATTGTCTTTCTGCTTGGACTGTTGCTGCTATGGCATATTCGCGATCAGCTGGGCACCGACGTGGCGAAGCGAAACATGCTGGCCTTTTTCTGCTTGGGGCTTGGCACTTGGTCGATCTATGAGCGGCAGGCTCAGCGGGTGAACATCTTGACCTTGATCGGGATGCCGTTGATCGCGATCACTTGTTTAAGTTTTATTATGTTATTCAATTCCAGCGCTTCGTTTTCGCAAGCGGTCAGCATTCTCTGTACGATTTTGGGTGGGATGGTGGCCATCGCCTTGATCGCGCCGAGCCGAATCGCCAAGGGCGCAGTGGTTCCGTTCCTTACCATTTTTCCGATCCTGATTATGACGGCTGGGAATTTTTATTTGAACGTGAATCCATGGGTCCTGATCACGATTTGTTTGCCGTATCTTATAGTTTGGATTCGTCGTTGGCTGAGCTTTATTCCCGATAAGCCGATCGTGGAGTTCGCGATTCTGGCCATCGCAGCCGGAGCGCCGCTGGCTTACTATATGTACAATCAGTTCAAGGCGGCGGGCCCGCTTTATTAGGTGCCCGTCGACTTTTAAACCAGTCGGGCTACGAGGTCGTGACCGATCCACCATACGGGTTTGCGCGGTTTCATGGCTTCGTGGAGCATCGCTTTTCCGCAGGCGTTAAATACGAGTTCGCTTAAACGAGCGGTCAGCAGATTCTTTTCGTCCCGATGCATTTCGATGATTTTTTCGGATGTCGTTCGCATTAGGGCCATCTGCTCAGGGCCGTTATGCTGGGGCCAGATTTCATATTTGGACCAATGTTTGCCGATCAGTTCGGAGCGGAAGTATTGATCGGTCAGATTTAAAATCTCGTCGAGCGAATGTTCCGGCTTCAACAAGGCCTGGCAGGTCGCCATTAGATCGCGAGTGAGTGGATGCGCGCCGCCTTCTTTCTTGAGAGCGCCGAGCAGGGGATAGAGCGCCACTTCGACGCCGAGGAAAATGGAACTCGAGTTCGTCAGAATCTCGGGCGCATTGTAAACCGAAGCTTGCACGCCTTTTAGTCCGAACCGCACGGCAATCTGCTCCAGTTCGACCTTGGCGAAACCTTGTAAGTAGGGCGCGTAGGACTGCCACTTATACTCCTGGCCCATCAAAATTTCGGTTCCATGATAGCCATAGGCGACATAGGACACTTGACCGCCGGACTGACTCACTCGCTCGCGGAGCGGCTCCGATAGGTCCATCAAGTCGGCAAAGCTGTTGGCCGTCACATCCAAAAAGCTCATCGCACAGAACTTGCCGAGCGTGTTGTTCCAAAAGTCCTGGCTTGAGGCATAGCGCTCGCCGTGACCCTTAAAGACTCGGTTCATTACAGGAAGAATGATCTTGGCCCGCGGCACACCGCCCGCCATGGTGTGGGCGAACAACACGTTTCGGCCGGCCGGGATCTGCTTATCCAGGGCGGCCACCCACTCGCGTACCCGCGCGCGGAAGCTCTCACGGCCCTTTTGCCGCGACTCTTCGATCTGGCCCCAGTCGAGCTGGGCTTGGTCCGCCTGGGATAGCTTCAATCCCGCCAGTTGATCGGCGGGGGATTTGCCCGCCGATGACTTCTCCAAATCAAAGCCGCATTCGAGGGGGATATTAATTAAGGGCTGTTCTTTAGTCGCGAGTTCTTCAGCCGTAAGAGGGCGGAGCTGGTCCTGATCATCGCGGCGGCCGACGGTGCTGAAGATAACCTTCATTCCGGCTTTTCGGGCCTGGTCAATCAATCCGTTTACATAACCCCGGGCGAAAACCTCACCAAAAATCACCAGGACATCGTCTTTTTTATAGCCCGTCTCGGGGCGGATCTCGCGTAAAGGTTCGAACGACTGCATAATCTCTCCCACTCAAAGGTTCTCATTTTCTACTGATTGAACTATCAATCGTCCATGCGCGCAGTGTCCTTGGTTCCGTCGTGGACGGAAACGCTAATAGAAGCCGGTGTAAACGTCGTAGGACGGACTAGGTTCTGTATCCACCCGGCGCAGCGAGTGAAGGCTATCCCGGCCGTTGGGGGCACCAAGGATTGGGATTGGGAGAAAATCCAGGCGCTCAAACCCGACATTTTGGTCCTCGACCGCGAAGAAAACCCGCGTTTCATGGCCGAACAAAGCCAAATCCCCTTTGTCGACACCCATATCGGCGCCCTTCAGGACGTGCCCCCGAACCTCGAAAAACTTCGCCTTGCCACCCATGCCGAGGGCTTAAAACCCTTTGTCGAGCGCTGGCAGGAGGTGCAGCTGAAGGGTCCCCGGCCGGATTGGGATGGGCGCAGTGATTTTGCGGGCCTGATCGAGTGGGGGCGACGGCCGACAGGGCCCATCCGCCGTGTGGAATATGTCATTTGGAAGCGGCCCTGGATGGCTGTATCCCGCGACACCTTTATCGGCTCCACGCTCACGGCCATCGGCTTTGGTCCCTATCTGACAAAGCATGCGAATAAATATCCGGAACTCGATTTGGAGATGTGGCCGGATAAAGAGTCCACGTTGCTGTTGTTCTCAAGTGAGCCATTTCCATTTGTAAAAGTGAGCCGCTCGCTTGCGGCGCTCGGCTTTCCCTATGCCCTTGTGGATGGCGAGTCGTTCAGCTGGTTCGGAGTGCGAAGTTTGAAGTTTCTCGAGACGGCGCCCAAGTGACGAAGTCTCAATCACTTTGTGAAGTTGTTACAGCTCTAACACATTCCTGATAAATATCTGGTTGCGCCTCAGCATTCAGATTCGTATACGGGGGTGACTTAAAGAAAAGTTAATACAGCGACAGTGGAACGGTTTTTGTAGATTGGTCGAGTAATAATCAATCGACGTTTGTCGGAATGGGACAGATGTGTTGGGTTCAAAAACACTTCGGCTAGTGCTGAGTGGACTGGTCTTTTCAGGCTCAGTCTATGCTCAGTCAGATGGAACTTTATCCACGCGCTTCGACGCGCCGGAAAGTTCTCGTCAGTACAAGCTGAAAGGCGACTTTAATCTGGATGTCGGAGGCGCCACCCGCCAAGAGGGCAAGGATACCTCCGATGGCGCCTATGTTTATCTGGGTGCCAATTTCGAGTTTCGCCTTATGCCCGAGCTCAAAATCAAACTCTCGCCACTCGCACGCTTTTGGTCGGCTCGCGATCAGGACCGTTTCAAAGACGACGACAACACGAATTTTATCTTTTTCTCCGACGCCTACCTCTCTCTCGAACCTTTTGAAGCGCTTGAGGTGCGCGGCGGTATTCTCTCTCAACGGGCGCTTCGCACATCCATGATGGTCTCGAACTATGCCTCGTTTCCCGGAATTCAAACTCGGTTAAAGTCTCCGCTTTACGAGCGCACGAGCGCCGAGTTGATTCATCAGTACACGATCCCCACATCCAAAAGCGGCACGGGTGACCGAGAGCAGAGCGAAGCCTTGCCCGCCTTTCAAACGCTGCATCTGGAGCTGAGGTCCACGGCCCTCGAGGGGTGGGAGTTCGAAGGTTACGGCGGGTATTTCGAATGGTCCAAGTTGCCGAGCAAAGTGGCGATACAAAGCGCCAAGATAGGCAATTCGTATGTCGACGGCGAACTCGTGACCAAGTTCACTCGCGGTTTTCGCGGCTACTTTGGCGGGGCCGAAGCCTGCTTCTGCCAAGGGTGGCTTGGCTTTGGCGTCGAATACAAGCGCATGACAAATATCGAGGCCGAAAGCTTTGCGGCCGACGGCCAAATGGTGGGCGGCGGTCCGCGCTTTAAGTTTAAAGATGTGGAACTCGATTTGCGCTTTCGCTCCTTCTTTGTCGAGTCCGATTCCACGGTCGCTTACTACAATAGGTCCCGGCTCGGGCATACCAACCGCGTAGGTGAGAATGTCGAAGTGTACTTGAAGTTTCCCAAGCATAAGTTTGCTCTTTACGGGGAAATGTATAACGCCCGCACGATTGCACGGGACGTGAATCAAAGAGACTTACAATCGTTTTTCTTCGGGGTGGAGACAGACAATGTATCGTTGTTCTAGGGGTGGAGTCTTCAATCTGGGTATCGCCGCCGCACTGATATTATTTCTCTCGGCGTGCTCAAAACCCGATGGTAAACCCGATGGCGTAAATCGCGCCACCGATGCCGGGGCAACCTTTTTGGTCACCAGCCTGAAAGCGGACGCCGTTCTGGTAAATAAAAAGTCTGCTTACACAAATAAGAACGACGGGGGCGGCCGAATCAGTAGCTGGCGTGTACCCAGAGCGGTGAATTACAGTTTCAGCGCCTGTATCGAGGATCGCGCAACTCACTACAAGGCCAAGGGTCCGAAGTTTCGCGTCGAATATCCTGATACCAAAACTGCAATATTAGATGTCTCGCCCACAACTCCCAGTGGGTGTTTCACGTGGTCCGAAACCATTCCTTTCGCGTACTACGTAAGAAACAGTCGCTGGGTAGTTGTGGAGCGGGATATTGTTGGCGATGGGATTCATACCGGCCGCCAACGTGTCCGTTTTGCGATCAACCCTTGGGCTGTGGGTGATAAGGCTCGCGAGGGCGGAGATGTATTTAAGTTTCTGCGCGAGGAAACGCTGCCCGAAGAGAAAATGGTCCCCTACGAGCAGTTTAACGAGGCGGTCAGCGGCGCGCTGATGGGTCCGGATGAAATGGTCGCGGATGGTGTGCAGGTCAAAACCATCCGCAATAGTGAACGCAGCTCCGGTACTTTCGTTAAGTACGAGATTACGGTTGAACCGAAAGTGGCGTTTCGCGGTCAGCTTGATTTGGATAAGGAAAGATGGGAGCCGATCGGTTCCGGCGACTTCTTCGTCGTAGCTCATCTCGTCGTCGATAAGGGCGGGGAGAATTTAGATCAAAAGGTCATTCTCGGTTCGGGTGAAAGCATTGCCGCCGTTCGAGGACAAGAGGATGCGAAGAGGCATCCGGGCGTGGTCGTGGATCGGAACCTAAAGACCCGCGCTAAAGATGGCCAAGAAATTCACATTCAGGACAAGCGCGAGTATCCCGTGAACGGCTATGGCCGGGTCATCGATGGCAAGCTTGTGCTTCGTATGGACGCCTGGGTGGAAGGCCGTGTTGCGCAGGGCAACCTGCGCTTGGTGATGAAGCTCATCCCCCGCGGAGTGGAAGGATTGAAGAGCTTCGAGGGAATTTACGATCTCGGACACCTTAAGAATCCCGCTTCCTCTTTTCAAGGTGACCTGATTACAGAATGCCGCGACGCCCAAGGCAGCTGCAGTGTGGCCCGGTATCTACGTGACGCGCACAATTTTAGAGAAGCTTACGATGCCAAGATCGCGCAACAGGCTTCGCCCTATTTATTTGAGAAAGTGCGCTTGCGCTTTGTGCAGGTCGAGCCCGGTGAGACCGCGACGGCTCGTACTGTGCGCTACCAGGCCTCCACTTGCGTCCTCGATTGGTTCACCGGTGATAAGGTGGTGGGTCTGCCATTCAAGGTGTCGTACAAGGATACCTCGGAAGTGAAAGATGTAGAAACCTTGGCGGACGGCTGTATCAGCTGGACGTCTTCGATTTTTCACAATTACTACGAACCAGAGAAGTTTATAAAAAAAGAAGTCATATTTGCTAAGGGTGAGGGCGTTTCGGCTGAGCGCAGTTTTTTTATCAATCCTTGGGATGACAAGTTTACCTTTGGCTTCGATGAAGGGGACTTTCCCGAGGAGTTGCTGAACAGTAAGAAAGTCGACTCGCGCTTCTTTCTGGCCGATTACGGGTATCATACGGTTCGCTTTCAATACAATATCGACTCGTTGATGGGTCTCGAGGTCAAAAAGACTGTTCTGATGGAGCTGCAGCCGCGAGTGCTCCGCTACTCCGGAATCATTAATGCCCGAAAAATGACGGAGCCCCTGCGCGACGGAATCTGGCTAATGAAGGTCGCGATTCAAAAGAACTATCTCGACCCAGCAGAAGCGGGCGTGGTGATCGATAAACTTCAGGAAAATCAATCCATGATCCGCCTGAAGCATGAGCCCACCAGCCCCGAGGTTATCCATCGCCACAAGCGGTTGAAAGAGATGGGAATTCAGGCGCGAACCAAAGAGTATGTCACAACCCGAACCGCGCTCGTGCGAGTGACTGATGGCGTGATTATTCAGCCGGTCGAGTTGACGATGCAGGATCTGCGAATGATGCGGGTGCGGGCCAACTTCCTCGTTCAGTTAGAGGCGGTGGACGAACGGGCTCTTCAGTTCGACAATGAACTGCGCCACCAAGTGGGGAAAGTTTTTAAGGATCTAGACATCGAACGCGCCAAAATTCGCTCGAAGCGGACTCCGGAAAATCTAGCTGAAACCGAAGAACAAATTTTACGTCGCGAGAACGACGAACTGGAACAGAAAAAGTCCCGCTACTTAGCGCGAATTAAGGGTATTTACACGGATATCGGTAGACAACTGAATGCGACTGGAGCTCATATTAGCTTGGTTCCCAAGGGAATCGATTTAAAATGTGATGATAAACAACGTCCTATTCGCGCGAATCCCCCGCCAAACGAAACTCCAGATGCGAAATTCGAAAGAGAAATCATGGAGGCGCTCGAGTGCCGACTCCGTCTAAATGATTTTACTACGTTGAAGCTTCCTACTTGTGGTGAGGACAATTGCAAGCGGTTTAGAGAGGAGAATAGTTTTCTCAAAACGCGAACCTTCGTCGGTCCGGTCATATTCCTGCACAATGCCTACAAGGATTCCGTTCGCGCCACCGACAACTTGGATGAAGCTCGATGTGGCGATTCGATTGTGATCCAGGACAAGTTGACCGAAGATATTCGACGGACCCAAGCCGAAATGTTCGACCAGTTTCTAAAGCCAAAAGAAAAGGAACTGCAGGATCAAGCTGAGAAAGCGGCCCAGGACTATAGACCAAACACGCTTTACAACTTTGGCGAATACTTCGGATCACTTCGTCATCTTTGCAACCTCCATGTGGATGATCTAATCGAACGTGATAAAAACTGGCGAGAACTTTACGAGAAAAACGGCCCCGTCGTGGCGTCGCCTTATAATTTTGGTAAGGCCTATAATGTCGACTTTCTATCCTTAACCAACGAAAGCCTCTACGATATTGAAATTACGGACGATAAACTAAAAGAATGCGGTTACGACCTTCAGTCCTGCATTGATAGAGCCCCAAAAAAGTACGAGAAAACCGACCATTCAATTCAGCTCGAGAGCGCATTGTCTGTTATCAACCGCACTTGGCAATTCGCTTCGCCCAATATCGGTGCGCCGGGACGCTGGTTTACTGATGCGAAGGATTTAGACGATGTTCTGCCGGCGCCTTGGAATAAAGAAACTTTGCGTTCCGCAATTTTTGACACCAAGGAGAAGGCTCTGAATTCCTACGACATTCAGAGGCCGCGTTCCGCGAATTTCGCGGGCTGTGCCCTATTGGCGTGGAACACCGTGGAGTATGTACGAAAGAACGGGGGCGTGACTCCCTTCGGTTCAAAAACCTTCAATTCGGCTGCCGCGAACCTGACGAAGAGGTGCTTAAGTGGGGCCAATGTTTCATTCGACCGCAAGCTCAGAGTTTTTGAGACCGGTAAAGACAACGATCCCTATTTGTTCCTCGGCGGTATGAACCTAAATCTAAATGTGGGCCAGGGATTCTCGGTTTCGCGCTCACAAAACTACAATTGGTCTCTAAGCGCCAGCGCCGGAGTTGAGCTGTTTGACTTGGTAGGTCCGGCTAAAGTTTCGAATTTATTGACCAAAGATAAAGCGGACTTTCATGGAGCCATGCTCAAGCCTTTAAGCCTAAAGGGAGGCGTGGGAGCCGGGTACGGGGAATCGTTCGGGAGTTCGGAGGGCACATCGATTGCCGACTCGACCTATCTTGTGGCACAGATCGCGGGCTTTAAGGTTCGCTTGGATAAATTCGAACGTTGCGCCGTTGTGCGGTTTAGTCCGGATTTTATAAGTGAGATAGAGAATGCACCTGGCTCGATGTCTTTGGTTGGTTTTCTGAACCAGAATCGGAAATTGGTGAACCTACGGCGCGGGATTATGGTGTGCGAGGGGCAGTTGAACAGAGAGCCGCGCACGGTAAAGGAAAGTTACTTCTACTTTACACAGCACTTTACTGAAGGGGATATGCTGGACCAGGCGGATCTCTACAACCATCCGTGGTTGTTGGCCTTGCGCGGTCAGCGGGACTTCGGTGTCTTTCTTCGCCGCATCCGCGGTCAGGAACCCATTACGATCGGAAACTTTGTGAAAGGTGTTTGGGTTGGAAAAGAGCGAACATTGGATTGGCCCCTGGATCACATGTTGAGAGTCTATCGCAAGGACGGTCTCAGTCCCTCGTTTCCCGGCTATTACACCGAGCTCAGGGAGAACGAGCAGGGCACCGAGCTTCCACTCGAGCGCACGATGTATGAACCCGATTCTAGTTGTGAACTGCGTTCTGCGGATCGCCGTCCGCGCGGATCGCCGATTTGCGATCAAAGATTCCAGCGGTAAGTCTAGCGCTCGCGCCAAGTCGCGAGTCGAAGGCTTTTAGAATCTCGACCTTGCGGGTGGCGGCGTCGCCCTCCAGAATCAGTTCCGCTGTCCGTTTAAAGCTTTCCGCGTTGGGGCAAGGATGAACGGCGGAAAAGGGGCCAATAGAGATCTTAGCGAACTCGGTGGCTTCGCGATTGTTCAAATGGTGAGGACCGACAAGCGTGATGAGCCCGGCTCCTAAGGGTTCCATCACCGAATGCACGCTGCCGCGGTAGGAGCCGCCGACAAAAGCGAACGTGCCCCATTGATAGAGCTCCGCTAAAACTCCGATTCGATCAACCAGAAGAATGTCCCTGTCTCCCCACTCTTTCTCGCTCGAGAAGCGGGCGTGGCTAAGGCCGCGCTTTTCAAGTTCGCCCGCCAAGGCCTGGATATGGGAGTGGTCGGGTTCATGCGGTACGAGTATCAGTTGCATGCGCTTGGCTATTAACAGCGGTGTAAGTGCGTCGAGCAAAACCTCTTCATCCGCCTTCCAGGTGGAGCCCGCCACGAGCGCGGGAAGTCGGGGTTGAAGCGCGAGTGGCAATTCCTTTGGATGGCTGAGGCGGTAGCGAACCTGATCGTAGCGCGTGTCACCTTCGACCGTGATGGGGCTTTGAACTCCCAAAGCTTTTAAGTGAACCGCATCCTCTTCGGTCACGCAGCGGATCTCCGAGATGTATTGAAGCATCCACGCTCGGGTTTTACGGGCCAGCCAGCTCATACGTTCGGGTGGCCTTTGTGTGTAGGAGAATAGGACAATCGGGATCTGTCGCTGCTGCGCTTGCGAGAGAATCTCGGGCCAAAGATCCGTGCGCGCGATCAGACCACAACGGGGTTTGTACTTTTTTAAAAAAGCCGCGCACGGGCCGGGTAAATCGAGTGGCAAAGGCAAAGAAAAATCCACCCCGGGGAAACCCTCAATCGCTTTAACATAAGTGGGGGAGGAATAGGTCACGATCACCGGGGCCGATGGGTCGCGCCGTTTGATTTCGCGGATCACCGCTTTGGCATATTCGAATTCACCCGAGGCCGCATGAATCCAAAAGGGTGAAATGGAGAACGACGGCGGAAAACGCTTTTGCATTTTCAAAGCTAAGACTTGGCGCAGTTTGCGCTTGAAAGGGCTGAACATGAAAAGCCCAAAAACCATAACTGGTGCGGCGATCAACCGGTAGAGGGTGAGCATCATGCTTTGTGATGTTCGTGGTCGTGTTCGCAGTCGTTGTGGCAGTGCTCGGCGGTCGATTCGATCTCGATAGTCACATGGCAATCGCCCAGAACCTGGGCTTTCGTACGAATCAATTCCTTCACCTTTTCGGCGGTCTTTAGGTCATGAAGCACGGCGTGTAGCGAGAGAATGTGGCGGACTCCGTCTAAACTCCAAAAGTGCACGTCATGGGTCTCGTAGACTTCGGGCAGTTCTTCGACCTGGGTGCGGAAGTCGCGAAGGGCATTGGGGTCGGGATTACCCTGGAGAAAGAGCGTGATGGTGGAGGAGAGCGCCTTAAAGACGTTAATCAAAACAAAGACCGAAATCCCAAGAGCCAACGCCGGGTCCAGCCAATTCCAACCGAAAAGCCAGATCAATAAACTGCCGACTAAGACGGCGATCCACCCCAACACGTCCTCGAGCAGATGCCAGCTCATCATCTTTTCGTTCTGAGTTTGGCCGTGGGACAGCTTCCATGCGGCGAAGCCATTTACCGCTATACCAAATACCGCCAGTCCCATCATTCCCAGCCCATGGGGCTCGCGCTCTTGATCGGAGAGCAGAGAGGACAGGCTTACATAGCCAATGTAAATCGCGCCGCCGCTGATCACCATTCCGGAGATAAAGGCTGATAGAAGCGAAAGTCGGCGCTTGCCGTAGGAAAAGTTCTCGCTCGGACCTTCGGACGATTTGATTTGCAAAAAATAACCTAGGCCGAGGCTGATGGCGTCGCCGAAATCGTGAAGCGCATCCGACATCACGGCGAGACTCTGCGTGTACCATCCGCCAACCAGTTCCACAGTCGCGAAAAGCAGATTCAGCCAGAAGGCCATGCCGATATTGCGGACGCTGCCGTCGGGCGTGCGATGATGGTGGTGATGATGTGGATGATGCGAATGGGCCATTTAGGGCCCATTATGGCTACGGCATATGCTTATGGTCAAGGCGGCGGGTGTCCCTGCGAAAATTCGCACGGGGATCGGGAGGGCGGACTTCGTCGTACCGGATAATTCCATAATGGGGCAGATTCAATGGCACGCGGACCGAGGCGCCCTCAGGCCATCCGGCAGCCTGCATGGCCTCTTGAAAAAGGTAACCGGCCCAACCCGGAAGGCTCCAGGCCCTTTCGTAATCCATCATCGACCTCAAGCCGACTTCAATTGCGAGTTGCATGTAGACGATCAACATATGGCGATAGAAAATTTCTGCATCGGGAACGGTTAATAGGTAGAGGTGGAAATTTTCCTTCAGCGGCGCGAGTCGCGTGGGAAGCGCATGATCGGGCAGAATTTCACTCATGCGCGAGGGATTTAAATATTGGCGGAACTGAGAAACAGTACGAACGTTCGTGGGAAGGTTGTAACGGTTGATCTTTACTACCTGCTCAAGCGATTCAGGCTGCCATTTAGCAAAAAAGTTGAGCAATTGAATGACATTCGAAAAATCAGGTACAACCACGCCGTAGCGGCGAACAAATTCGGCATCGGCGCGAATCGAATCCCCATAGAGCAGACCCTGCAAGGATTGCAGTTCATTCGGCTTGGGAGTGGCGATCACGCGTAGGCCCACGGTCTTGCTACCGCCGACTAAGCGAGAATATAAATCATCCGTCGGTCCAATGGGGCCGATCATATCGGGCTGGTAGCGGGCGACTGAGATAAAGGTCAGACTGGCCGCCATCTCCTCGATTCGTGCTTGCTGCTCTGGGGTCACTTTTATGGTCGGGGGACGTGGAATCTCTTCGATAAACCGGTTCAAGTTGGCGCGGCTGAGCTCACGAATTTCCTCATTTACAATCATGGTGCGCACATTGCCCGCGTCGGGTGTTTTAATTTTTAGGAGTTCAAGACCCATGGCCATCTGTCTTTGACTCGAGCTGGGTTGGTTGGCGCGGAAACCTTCGCCGCTTAGAATTCTTAGGCAGGCCTCCTCCCCTTTGGATGAGTGAGCGAAGGAGCAGGTGGGGGCTAGAAAAAGGGCGAGTGCAAAAATGTATGGCATGCGGGCTTGTCCCATGTGCGCCGCGTTGGGGTCAATTATTTTTCCGGCTTAAACGCTTGAAAACATAGGATTTTTTGAGAGCTATAAGAAATGCTTTTCGGGTTCTATTCTAATTTCATAGTGAGGCGGGGGAGGAGGCATCTACCCATCCGAAATAATCTCTTCTACCATCTTAATCTCTTGAACAATCAACTGGAGGAAGCATGAGAAATTCGGTTTTAGTTTTGGGTATCGTGTCGGCCGTCGCTTTGGCCGGATGTGAATCGGCCGGTAAGAGAACCGCAGTCGGCGCTGGTGTGGGTGCCGCAGCCGGAGGAGTCTTGGGAGCGGTCATCGGCCACCAGACAGGCAATCGCGCCGCTGGTGCGATGGTTGGAGCGGCGCTCGGAGCCGGTGTGGGTGGCGCTGTCGGCCACCGAATGGATAAGCAGGCGAAGGAATTGCAAAAGATCGCCGAAACCAAACGCACGGAGCAGGGAATTGTCACGAAACTGAAGAGCGACATTCTTTTTGATTCCGGCAAAGCCGACCTCAAAAGCACAGCCAATCTGCAGCAGATGTCGGCGATTTTGAAAAAGTACCCGGAAAACGTACTCGTGATCAAAGGCTACACCGACGCGACCGGCTCGGCTGCAACCAACAAGGCGTTGTCTGAACAGCGCGCGATGGCTGTGAAGAGTCAGCTCGCGGCTGGAGGAGTTCCCGAAGCTACGATTTCAACCGTGGGCATGGGACCGGATAGCCCGGTGGGCGATAACAAGACTCCCACAGGCCGCGCCGCCAATCGTCGCGTGGAGATCGAAATCACCGTCGACGAATCTAAAGTTCCAAAATCTTAAGTCAGGCCATTAGTGAAAGACGCCGCCATTATTGTAGTAGGTGACCGGATTGCCACTCAGTCCACCCCACACAATCATGGCGTCGCCGGCCCAGACCGCGGTGTGCCCGGCTCTTGCCGCCGGCGCGCCGGTGCTATTCATCACCAGCCAGGTTTTAGTGGCGGACTCAAATAAGCGTCCGTCTCCGTAGTAGCTGGTGGTGATGCCGTTGAGGAGCCCGCCCCAGACAACCATGTATTGCCCGCTCCAGACTGCGCTGTGTTCTTGACGAGCGGCAGGCGTATTTGCCGTAACCAAAAGCTGTTCGAAGACGAGCGTGTTGGGAATAAAGATAAAGCCGTCTTGCGAGGTGATGCCGTTGTTGATGCCACCGAAAATAATCATGCTGTTGCCAGTCCAGGCGGCGGCGTGGGCGATGCGCTTAAGTATGGGGTCGACACCGGTGAGCAGCGCCCATGGTGTGTTCGGCATATAATAGCCACCATCAGAAAAGCCTGTCTGTTGCACGGCCGACATTCCACCCCAAATCAGCATGGAGGCGCCGGTCGAGACGGCGCTGAAGTAGGCGCGCGGCGCGGGTTGGTTGCCGAAGGTGAGCGGGGCCCAGGCGTTGAGGACGGGATCATAGGAGTACGCGTCGTTGTAATAGTTGGTGCCATTGGTGCCGCCCCAAAGAATCATCTGGCCATTGATTATCACGGCTTTATGTCCCGCGCGCGCGGTGGGCGCCCCGACATTGCTGATCGGGCTCCAATTGCCGGTCTGCGGATCGAGTGCGGCGCCGTCGTTCAGGTAGCCAGCGGCATTTTGGCCACCCCAAATGATCATCCGGGTGCCTGTCCAAACGGCCGAGTGATTGGCTCGCGCGGCCGGGGGATTGTTGCTGTTGAGAGTGAGCCAGGCGTTTTGTAGGCCCGGAATTGGCTGCGGGTTGGGATTTGGATTGGGGTTCGGATTCGGATTTGGATCCGGAGTGACGGGCGGCGTCGCGGCCACGGTTACATTCTCACTCTTGCTCCGTTTAAAAGCGTCACAGGAGTTGAAGGTGCTGGCCAGAAACGGAACCAAGACGGCGGCGCCGATTACGGCAGCTAAACCGAATCTGCTTTTTGGAGTCTTTCTACGCGACATGCACGGCTCCCCCCGGTCGTTCACTACCGGCCCCTCTATTTAAATTTTAAATGGATATCAGGCGGTTGCAAGAGCCGCTTAGACTATTCGTTCCAAATCGATACAAAGCCGCACATGATAGGTCTAGTTCGGCGCGGTCTCCGCGCTGGCCTATGCCGGTCGCGACTGGTTGGCTTAGAAGCGATACGTGACCAGGCCCATCTGCACGTCACGGGTGATGATGGGTGCGAAAGACCATTGAACTGTTTCGGTTGAGTCTGGGGAGCCACCTTCTTCGGTTTGTCTCGTGTGGTAATAAACTCCAAGACCATAAGCGATGCCGACAGTGGCTCCGGCCACGACATCATGCAGATAGTGCATGTTATCATTTATGCGGCTAGCGGCAGTGAGAGTGGCCAACATTGTCGCTGGCACTCCCCACGCCCAACCATGCTCCGCCCAAACAACAGTTGAGAATACAAACGCCGACGCGGAATGACCCGAGGGAAAGGACTTGTAGTCCGTTCCATTCGGTCGCTGTTGATTAAAGGAGATTTTAAGGAGGTAATTTGCCGCAATGGCATAGGCGCTGGCTTTGGCCATTAGGGTAGCCCGTTTAGAAAAGAGTTGATTGTCGGTTTGCCAATACATTCCTAACATGCCAAGGGCGTAGGCCGCATTGGGAATGGCTTGGCCGCCTAGGTCACCCACTTCGGCCCAGTTGCCGAGTGGCTTTCGCGTCGACCAGGAATCTTGTAGGGGGTCTTCTGTCGTCTCGTCATGCATAAGAATGCCTAGGGTCAGCATGGATCCGCCGATTAGCCACGGGCGGGCCTTCGTGGTCCAAGGTGAGGCTAGCTCCCCCGGAATCTTATGCCAATCACTGGCGGTCGCTGAGAACGAGAACAATAATGTGAATGCGAAACTAGAAAGCTTTAACCGCATTTATGGTCGGCACTCCCTCGGAACTGAAGCTGGGGACGAGATTCCAATTGCGTGCTTCCTTTTGTTCGTTCTCAAAATCTTTCTGCCGACCCATGCGGAGGGAGGATTTTCCGATCATGTAGCCGATCGCGATGCCGAGCGGGTAATCCGAAACCCAGTGTACGCCATTGTTCACCATGGAGAAGCCAAGCGCGGATAGGTAAATAATCTCAGTCGGGAAGAGCCACCAATTATGCTCGGGGTAGTTGCCGCGAATGATGGTGAAGACAAGGGTGGCGGTCATGATATGACCGCTGGGAATGGCATCGTACTTGGCCGTATTGGCATCGTAGGCTTTAGGGCTCGGAAATGGTCGCCATTTACCGCGCGGTTCGGTCCGGTCGCTCGGTACTTCGCGACCGGTGGAGCGCTTAATAATTTGACTAACAACGGTCGAAATCGTCATGCCGTGAAAGAGCTGAAGACCGGTGTTGTAGGGCCTGACATGGTCGCCAAAATAGCCAGTGCCGAGCATTGCGGCCGCAGTGCCTAGGTGCAGCCAGCCGTCACCGAGAAAATAAAGGGCGGAGTTGGTATCGGAGGGGAGGCGCAAAATATCGTACTGCCCCACCTTCCACACCGTGCGCGTTTTATCGAAATTCGACAATCCCCAGCGTCGTCCGGTCCTTTGCGTACCTTCGTAAATATCGGCGTCATAATAGTAAGTGGCCCAGCTAGTGGTGAGGATCAGGGCCCAACCGGGGATAGAGTCGCGTGCAAAGGACCTCTTGAGAAAATGCCAAGTTGTGTCCGGCATATCGGTGAACAGCTTCTTGAACTCGACCTTCTCCGTGTGTGGCGGGGCCGGATCGAGGCGAAAATAGGCTTGAGCGGTCAGCGGCAGACAAATCAGTAGGGCGATTATGTATTTCAATGTCGTAATCCAGCTTAGGTTTTTTGAAGCTCGTAATTTAAAGGCTGGATTGGGTTAGGGCAAGCCCAAGATGCCTCGCGTTGGTGGAGGCTGGAGTCTTTTAGCTAATGACTCGGATCCCAGGTTTCGACTTGGTTGGGAACGGCGCGATCGTTGGATTTGGTGACAACGGTCAGCTGGCCTTTGTCGTTCCAGCTGTACGTGAAGGTCGCGTAGGAGCTGTTCTTGGAGACGTTCACGATCAGCGTTCCCTTGCTGCAGCCGCCAGCGTAACTCATGCCCTTGCCTCCGGGCCAGGCCAGCAGTTTTCCATTCAATATAATTTTGGCATCATCCTCAATCATCACATAATTCCCGTTTTCGATGGCGGTTTCCATTTGTCGGGACCGGTAGTCTTTTTTAAACGTTTTTTTGCCAACGGGCGGGCACTCCGTGAGCTTGTGGTGGGCGGGTTGGGCCGAGCTGCGGGGGCCTTTGGCTTGGCCGCAGGCGGTGAGGGCGAGGGCAAGCAGGGGCAGCAAGGTGACGAGTTTACGCATGAACGGGGACTCCTTTAAGCAAACCAACACAACGGACGACAATACAAAGGGTGGACCATCGTTGGTGAGAGAAATAAAGGGGATTCAGGGTTATATTATGAGTAAAGAATTCCTGGCGGGACCATTTTGGTCCCTTGCTTGCCGTTACTGCTTTTGCCAAATTGCTGCGAAGCGCTCGCCTCGGTGGTAGCCGACGACCTGGTGCAGTCGGAAGCCCGCCCTCACCATTCGGTCGAATTGATCCTGATAGCCGGCAGCCGTCATGTCGGGCGAGGCAATCGTTCGGGCGGAGGGACGTAAGAAAATCACGCTTATACGTTCGCCTTCGGTCATTGGTGTGAAGCTGATGGAGTCCGGATAATAGCCTAGCGAGGCATAGTGAGTCGCCAGATTGCGGAAGGTCGGAATGTCGATTCCATGATGAAAATAAAAACCTTTGCGGTCCTTTTTGAACACCGCCATATGCCACATTTGTCGAGGTCGGTTTCCCACTCGAGTGGTGTAAGTGACATGTTGAGAGATGCGATAACCTTGATTGACCACGTACTCTTTGTAGCGGGCATCGAACCCTGCATCGCTCATGTCGACATAGAGAGCCGCCTCGACCGGCGACTTTTCCCAGATGACATTGAAGGTTGGAATCTCACCGGAATTCGTGGCCGAAATCTCGCGTGGAATAAGACCCAGTGGCGCATACTGTTTAAATAGATCGACGATGTCATCTGAGTAAATGCGGATGTTGAAACGGGAATTTTTGTCAGCAACATCATCAAATGATCCCGCGGTCAGCAACCCATGAGTGTTCACAGTCGTGTAGTAAATGCTTAAGGTTTGAGGGTGCAGCCCCAAACGCGGATAGTATGTGCTGTTCGCTTTGAGCGTCGACACACTTAAGCCATGAAAGGCCTGAGGAAATGGAGCCGCGGCATGGGCCGGCAGGCCGATTAAGAGTAGCGTGGACAATATTGCAAAGTTCCTTATCACAAGAGCCTCCGGAATCCCTTGCCAACCCAGCAAGAGGGATGGCTCTTTATTAAGCCACAACCGCTAAGTTCCGCAAGCTCGAATAGCTGTTAAACCTATTGGGATTTGAGTTTCAGTGTTTATAAAGCTGCTCTAAAGTTTCAGCGACTTTTTGGGTTCCAGTAGCCGCGGGATCGACAAGTACAATTTTTGAATCGCAAGCTTTAACGGGGGATTGGTAGTTCGTTAGAACACCATCGATCATGATCAAAACAAACCGGACATTCGAGAAAGTGCGATGCAGATTCGAAAGGGCCTCGCACATGTGCGTGCCTTGCGATTTATCTAAATCGGCGAGAAAAAGTTCCTGGTAAGTTTCAAATTTTGCGAGGTTACCCTCGCTCTGGATTTTCATATTCAGATCGGAGATCTCATGAGAGAGACTGATGCGAACCGCTTTCATGTTCGGGATGGCTCGCGTGAAACTGGGGGCATAAATATGAGTCATTCGAAGTTTCTGAAAGGCGGGAAGGGCGCTTGACTCCATTGAAAGAAATGCCAGCCCCACGCCTAAAAGCGTCAAGGTCACACTCTCAAGTAGGCTCAAACTCAGTTTCATAGTGGTCACACTCCTCACGGTTCAGGAATGAGCAGAAGCTGTGCCACGTATTAGGTTGCCCGGGCCGTGTCGGCGCCGAAATCTTGAAGTATCTTGAGGCTCATGAAACTGGATGACAAGTAGTCTCGCTTTGAGACACTTTTCATTCGAGAGCGATTCTTAAAAGAGGTAGATACAAAAATTTCTGACCTCCAATTCACATGCCTGCCGTAAAATAGACCTATGTCAAGTAGGTCAGGCCGCACTCTTAGCTTGTTCATATTCGCATTTATGAGTGTGCTGCCTTTTCAGAATTGCACTCCGCTCGATTCGAAAGTTTACTCGGGCCTTTCGGCAGTGACCAATCTGGGGCTTATTGGGGAGTGCGAGAAACTCAACGATCATCCGTCCGGCGGACCTGAGATTAAGGTCACTTCCCCTGCGCCTTACGAAGTCTTTCAGCGCGACAACACGGGAGTCGGTCCCATCCATTTCAGGGGTGTCGCCAGTTCTGAGGTTGACTGCGTTGAGGTTCAGTATCGGTCCAGGAGCACCGGCGATCTTAGCCCATGGATCCGCTTGCCTTTTGGGCCCATTGGTTCTGGCGATCGATTTGATGTCGCCGCAGGATTTCAAAGCGGTTCCTATGAAATCAGTATTCGAGCCGTCAAAGATAAACGGTATGGGCAATCATTCACAGTTCGGCCTGTTGGAGTTGGAGATATCTTTATAGTCGCCGGTCAAAGCAACTCCTCATTTGCTGGGGATGTGCCCTTGGAGACCACCACCGACGGCATGGTCTCATTTTTCGACGGAACAGAATGGTCGAGTTGTCGCGACTCTCAATATGATCCAAATGTGGGCTCAAGTTTGAGCAGAATGGGAAGAATTGATCCCTACGCGCCAGCTGGAAATATGGGGCTGCCAGGATTGGGACGTCAAGGCGGATCACCTTGGTGTCCATTTGGGGATGGCCTTCATGACAAGTGGAAAGTTCCGATTGCGATCGTGCCCTTGGGGATTGCAGGAACGAACATCTTTAAATGGCTAGAGCGCTCCAATCCAATGGTTCAAGATCTTCCGCCTTACCCATCCTATTTTAGTACGGCGCAATGGGCGCAATCTCTGCCGCTTGATCCTTCAAAGAACGGCAACAATGTGAATTTTGCAGCAGCAAATATTGCGGGAGCTTACGGCTACTACAATTTCGACAATGACTTAATTCACAACAAATACATTGAGTCACCTTTCGGAGGTGGTTCTTGGGTTATTGAAAATGACTCAAGTGGTCTGTGCCCGGGTTCATTCTCATTGCCCAGCGGGATCAAATACAATTCGTGTATGCGGGCCGGGTTTCCGTATGCGCGTTTAGTTTCACGCCTCAAGTTTTTAGCAAATCGGGGTGGACTAAGGGCTGTCCTTTGGCATCAAGGTGAAAGCGATTCCGTGTATCAGGAGACCTTGCGATCGCCGAATATGGAAGCGAACTACTACAGCAAAATCCTAATGAGCATAATAGTCAATTCTCGTAAAGACTCAGGCCTTGCCGATCTCCCTCGGCTCGTTTCTAAAGTGGGTGTCACGCTCGCGCAGTGGAGACCCGGCTTTGATTCAGGAAATTTACAACTACCTCATGGAAGCGATGGTGTCTTCTATCCCAACACGGTCCCCTCCGCTCAGGATGTGAATCTCATGCGCATTCAACAGCAAAGGGTAGTTGACACAGTTCCGTTCGTGTTCGCTGGTGTAGACTCCGACGCTTTGATTGGGAAATCTGCCGATGGACGTGAAGTGTTTCGATCAGAAATTTCATTTCCGCATTTCAATGAAACAGGGCTTAGGGCTCTGGCCGAGCGCTGGAGAGAGGCGGTCACAAGCGCGTTTCCCGTGGCGACTGTTGGTCAGTGATCGCAAAAGAAAACACAGCGTGCTGATGGATCATCCTTTGCAGGCAGAAATCTCACGAGCAAATTTAAATAGTGAAGGGTTGCAGGATGGCCACGCGGTACTTAGTTGTTACATTGTTGTTTGGAATGTTTGCAATCAATCACGGGTTTGCGGCTCCGCTTAAAGCCGAGGTTTGTGAAGCTTTGCTGGTCGTGGCCTCTGGATCCGGTGTTCAGTTTGATGTCAATATTCGAGAGATTGAGAGTCAACTTAAGAGGTCAGGGGTTCAATCGCCGGCATCCGAAAGAGCGTCGGTCGCACCTTCGGTCCAATTCCAAGGGCCAATTTCTAAAATTACTGGCGCCGTTGGTGAAAAAGTCGGAATGCGAATTGAGGGGTTGAGAAGAGATCTGGAGTTTCGACCCCAACGAGTTATCAAAGCCTTTGAAGTGCGCGGAGCAAACATAGAGTCAGTGCTCCGAGATTCTGTGGTGGCTCTCGAAAAATGTGATGACGTGTATGCCAACCAATTTGCGTCCCCTGAAATGGGTCGAACCGGAACTGTACTGAGGCGGTTCCAGCGTATGATGCTCCCGTCCGTCGCCCTTCTTTGCGGTGTCGGAGTGGTGGCTCCCGTATATATTGCTGAGAGTAGTCCTATGCTCGCCGGATTTATAGCCTTTACAGTGCCTTTGGCAGTTAGTGCCCAGGTAGCGGCTCAGTTTGCGCACAACAGGGCTCGTTTCGACAAGAGTTGGGAAAGTTTTCTCTCCGCAGCGATGGCGTTCAGTGAGGGACAAGGAAGAGGAAATATTTTTATCTCTTCAGTAAGGGTTCAGTTTCCGATCGATTTCACTAAGGCTTTGCGCAAAGGTTTTGTGCGCGATCAGGATCGCGAAAGAGTACTTGATTTGCATGGTTTGGATGTAAACAGTCAGATCGGCCTGCATCGACTTCGATTTCTTGGTCTTGCAGAAGGGCCAAAACCCACACGCGAGGAACTTTTGGCTTTCGATCTGCAGTATCTGTTGCCAATCCCTTTGCCTGGAAACCAGTGGGTTTATCTCGATCAAATCCTTTATTTTGACGAAGTTAGAAATGAACCTGTGTGGGTGTTCGCGATCCGTGATTGAGTTTCATGATTCGATCGAAACTGATTTTGATGCCGACTGCGAAGCAAGGCTCTAAAATCGTGCGCAGTACGAGATCTCAGTCGGCTGCGAATACTGTTGAAATTTTAGAGTAGTGAGGGTGATTTCGCCGGTTCGGCACTTGGCTCGGCCGATCGAACTCGTGACAGACCAATATACATTTTGTAGAGCTCGCATGGCGTTTCGCGCGGGCGCGAAGCGGGCACAGAGCTCGAATCGGGGCGTGTTGGCGCCAGAAATATCCAGACCCACAGTGCCTTGAGTTTGCATTCCGCTCGGGCAGGCGGCGCCAATATCCACAAGGGCTACTTCCGTTATGACCTGACTGGCGTCTGTCTTGGATTGATAACTAGGACACGCAAATGGAAAGCTCCGTGCTTGGCCGTCGCCTTTATTTAGAGCGGCAAAGGGTGAAGGTCTTGTGGGGCAATTGAAGTACTGGGGGTTAGAAGCAACGGGCTCGGCGCTAACAAATGAAGTGATTGAGCTCGGGGGAAGCATATCCCGATCCTGAAAGCGCGCGCAGAGCTTTGCCTGATTCGACCATTGTTCATGGCCTATTTCGAGATCGCCCGGTGCGCATGCGGTGGTTGCCCTATAGAAGTCGGTTATAAAGCGGGTCGCTGTTGCGGAGGGCATGATCTTTAGGC
>JALHOQ010000023.1:26479-27624 GCA_022842925.1 Bdellovibrionales bacterium
CGTACTTAGGAGCCCCGGAGTTGTGCCACGACAAATGGGTGCCAGAAACCTGATAGCCAGCGGGGCACACCTCTCCTTGAGCTACAATCCTCACATCCGAGATCACATTGCCGGCGGCAGTCCCGAGGCTCTGGGAACACAAGGGTTCTTTGTTAAATCCAGTAGTAGCCACATATTCGGCTGAACAGGCCCGGTCCGACAATACCGAGTCGGAATTTAAATAGACATGGGTCAACGCGCTGACCGGTGCCGGCCAGGAATTAGGCGTAGGCGAGGGGCCAGGGGAAGGCCCGCTTCCTGGTGTTGGGTTAGTATTCGGAGAAGGGGATTGAATGTTCGGCGATAAAAAATCTTTGCTTGATCCATCTACGTTTTCGAAGCCATTCGAGCAATTTTGAAACGTGAGTAAAAGAAGGAATACCGTCCCCGCTGTCACAGCCGAGTTTTTGAACTTCTTCATTGTCACCCCTTTATGCCACTAGATAAGGATAGCTGGGGCTGGGAAAAGTAGAGCCGACAAATATGTATTGCGATGTCTCAAATTGAAACCAAGAATCGGCGTGAGAAAAAAATTCCTAAAAAGGATTTGGTTCGAGTCGTCGCGGCTATTCAAAGTTTGGCGATCGACCCGTACCCGCCCTTTTGCCGAAAACTGGC
Organism: Bdellovibrionales bacterium; assembly: GCA_022842925.1. Classification (GTDB taxonomy): domain Bacteria; phylum Bdellovibrionota; class Bdellovibrionia; order Bdellovibrionales; family UBA1609; genus JALHOQ01. The sequence continues at coordinate 27,137 of JALHOQ010000023.1, forward strand.
GGGTGAAGATTCGGCTTACCGAATTCGTCAGGGTGTTTATCGTATCATTTATGAAGTGCAGAACAGACAGCTTCTAATAATGGTTTTAAAAATGGGTCATCGAAAAGATGTATATCGATGAGGGTGGGGTCGAGGGAGTCGATGGTGATTCCAAACTTGGCTGCGGCTTGGGGCCGCGTTTGGGGTTCCAGGTCCATGTACAAGACTTCCAGCGCTTCTTGTTGTTTATTGGCAAGTGGGCTCCATATCTGATCGAATCTTCGCTAAAACCGCGCCGCAGGCCGCTCGCGCCAGCGAGCCAATCAACAGAATGGAGAAATTTGGGGAGCCAGCAAAGGCGACCAAAGGTCGCCTTTCGAAATGGTGGAGGCTGCGCCAAGCTACACGAACTCAGGGGCAATCTAACGGCATCTAAAAGATACCAGATCCACTGGGAGCGAGAATGCATCGATCCGGCTGAACTGGCAAGACTCCGCTGGGTTGAAAGA
>JALHOQ010000024.1:0-11584 GCA_022842925.1 Bdellovibrionales bacterium
ACAAAACGGCCGCGGCCAAACTGGAAGTGGAAACCCACGACCAAGGCGAATTCGTCGTGCTGTTGGTCCGCGACAACGGCTGCGGAATTAAAAAAGAGAACCTGCATCGCATATTTGAGCCGTTTCATACAACCAAACCGCAAGGTACGGGCCTTGGTCTAGCCGTGACCCATAAAATCCTGCAGGCGCACAAGGCCCGTGTGTTTGTGGACTCGGTGGTCGGTGAGGGCACGAAGTTCCTGATTGAGTTTCCGGCCCACAGAGATGTCCATACTGAAGACTTGATTCCCAAGAAACGGGAAGCCAACGGTTGAGAATGCTTGGAAAATTTCTGACAATAAAAGTAGCAGCGCCGTTTATCGGCACTGCCTTTTGTCCTGGAGGACGACAGCTATGAAATCACGCGTTTTGGTGGTGGATGACGAAGAATCCATCCGTGAGTTCCTCGAAATCATGTTGCGCAAAGAAGGCTACGAGGTCACCGTCGCCGAGGATGGCCAGAAAGCCCTCGATGTAATAAAAAAGAAGTCCTTCGATCTCGTGATCTCGGATTTACAGATGCCGAACTTGACGGGCATCGAGCTGCTGCGCCAGGTTCGCGATTCCTACCCGGATCTTCTCTTTATGATGATCACGGCCTTCGGCACCACTGAGACCGCCGTCGAGGCGATGAAGCTCGGCGCCTACGACTACATCACGAAGCCGTTTAAGATCGATGAAGTCCGCATCAACATCGCCAACGCACTCCGCTCTCGCAATCTCGAAGTTGAGAACCGCACACTTAAAAAAGAGCTGAACCGCGAATACAGCTTCCAGAATCTCGTCGGCAACTCGGATGCCATGCATCGGATCTACGAACTTATCAAACGCGTTTCGCAGACGCCGACCAACGTGCTCGTCACCGGGGAGAGCGGTACTGGTAAAGAAATGGTGGCAAAAGCCATTCACTTCAACGGGCCCCTTAAAGATCAGCCGTTCGTGACCGTGAACTGCGGTGCCATTCCCGAATCCCTTATGGAATCCGAAATGTTCGGTCATAAAAAAGGCTCGTTCACCGGTGCCATCGCCGATAAGTCCGGCCTATTCGAAGTGGCCGATGGCGGCTCCCTATTTTTAGATGAAGTCGGCGAGTTGCCGCTGACCATTCAGGTGAAACTGCTACGCGCGATTCAGGAGCGAGTGATTCGACGCGTGGGTGGAACGGAAGACTGCAAAGTCGATGTGCGAATCATCGCCGCCACCAACCGCGATCTCGAAGACATGGTGAAGAAGGGGACGTTCCGCCAAGATCTATTTTACCGATTGAATGTGATCGGTATCCGCACGCCCGCCCTCCGCGAGCGTCCCGAGGACATCGCCTTGCTCGCGAATCACTTTCTCAAAAAGTACAATGACCGCTTGACCAAGACCATCGGCGGAATCAGCAGCGAAGCGATGGATATGTTGAAGAAATACGACTATCCCGGCAACGTGCGCGAACTTGAGAACATTATTGAACGGACCGTCGCGTTGGAAGGCGGCGCCACGATTCTGCCCGAAAGACTGCCGCCCTTCGTAAATACGCCCTCGGGCCGCAAGATGGCCAGTACGCATGAAATACAAGTGACCGATGATGGCCTGGATCTCGATAAAGTCATGGGCCAGATCGAAAAAGAGCTGCTCATCAAGGCCATTCACGCCGCCGGCGGGGTGAAGAAAAAGGCCGCGAAACTTCTCAACATCACCTTTCGGTCCATGCGCTATCGGGTGGAAAAGTATAGCCTCGGCTCGTTGGGAGATGATGATCTTGAAGACGAATCTGCGTAGAGCTTTTCTTATCGTAATCCTTGCGGGGCTGGGGCCGAAGGCTTCGGCCCTCAATACGTTTGAGTGCGTGCGAGACCTTCTTACAGTCACTGATCGAGCGTCCTTTTCCTCAAAGCGGCAGGGTGTTGAGGAGCCTTTTCTAGTTAACGACAAGTATCTCGTGTTTCCTGAAGTCACGAACGGTACCGTAAACGGATTTTACTTTTATGGGCCCAAGGTCGCTGTGTTTTACGATGCCATCGAAATCAAAGGCACGCGCTCCGTCACCCGCCACATTGGCGATCTGGTTTTCCGTCCCCAAGAAGGGATCTATGAGATGGTGGCGCAACCTATGGGACTCGAGACCGTCACCGTGCCTTATTTGCCCGGCTACCAAAGTGAGTCCACTGGCCGAAGTGGTCCGGTTATGTTGGGGTCCTCGGTTCTGCCGGTGATCGGCGCTTTTGTAAGCCGGCCGGCGGCCGTGAAAATGGCCTATTCGAATCCGACTGGGGCAAACGAATCCGATATCAAGAAGTGGATGGCGGCCCGAATGCCGCATGAGGGGCGCAAGCCGGCGGTGGCGGATTCGGTTGAGATCCAAAAAACGATCGTCCGACTCAAAACTCTGCACGAAAAGCCGAACGAGGAGCTGTGGCGCCCATTGAAGCATGAGTTGAAACTGCGTCGCGACTGGATCAAGACACGCAATCTCGACGAAAAATCGTTCAAGCAACTCACGCTGGTCATGGAAGGAAGCTGCAAAGAATGAGCAAACCATGGGTTTACCTCAAAGTTCATCCGAGTATGAAAGTGAAAATCGATCGCGAGGATCTGAAACGCGTGGAGCAGCACTCTTGGCGCGTGACGTACGGAACCACCGGGCGTAAGCGCGTGGTGACGTCGATCCGTACGCCAAAAGGCGTGCGCAGTCTCACGTTGGGAAAATTTCTGATGAAACCGCCCAAAGGCAAACAGGTTTACCCCCGCCGGTTCAATGAAGAGCTCGATTATCGTAAAAACAACCTGATCGTTTGCACGCTCAAAGAGCGTCAGCGCCTCTTACCCAAAAATCGAACTGGAGCTTCGAGCAGTTTCCGCGGCGTCTCCCGCGACCGCGCATCGGGCAAATGGCGCGCGAGCATTGAGGTCGACGGCCACTCAATTAACTTAGGGCAATTCAAACTCGAAGCGGAAGCAGCCGTCGCCTACAACAAAGCCGCGCGCAAGTACTTCGGTAGCCTGGCTTATCAGAATCAGGTGGGGCGCCGCAGTTATCAGCGGCGGGATTAGTTCAAAAATTATCGTGAGGCATCGCCTTGGCCGACTAGCACGTCGGTTTGAGAGGGTGCCGTTCGGCCACCCGGACAGGCATTCACGGACTCGTCAGAAAAATTCGCCGATTCATATTGGCAGGTGTCTCGGCTAAGCACGGTTTGCCCGGCCGGGCCCTTGAGTTCGCGAAACGCTTCATTCACGGCGGCCTGAGTACGGCTGAAGTCACCGCGGCCACTATTACAGCCATTCCCTCCTACTTCCTTGATATGGAGGTGTGAAATAAAATCCACCGCCGGACCGGTGCCGAACGCGTATTTTAAGGCAGTAAGCTGGACCGGGTTTAGATTTTTAAGCACGAGACGGCAGTAAATTTCACCGCGATCGAAGAGCTGCTTGTAGGTTCTTAAGAAAGGTATCAAGCCATCGCTGTTGTTCATATTGTCGATTTCACAGAGATCGATTTTTTCAGCGACGGAAAGTTTAAGCTGAGCAATCGTGTACGGTTTCCACCGGGCTTGGGTTGTGTCGGGAATTCCGCGAGATTGATCGCGGTGACGGGCATTGTGGAGCTGGAATTTGCTGCGGCATTTGCCAATTTCGTTGTCCGGATCGCTGCCCCCGGTCTGTCCACATGGGCCCTCCAGATACATCATGGTCGTGAGACCGCGGACCTTAGCCGCTCTCGCTCTCTTCAAAAAAAGTTCCTGCAAGGGGGCCGGGTTGCCAGAATAGGTGGCGCTCCCGCCCCAAATCACATTGGTGCCATGGGCAGGGACCTCGGGTACCCCATTGCCTTTGTACATCAGCTTTTTCATTCCGCAGGTGACCGGCTGTGAGGGGCTAATCGGCTTTCCGAACTGCGGGACAATAAAGGTTGTTTGCGCGTGAGCGCCCGCTCCACCGATCATCAAGCTCAGAATGGAAAGCCAGGCTTTCATAGCATTTTAATAAAGCAAGCCGGAGACCCGGCGGGCGCGTCTGGAATGCGGGACCGGTGTACGAAATCGAGACAGTTGCTTATGGGAGTTAACAAAAAGTCCAATTTGCTTTGTGATTTCGCGCCCTCTAGATTGCCTGTCAGGGTTGGATTTGGGGAAACACTTAAGGGGGAGGGGCGAAAGAGATGGGGACAATGGAAATGATCACCGTACTTCTGGTAACGAATCTCCTTATGTGGGTGGCCATGCGCAGTTTTAGGCCGAAAGCTTGCCCGGTCCGCACTAAGAATTATACCTTAGGGGCATGTGCGCCTCGTACCTGATCAAGAAGAAAGACCGGAATCGCAACGGCATTATTGCCGAGGTTCGCTCCGACGATTTCGAACAATTTTATGATCAATTGATCGTACCTCGCTCTCCCGCCCCGGTGATCCTTCTGGAACGCAAAATCGCGGTTCTCAAGCCCATGCAGTTTTCCCTTCTTCCGAGCTGGTCGAAAGAGCCCAAAGTCAAATTTGCCACTCATAATGCCCGCATCGAATCCATAACCGAGAAACCGACCTGGAAAGACGCTTTCGCCAAACGGCATTGCCTCGTTCCACTCACACATTTTATCGAGCCCATTTACGATGGCGAGTTTGCGGGTCACATGGTGGCCTTTCATACGCAGGCTCAAGACTGGATGATGGCGGCCGGTATTTGGGAAAGCTGGGTCGATCGAAGCACGGGTGAGGTGACGGAAAGTTTCGCGATCATCACGGCCGAGCCGCCTGAGTATATCGCGCGAATGGGTCATGACCGTTGCCCGGTGTTTTTAAAGCCGGCGGAACAGCGCCAATGGATCGACTCCGCAGCCGATTCTCGGCCGGCGGAAATGGTCCAATTCTTATTGTCCGCGCGTGATCAAATCGACTTCGGAGCCGAGAGTTTTCGGCCCATGCGGCCCGGCTGGGAAAAGCGCAAATAGGCGCTGCCCCCGTTTTTTGTCACCTTGGCCCCAGTCAGACCCCCGTATAATTCATTCAAAACCGCTGGAAACTGGCTTGAATATTGATCTTTTGCCCGCTTTGGAGTTCTGAACCCCAGGCCTCCGCATTAACCAAATGGTTAAGTATTGGGTTAACTTTGCACAACTTAAACCTATGGGTAAACAGTCGCTTCGGATACATTTGCGAACGGAACGACCCTTAACCCACGGAGGAAGAACGTGAAGCTCGTAAGATTCAATAAAATAGCAGGTGCCGCCGCCGCCGCTCTGGCAGTGGTATCCCTGGTCGCTTGTGATCAGAACAAAAAAAGCCAAGGTCCACGCAAAGTCGTGATCACGGCTGAACAGCAGATGGAAGCCGAAGAATTGGCTCAGGCTGGTGAACAGCTGATCTCGCCGACCACTTTCCATTTGGCCGATAAGGTCTTTGCGATGGTGCTCGAAAAAGATCCGCGCAATAAGAAAGCGCAAATGTACCGCGCGGCTTTAAAGCAATTTATAATTTTCAAGGGTGTTTTGGCGCGCGTGCGACCGCTTTATGTGGAGCATGGTCATGAAGTCGAATACACGCGAATTGTCCGTCAAGAACTTCGCGAATCGCCGGTGAAACATTGGCTGCTCGACGGCAAAGAAGACATCAAGACCTATGAGCAGATTCAGGATTTGATGGTGCAAGCCCGCGGCGCGGCCGAGGACTTCCGCAAATATCTTTTGGCCAATCCCGATCTGGATCTGACGATCTATATGAACGAATTCGTATTCCAATCGACCATCGATCAAACCAAGCGGGATTGTCAGGTTCTCGAGAATACTGATTCAGCCGTGATCGTGGAATGTGATGACAAGGTGAACGCGGCCCGCCGCAAGATGAATAGCGCGGACGTGATTATGCTCCGGCAGGCTCTCGCCGGCCAGGTTCTGTACATGACCTTTTTAAACTCGTACTCATTGGCCGGTTTAGAGGATGTGCTGAAGCCTTTGGAAGACATCGCGAAGCGCAAGGAAGCGTTTGAGATCTCCGGCGCCCAAGAGTGGAAGGAACAGCTTAAAATCTTTGATACCACCAAAGGTCTCGGCAAACTGCGTAAGGACCATAGCTTTGCACTTCTGCCTGCGATCGGTGCCGATTTCCGTGGCGCGGTTGAATGGGCCTTAAAGTTCCAGAGCGAGCTCTGCCCCAAAGGCGAAGGTGCCGTAAATCGTAAAGGTTTTGTTTTCGAACAGGGTGTTTGCATTCAGAACGACAAAGAACAGGGCGACGCCCGTAAGATTCTGGCCTACTTGACTCAGGCTCTCAGTACTCAGGGAATCGTTGAGTACAATGAGACCGATGACAATGGCAAGAATGTCCGGGCGCGAGTGAAGGCCTTTGCCTGGGCTCAGTCTCCGGTTCAAGATCTGCGCTCGATTCTGCCTAATGAGGTCGATGAGTGTGGAAACGGCAAGAAGTGGCGTGATATCACCTTCGGTGGAATCTTCCCCGATGGCGACTTCGAAAAGCTGTCAAGTGACGACGAATGCCGTCCGAACGCGAACAGCATTGAAATTCCGAATCAAGGTCCGGAGTTGTAAGATGTTGAAGGCACTTTCCATACGATTCTTTCTGCTCGGCGCGGTTATTGTGCCGGGAGCTCAGGCCGGAGAGTTGACGAAGTTCAGCTTAAGGACCTGCAGCCCGGATGGATCGAGATGTGTGCTGGTGGAAAGCGCCAAGGTTGCCGAGTCCTCGATCGGACAGATCTGGGTCAGCGGCGATGCAAGTGTGAAAGTTTCAGGCGCGGGTGACGAGATGAAATGGACCTCAGCCCGCGTCGTGATTGATTTAAAACGTGAGCAGTTGGTGATTGAAGAGCTGAAGAGCTCGAAACTGATTGAAACGGTGATTAGCTTGAAAACATTCACCGTGAAGAGAAATGAGATTGTGTTATGAAAACGCAGATTCAAATCGGAATGATGTTTTTGGCTCTTGTCGCAGTGACGGCTTGTAAGCCGGGCAACCGGGGCGCGCAGGGCGGAACGGTTCTCGAATGGGAAAAAGGCCCGGGCCGCTTGAATGAAGGCGGAGCCGATACGGGCGGTGGCGCTGGTGCAAATGGCCGGATGCTCGAAAATTACCGCGTTCGAATTTATGAAACACCGGAATTTAAAACCCACGTCCAGCCGCTCATCGATCAAATCGGCAAGAGCGAACCGCAGTTTGCCGCGGAGCTGATGCACATTGCGATGCACCGACAGTGGTATATTATTCCGACGGACTTAGGAAAAATTCCACCGTCCGATATGGTGGCCGCGATCTCCGGCAAGAATGTAGAGCAGCTAGCGGTGCAAACCGAAGCCGAAGTGTGGATTGACCGTCGCGCCTATGGCCCCATGCCGGCCAAGGAACGCAAAGAGTTGATCGTGCATGAACTGGTTATGGGTGTCCGATTGATGGAGTATCAAAGCTCTTTTGATCAATGTTTGGCCGCTGCGACCGTTCAGTTGATTAAGCAAGAACCAAAGGTTTATAGCGACATGAAACGGAGCTGTTCACTCGAGCGACTCCGCGATGCGACTCAAAATCACAATCTAACTAAGAAACAGATCCGGCTAAACAACAAAGACTACAATGTGGTTCGTGGAGTGACGATCCAGCTTCTGAACGAGGGCGGCTCGCTGTCCTATGAAGAGCTGCGAACCATGGCCGAAATCGACCTGCGCCGGGCGCTGCATCGCCCGCCTCCGGGTTAAGCCGAGGACATAAAATGAAAAACCGAAATATTTTTAAGGACCTTGCGGTCCTAATGGGTACCTCTATACTTTTTTTCTGGACTTTTACGGCTCGGGCCGAGAGCGCTCACGCGATTGCGTCTGCCTGCGAGACCTTGCTGATGCAAATGGATTCTCGCAAGACGAGCTTGCTCGACACCTTGGCTGAACTCGATTACCTCAAGCCTCGTGTTCCCTATAATATGGCGATGCAAATCGACGTGTTGGTAGAGGGGGCCTTAACGAGTGACTCATCGGACGAGCGACTATTCGCGGATTCAAAAGCTCTTCTCGGCCAAATCATCGCCTCGATCGCGCCCGCGACCTGTACGGTCGGTGAACCCCAGACTTGCTTGGGTGATGCCATAGGAAACGTTTCGCTTCTTGAGGCGGAAACTGAGTATCAAACCGGTGATCTTCATCTTAAGACCGTCAGCTTCGAGGATCGGGCACTTAAAGAAATGCAGAAGCTGGACGATCTGACTGTCGAGCGACTATTACGTTCGATTAAGAAGGGCTTCGTGCCTCCGGTCTCAGGGCCCGGGGTGGTCCGCTTGACGGATATTCATCGCGCTTTAGTGGAAGTGAAGATTGTTAAGAAGGGTGTGACCCGTTTAATTGGTTGTTTTGAGAGCGGCCATCTTTATGTGAAGCGCGTCTATCATAAGCGCAATGAAGGACGGGGCTCCGCCCTCGGGAATTATCGGGATCTTTGTGACTAGAATTCGAACCAGTCGATGTTGAGACAGCGGCTGGTTTCAGAAGGCGAAGGCTCGACCCGTTTCATCAGGTTGGCGATAATCTCCGGGAGCTCGCGTCTGAACTCTTCGGCGAGAGTTTTCGACAGGGTCATGGGACCGGTAAAGAAAACCTCGTTCTCGTCCTGCGCGAGCATTTTTTGTAAGGCGAGTAGGCGCCAATTCTGATGATGCTTGGCCACCAACGGTGAAGACGAGCCGATATGGGTGCGGGTCGGCCCCATTCCAATCCGACCGTCTTTAAGAACGCAAAGACCGTTCTCAATTAGGAATTCAAGTACCCGTTTCACTAGGTTTAGTGGAACGCCTAGGTGAACCGCGATATTTTCCTCAGTGCTCATCTGTGGCAAGTCGGTCAGAAGACGAACGGCGCTATAGAGATAGCTCGAGTAGAAGACAGATTTCTGCTCTTCACTTAACGTGGCATTTTTTTGCATTCGGCGTTCCAGTTTTCTCGCATCTTCTTGAATCCGCTTGATTTGACGAATGAGCTTGTTCTGCAGCTTAAACGAACCGGCCTTGGCGTGCTCGACCATCAAAAGCAGGTATTCGGTCTCGGTCTCGTTCAGCGCGAGGTATTCCGCGAACTCGCAGGCGAGCTCGAGACTTAGATTCTTCTGGCCCTTGAAGATCTGGCTGACCAGTGTGCTCGAGACGTTCAGCGCGGCGGCCAGTCTCCGGTATTCGCCATGGGCTTTTGGCCCAAGGGATTCGACCCAGGCCTTATAAAAATCTTTATAGTTTATAAAATCGAAGATCCACACTGTTTTCATGCGTTGATATTAACAAATCGGTAAATAGATCTCTCAACTTTACAGGCAACACGACGTCGGTCCAGTGAAAGTCTAAGAGGCGAAATCCGATAGTAATAATGTTATGAACTTCAATACGCTGTTTGGATTTCTAGCGGCTTTCGCGATCGTTTGGTTTGGGGTGATATCCCCATCGGCGAAGCCCGAAATATTTCTCGATCAACATGCGCTGCTTCTTGTTTTCGGTGGCACGATCGCGGCGGCGCTGATTGCGTACCCGATCTCCCAATTCAAAAGTCTGTTTCACTTCGTTCTGATGGGAGCACTCTTCCCACCGAAAAGGAAAGCCGCCAAAATCGCGGAGCAGCTTTTGACTCTGAGTCGTCGTCCCTCGATGACGACGTTCAATCAGCCGCATAAGGAATTCCACCCCTTTCTGCTCGAAGGGTATAGCCTGGCTCTGCGCTCGGATCTCACTGCGGCCGAGCTCAAACTAATTCTGCAAACCCGCATGCTCAAGTTTCGCGAGCGTTATATGTGGGATGCGAAGGCGCTGGCGGGCTTAGCGAAGTTCCCACCCGCGTTCGGACTCCTTGGCGCCACCACCGGTATGATCGGGATGATGAGCAACCTGGGCGGTGACGCGCAAAGAACGATCGGCCCCGCCATGGCCATTGCGCTGGTCGCGACCTTTTGGGGAATTGCCTTTGCCAACTTAATCCTCTTGCCGCTATCGGACCATGCCCTTCGCGTGAACGCCGACGACCATCAGCTACGCGAGATGATTGCGGGCGCTCTTCTCCTGATTCACCAAAATGCCAGTGCCGCTGTACTCTACGAATATCTGATCGGTTTTGTTCCCATGAAAGAGCGGCTCGATCCGCGCGTGATGCAATCGATTCTCGAAGCCCGCAACCGCGTGCCGCTTAAAAACGGGATCCAGATCGTGGGCGGCGGCACTCCTCCCACGGGAACCGAACCGTGAGCGCCGAGGAGCTAGGCGATCTGCTGCCGTTCGAGGAAGAGATTCCGCATCCGGATGAGAAGTGGCTCGTCTCCTATGCTGACATGATGACTCTGTTGTTCGGTTTCTTCGTGATGTTGTATTCGATGGCCAATCAAATGGACGTGGTCGAAAAGTCGATAGCTGAAAAATTTGCGCCGAAAGGCGAAGAGGCCAAGCCAAGTCCGGTGAAGAATGAGCTCGGCAATGTCGAGGACTTGACGGCCAAGGTTGCCGGCTTAGAGAAGGCGCTGACCGAGGCGCAGTCGCGGGCCGCGGCCATGGAGAAGTCGAGCCAGGAGCTCGAGGACAAGATTTTTACCCAGAGTGATTCGCTGTTGAAATCGGGGCAGCTGGCCCAGCAGCTGAAGTCTGTAACCGAAGAGCGGGATAAGTTGCGCAGTCAGCTGGCCAAAGCCCAAACCGAGCAGCTGCTCGAGGCCGCCAAAAAGCCAGTTGTGGCGGCGTCCGATCCGGCGCCGGCGAAGGGCGGGGGAATCGGGGGCGGCGGGTCCCGCGGAGCAAAAGAGAGAATTGGTGGCGCGGGTGGGGTGAAGCTGCGAATGCCGGTGCGGTTCGAAAACGGATTTACGGCGACGACCATCGGCGCCACGAACCGCGGTTTCGTGATCAATGCCGACGCACCAGGGGCACCGGGCGAGACTTTCGTCGCGACTGTGGACGGTCCGGATTGCCGAGCCATCAAGGTTGTCGTTAAAATAATGTTGGAGCACGGCGATAGCCGGCATCTAGGTATCGTTCATTATCTTACGGGCAGTGAAGGTCATTTGAAGGAGTGGATAGCCAATGCGCCTTAAAATTCTTATTCTCGCGATTTTCATTGGGTGGCCTCTGGTGCCTTCGGCGGCGGAGAAGAAGAAACCCGTCAAGCCGACTAAAAAAGCCGCGATGAAAGCGAAGTCGTACGCCGATTTCCCGCGGCTGTTGACCGCTCGGGAACTCTTGGCAATTGGGCCGGTGAAGCGGCAGGAGTACTTTGAAAATCTGCGTGGAATGCTCAATGAGTTAGATAAGATGGCGTTTCTTAAGCTAGGCCGTCTTGTGGCTTCACTTGAGGAGCCGACCGCGCCGGAGATGATCGCGCGATATCCAGCGTTCTACGAGCTTTTTCAGTACCTGATTCCGGCGGCCCATGCGTCGGAGTGTGCGAATCCGCGCTATCCGTTTTCAGTAGGACCTCTTTGCGGGGCGCTGTGCGCGGCTCGTGGCACGGGGAACGATGAAACTGGCCGAGCGGTCGGTAATGTTTATTTTTGCTTTCCACGCAAAGACTATCAGGCTTGGGCGCAAAAGGGAGGCTACACGGCTCAGTT
>JALHOQ010000024.1:11594-27312 GCA_022842925.1 Bdellovibrionales bacterium
AGTTACAATTGAGCCGGGAAGAATACGACGCCCTGAATGTTCGTGGGAGTTGGGATGAGAGGAAACCAAAACTGATCGAGCTACAAAGACAAAAAGCCGTGGAGCTGATCAGCGCGAATATTGATCGCGAGGACGCGGAAGCCGGTAAAGTCATGCGCCAGCGACTTCGCGAGGCCGAGATCTCCGAAAATATCGATCGCGAAGACGCGGAAGCGGGCAAAGTCATGCGCCAGCGACTTCGCGAGGCCGAGATCTCCGAAAATATTGATCGCGAAGACGCGGAGGCGGGCAAAGTCATGCGCCAGCGACTTCGCGAAGCCGAGATCTCCGAAAATATTGATCGCGAAGACGCGGAAGCGGGCAAAGTCATGCGCCAACGACTTCGCGAGGCCGAGATCGCCGAGAACATCGACCGCGAGGACGCGGAAGCGGGAGCCTCCATTCGTCGCGAGCGGGAACGTCAGATCGCCGAAAACATCGACCGCGAAGACGCCGAGGCCGGTAAAGCCATACGCACCGCTCAGCAAGAAGCACGAGAGCGCGAGATTTCTGAAAACATTGACCGCGAAGATGCCCAGGCGGGAGAATCCATCCGGCAAGCTCAGTCCGAAGCCGAGAAACAAAAACGAATCGCCGAACGAGAGAAGCTGATCGCCGACAATCAGGATCGCGAGGAAGCCGACGCGGGAGCGGCCATGCGAAAAATGGCCGAGGAGAGTAAGCTTCGCGAGCAAACTCGAGTCACCCAAGGACCGACGCCCGAAAAAGGCCTCGCTGATGGAAAGTGCTCACCAGCCAAGCTTTCCTGTACCGATCGTGACGAATATTTAAAAAAATCTCACAAGGGCGCTCTCAAAACATTTCGGGCAGCCAAGCCGGTCAATTGCGTGAATGCCGGAAATATGAGTCAGTACGCGGGGAACGAAGTTAAAGCGGGGAATTGCGGAGTCGTGCGCGACTTCTGTATCCGCAAGGACGACTGCTCTAAGCCGCCTGCCGACAATGACGGTTTTAAAACCCGCTACTCTTGCCCAAAAGGTCAGGCGATCTGCTCGCCCTTTATTTATGGTTTGGAATCGAAGCAGAAAGGCATTTGTGTTGCGCAAAAAGGTCGCCACCTGACGGAGGCCTGCGACGATAAGGCAAAGGCTTTGAAGGGGAAAGCCGGTTATGTTGGCGACTTTATCGCTCAGGCTCCCCCCGGTGTGGCCGAAGCGTGGGACGAATACGCCACCGCATTTAACGACACCTGCAAACAGAAAACCGAATCGCAAGATGCCCACTGTCTCGAGTGCGGAGTCATCGGCCGTCGGCTGCAAGAAGCGCGGGCCCTGGCGTCGGGCAGCTGTACCGATGCGCTCGGCTACAAGCAGATGCGACCAGGAGCCGGGGCGCCACCCGCCACGGCTCAATAGGTCCAGACCTAAGACCGCTCCATCGCGGAACGGTTTCTGCCGATAAACCGGAATATGGAAACTCAGATCCGCTTCGGTGACTATCTGAAAGAGGTCACCGTCAGTCATGCCGAAATTAGTTACCGTCATTTGACTCCGCAGATTGCGGAGAACCGCAAGGTGCAGTTGCGGACCATGGACATTTACCGTCTGCTCACGCCCTACGTGAGTGTCCGGTTTATGGACCAACTTAAAGCGGTCGTACCTCTCGCGGTATATATGGGCCTGTTTCAATACTTCATTTTGCGACAGAGCGTGGCCGACGCGACTCTTGTGGGTGGCGGACTTTTTGCGGTTATGCTAGGCCTAATGTTGTTTATGGAAGGCCTGAAGCTAGGTCTGATGCCGTTTGGTGAAACAATTGGCAATACACTTCCCAAGAAGGCCCATCTTTGGCTCGTGCTGACGATCGCCTTTCTTCTTGGCGTCGGCGTGACGTTTGCTGAACCCGCGATTGGCGCTCTACAAATCGCCGGTTCGACTGTGGATCCAGCCAAGGCTCCCTACCTGTTCGCGCTTCTGACCACCTATTCGTCCTATCTGGTACTTGTGGTTGGGGCCGGCGTCGGCCTCGCGGCAGTGCTGGGGACGATGCGATTTATTTACGGTTGGAGTTTGAAGCCGTTGGTCTATGCGAGCCTAATTCCCACTTCCATTCTATCCATATGGGCCCACTTCGACCCTGAACTGAGCAAGATTGTGGGATTGGCGTGGGATTGTGGCGCCGTCACCACAGGGCCGGTCACCGTACCCTTGGTGCTCGCGCTCGGAATTGGCGTGGCTTCGGCAGTCGGGAAGGGTGGATCCACTCTGTCGGGCTTCGGAATCGTGACGCTGGCCTCGATCTTTCCCATACTCGGCGTTCTATTGCTTGCGGTGGGGCTTGCCTTGACCGTATCTCCAACCGAAATTTTGGCGGCGGCGGAGCTGGCTAAACAAGCCGCGGCGCAGGTGCAGCCGACATGGTACGAAACCACGCCCGGCGTAGAGATTGTTATGGGCGCGCGAGCGATTATTCCGCTGGTGTTGTTCTTGCTGGCCGTGTTGTTTTTTGTCCTAAAAGAAAAAATGCAGAATGCGGGTACTGTTCGCTACGGAATTACTCTGGCTGTGATCGGAATGATCGTGTTCAATCTCGGTCTGACCTATGGATTGGCCAAGCTGGGCGATCAATCGGGAAGCTTGGTTCCTGGCGCCTTCACCAAGATTGATCGAATGAGCGAATCGCCTTTGTATGGCGCGATGATCGGGATTTCAATCGCCATCCTGTTTGCGTGGTGTCTCGGCTTCGGCGCCACTTTAGCCGAGCCCGCTTTAAACGCGCTTGGTCTTACGGTTGAGAATCTGACCAACGGCGCCTTTAAAAAATCCATGCTGATGTACGCGGTCGCGATCGGCGTGGGACTGGGAATTGCGGTGGGCGTTGGCAAAATTATTTTCTCGTTGCCACTCACGTGGATCTTGATTCCCGGATACGCCGTGGCGCTTGTCATGACCTATTTGAACTCCGAAGAATTTGTGAACATCGCTTGGGATAGCGCGGGAGTGACCACCGGTCCGGTTACTGTGCCGCTGGTTTTGGCGATGGGTCTTGGTTTTGGCAATGCCGTGGGGGCGACTGAAGGATTCGGCATTCTGGCTGCCGCATCGCTTTTTCCGATTTTGGCCGTGTTGACCTGTGGCCTCTATGTACAGTGGAAATCCAAACGTCTGGCTATGAGTGGGGAGAATTAGAATGAGTCGTCGTAATCTAACCGTATTGACCGAGGTCTCTTTGATCACCTGCATCGTGCAGCGAGGTTTGGCCGATCCCATCGTCAAGGCCGCACGTGAGGCCGGTGCCCAGGGGGCAACCGTCTATTTTGCTCGCGGTACTGGAGTGCGGGAACGTCTTGGCGTCCTGGGCGTGGCGGTAGAAGTAGAAAAAGAAATCATCAACGTCGTCGTGGCGAGCGACCAAGTCGACTATATTTTCGAAAAAATGTTCCTGGCCGGGAAGCTCGATACGCCCGGGATGGGATTTATCTACTGCGCGCCACTTGAGAAAGCCGCAACCTATATTCCGCCCGCAATTCTTGAAAAGCTGCAGAAAAAAACCACGTCGACCGCCGAAGCGCGGCCGACAAAAAAGGCGGCCTAAGATGCGGGCATCGGCGCAAAAGTGCATCGTGCTGATCACCGAGCCTGGACGTGGCACCCCCTTGATTGAAAAGCTCTTTGCCCATGGTCTGACTATGCTCGATCTGCATCACGCCCGTGGCTCGGCGATCGGCGGGCCCATCGACCGCAAAGGTGTGCCGGTGGTTTTGGAACAAGAAATCGTGACCTGCGTGGTGGCCGAACAAAAGGCGGACGAAGTTTTCGCCTTGATTCATGAACTGGGTAAAGTCGATCAGCCGGGTGGCGGATTTATGTATATGCAGGACCTGGCACGCGGCACACAAATGTCGATCGGATAAATCCTCAAGTACAAGCTTTGCCCCAAGTGTTCGCGACTCGATCGCCCACACCCAGATGCAGGCCCGTGGTTCCGTAATAGCCGATCGCGCGCAGCTGGCCGTTGGCGCGCCATTCGCACAGTTTGGTAAAGGCGAGTTCCATGTCCTCTTGGGTGCAGAACCGTACGTCGACTGAAGTGCCTCTCGGATGGCGTCCAGGAGCGCCGCCCACATTGCGATTATACGGTTCGGGTCGCCACCAGTTATAAATCAAACACGGCTTGATGCCCTCAGTTTCGAGGGCCGCGACCAATCGAACCGCGCGGAAGGCATAATTCCAAGTGGACGTGTCCGGGTTGACCAGCTGATGGGATTGCGCCGGTCCGTATGTGCACTGGAAGAGTGGCAAGCTCTCCGGATTGGGCCGCATAATTTGACGACACCAGGGCTCGGATCCGGCAAACTCAACGCATTGACGAAAAAATCTCACCGCCTGTTTATTTCCCCGGTCGACGAGCGCTCTTTGAGATTTTGTCGCCTTTCGGCACTTGGTTGCGAGATCGAAAAGGTCCAGGAACTCTTCGCCATCGTCCCAACCTGGCGCATCGGTATGGGCCTGCGAGGTGCCAGCACTTAGAGAGAGTAGAATGCCTATGAGCGTGAATAGTCGACGCAAGCGGATCATGGATTCCCTTCGCCTTGTTTTGTTTAAGAATAGGTTGAGCTGGAAGAAAAGGCGCGCGAATTGTTTGGACACATCCGACGAAAGTCGCACTGTGAATGACTGGTTGTTGGCTAGAAATCGCGATTGATACTGGACAATGGACGCAAAAACTCCTCGCCGCATTGGTGAGGGAGTCAACGTGATCGACAATAGAGTTTATGCGTCGATCATGGATCGTATCCACCTTGCCCAGACTTTGTTTGTTTCTAGTTCTCACAAACTGCGCGAGCTTTGAAACTCGTCAAGAAGTGACTCGCAAACTGGCCCACAGGCAATCCACTCCCGAACCTAAAATTCAGGTCAGCTCCTTAGACATTTCACCTCCGTCGGCAAAAGTTGAAACGGAGTTGCGCATCCCCGTCGACCTCAATTCCCATGTGGAACGTTGGATCGAGTACTTTACCGTGAAGGATCGGGAACGATTTCAACGCTTCCTCGATCGCGGACAGCTGTATCGTGACATTGTTGAGAACGTGCTGGAGGAGAACGACTTACCCGCCGAACTTTTTTATCTGGCGATGATTGAGAGCGGATATCGCACGGATGCCCAGTCTCACGCGCAGGCGGTCGGCGTGTGGCAATTTATAGCCGGAACGGGCACACGCTATGGCCTGAGAATCGATCGTGACGTGGATGAAAGACGAGATCCGATTCGCGCCACCGAGGCGGCCGCAAAATATCTGCGCGACCTCTACAACGTCTTTGGCTCTTGGCATCTCGCGATGGCCGCCTATAACGCCGGTGAGATCCGGATTCTCCGCGCCGTTATGAAAGGGCGGACCCGTGATTTTTGGGAGCTGCTAGAGGCCAAAATTCTTCCCAGCGAAACTGCGAACTATGTCCCCAAATTTCTGGCCGTCGTCCTAATTGGGAAGGAGCCGGAAAAATACGGATTCCAGGTCAAAGCGTCGCCCAATCCCTATCCCAACTTAGAGGCCGTGGCCGTCCCCGGCTCGGTCGAGCTGGCCGCGATCGCGAAACGGGCTCAGGTCCCACTCGGGTTTCTAAAGAGGGTCAATCCTCATCTCAACACGCTAAGAACGCCGGCCGGCGCCACTCCCTACGAAATCTGGATGCCTCCTGGAAAAGGCGCGGTCGTCGCCCGCTTCCGGTCTGAACTGGAGAGAATGGGTAGCCGGAAAGTCGCCCGAGTTCAATCCCGAGTGTCCGCGCCCATGCACGTCGTCCGCCCAGGTGAAAATCTCTCCTCGATTGCGAAGAGGTATAAAGTCTCGGTCGGTCATCTTATGCGTATCAATAATATGAGATCCACGCAGGTTCTCATTGGCGCAAGACTGCGTACGCAGACCAAAACCTATGATGCTTCGACATTGGTCAGGTACAAAGTGCGCAGAGGCGACAATCTCACCATTATTGCCCGGAAGTTTAGAACTTCGCCTCAGCGAATTAAAGCACGTAACGATTTGAAGCGAAGTCGCATTTTTGTTGGACAGATATTGAAGGTAGATACGACTCGAGTCAGGCCTTGAGCCTGTATTCGATGCGCCGACCGTTCTCGGTAACCGTGACAAGCCCACTTTCCCGCCACTGTTGAATGACCCTGTTGGCGGCCGAGCGTGAGATGCCAAAAACCTTCTGTGCGTCGTTGGATGTGAACGTGGATTGAGCTTTCAGCTCCCGCTTCAAGATTTCTAGCCGTATTCGTTCCGGTGAAAAATCGTTGAGGCCCACACTCCACTTCAGGGCCGGAGATCCCTCGGGAATCCGCAAGCGGTAGGTCGAACCTTCGGCCAAAATTTCCATACCGGGTAATTGAGCCTCGAGAGCTTGGCGCGTGCGATGCAGGGCTTGGTGAACTCGGTTCAGCGAGGAGTCCGGATTAAAAAAGTCATTGGGGAAAAGGGTGGAATGCAATTCGCCTGAGCGAAAAGACTTGTAGCTATCCGACAGCAGCAGCATAAAGGCCGCGTGGGTGACCGTGCCCGCTGCCAGATCGCCCTTCAAATCACTGAGTGGATCAAGAGTGTCCATGGCCGGGAGTTTCGCGTAATTCCACTCGGTTCCTATCGCAATCTCGCTTGGGATCACCGCTTGAGGAAAGCTCGTGCTCAGCCGGCGCCGAAAATGCGGCGAGAGGGTGCCGAAGTGGAGTCTTAAAAAAACGGGCTCCGCGAAGCGAATTTTTAGACTGTAAAAATCCAAATCTCTAAGAGTCTCCCAATGGCGTTTGCGGACGGCTTCGTCACGTGCGGATTGCAGTGCTTCGACATGGCCGAGTTTGAAACCCTCTAGAAGCGCGCGCCATTTGATTAAAAAAAGCCGGTCCAAGGTTTTGATTCCGGACAAGATTCTTTCCGCCTGATCTAACGCTTCCGTGGCCCGGTCAAAGGAGCCGCTCATCACATGCATATGGGCCGAAAGTTGCAAAGTGTTGCAATGGAGCAGCCACTGTTCATTTTGATGAGTGGAGGCCCTTAACGAATCGAGCAGGCTAGCGGCGTCGGCCAATCGACCCGTATGGATCAAAGCCGCCGCGATATTCTCTCGCGCTGTTTGCAAAAGATAAGGGTCGGCCTCTTGAAACTCGTCCACCAATCTAGTCAATCCGGGCAACCCCGCCTCATAGTTCCATTGGGAGAATTCGAGAATCGCACGATAGAGTAGAATTTCAGGCGCTAACCTCTCATCGATCTCACGGCTGAGCGAGGAGGCCTCCATGATGGAGCCCAAGCGCTGCAAACAAATTACGTACTCCGCCTTTTCGGGGGACGTGGCCGGTAGGGTCAGCACTTTGCGGGGACGCACATAAGGAGCCAAAAGACTGAGGGCCTTTTCCGCGAGGCCCACGCGTCGAAACAAGCGGGCGAGCTCCAAAGCTTCCGTTCTGGATGCTCGCCCCAGTTGAACAGCCTCAAGTCGCGAGGCTGCTCCTCGAATGTTGCCGGTTATAATAAGCCGGTCGATAGCCTTGTAATCTTCCAAGTCTTTATTGTGGCACGCTCGTCCTAAGCGCGTCCAGAGCATGAGGATTTTCACTGCAGGGAATCAGCACGGTTCCGTCGGGTGTGCCCAAAGGACAGAGAGGTCCTTTCTCACAAAACAGACGTTCTTGTTCGATCACAGTGCGGCGTACGCTTGTGTCGTTCAAAAGCGCCTGGATAAATCTCTCGGCGTGCTCAATCTCATGGGCCTTGTCGGAGCTCAATTGTTGAATCACATCTTGGATCCGTTGAACCTGCCTGGCGATGATTTGATCATCGGTCAAGTCGCCGCAGCTTAACGGCGGAGTGGCGGCGGCACTCACGCTTAGCTTGTCTGCGGTCGCCTGTTTGCTGGCTGAAAACTGCGTCTTTCCACAGCCCAGCTGACTCACAAGCAGCACAGAGACAGTTACTTTAAAGATAAACGACATTTGCACGGTTCCCCCTTAGGTTTGGTTATATCTTGATCTTAGGGGAAGACCGAAGTGAGCAGGGCTGATACATTTGATCTTACAAATACGCGTCTATTCATGACTGGAGCACGACATCCCGGAGACGACTAGCGGACCTGCGAACTTTGTCGAATAGTAGACTAGCACGGCGCCCGAATCTAATAGGTCAAGCCGACTCGGCTCACCGACCGTGGCATCGTCGTGAAAAAGAAAGAAAGCACGACGGTTAAGGGCTGGATTCGGATCCGGCACAGCTCGGTTGATCGTCACAGTTTCAGACGAGGCCAGGATTCCGTTTGAATCAAAATAGCCGATCTTAATTTGTCCCGAATATACGGGACCAGCTGGTGACGCTTGGCCCGCGTCCGATAATTGAATATCGGCGAATCCGCGCCGACCCCAAGGGTCTGCAATTCCGGATTGCCCTCGGCAGGCAACGGACGACCAAACCGGAGTGCCCGCTTGTTCAAATAGCAAGGGGCCAACAAAAAGTGCACCAGGGTTGTAGGGCATATATCCAGGATTAGATAAAAGGCGCGGTGGTACGACCGGCTGGCAGTTTTCCTTAGTGAGAAGGGCTTTGGATTCAGAATATTCGATCACGCCCTTCTCAAAAGTTCCATCCGGGCACGGGCTCTGAAGCTGGGCATGAATATAGGTGGTCTTCCCGGTGTAACCGTCGCCGCCTTTTTCTAGGGCGGCCTTGCGGTCGTCCGGTTTGGAGAACGGCGTGCAGTTCTGAAACCCGATGGCCAGACCCAAAGAAGCAATAAAAGTAATCAGTCGCCGGTTCACTATTTCCCACCCCTGTTCCTTAATCATAGATTGGTTCTGTCCTTCTCCACAACCCCGAGCGCCCCAAGATGAGACACGGCGCTCATTCGTAAGCCCGTAACCGTCATCCCCGCGCCCCTCTTGCTCACGTTAACCTGAGTTCACCAAACACAAAGGAGTGGGAAATGAAAAAGTATCTATTGGGGTTAATGTTCTTGTCTTCGGCTAGCTACGCGGATTGCTACATCCAAGTGAACAGCTGCCAGCCCGGCAAAGGCGTCGGCGTAAACCAGTTGTTTAGAGATGTCTTGGAGCCGAAGATTCAGGAGGATCCGAACCGCTGTCTGCAACGTGCGCGGGAGTACCTGTCTTACTGCCATCCGGGAAATACACCACATTCCGCTGTGGCGACCGCTTTCTACTATAGCGGTGGCGCATGGAAGACCGCCGCGGTCGTGACGGTTTCGGCATCGTTCCTTTATACGACAAACGGCGGCGGCGCCTGGATCCTTTTGCAGAATCGTTACTGATGAGTTGAAACGAGCTGGGGTCGCACGGGCGTGCCCGTCGGGGCTCTGGCCGTTTCTCCACCGCGTGGTGTGAGTCCATTACGCACTTTGCAGCGTTTGTGATTGCATATTGATATTGTTCATACTACTATGAACCATATGAATAAGCAAGGTAGCGATAAATGTTGAAGTTTCCGCTGAAATTCTCGGTTACCGCCACCGGCCCGTCGGGCATCTCTACAGCGTGGCAGACTCGTGCGCAAAGCTTTGATCACCAGATACCTATGGCGATTCCGCCCGAGTTTGATGGTCCAGGCACGGGTTTGAGTCCGGAAGATCTGTATGCCATGGCGCTGCAAAACTGCTTTATTGCCACGTTCAAGGTGTTTGCCGAAAAATCGAAGCTCCAGTTCGAAACCATTCATTTGGCGACGGATTTGGAAGTCGATCGTGACGAAAATGGCCGACCGTGGATGGCGAGAGTTCATATGCATGTGATTTTGAAAGGCGTGGAGCAAGAGGCGGCCGCGCAGAGGGTTTTAGATAAAACATCACAGAGCTGCATGATTCTCAATTCGGTAAAAACACAGAAGAGTTTTCAGTTTGAGCTGATGCCGTAAAGGGAGCGTTTATGCAGGCCATTTTGATCTTGGGCAACCAGCTGTTCTCGGCCGACCATCTCCCTAAGGTTAATAAAAAGAACACCCAGATCTTTATGCGTGAGGACTCTGAGCTGTGCACCCACTTTAAATACCACAAGCACAAGATCCTATTTTTTCTGTCGGCGATGCGAAAGCATGCCGAATATCTGACCGACCTTGGTTTTTCTGTGCATTACGAGCAGTTGAACCAGGACAAGAGTTCCTTCGATGCCGCACTCGAAAGATTTATTAGATCAAATAAAATCGAAGAGCTCTTTCACTTTGAAATCGAAGACAAATTTTTTGAAACACGAATAAAAAGTATTTTGGCCGGCCTAAAAGACGTTAAAGTTTCGTCCATCACTTCGCCGATGTTTCTCACCACCCGACCGCAGTTCGAGGCTTACGTAAAGGCCAGTAAAAGGCCTTTTATGAAGACCTTTTATGAGTCTCAGCGCAAAAGACTAAAAGTGCTGATCACAGCCAAGGGGGAGCCCGTGGGTGGCCGTTGGAGTTTTGACGAGGACAATCGTCTCAAATTGCCAAAAAACTATCGACCCGCGAATCTTGCGACATACGAAACGGATCAGGTGGATCAGGAGGTCGCAACCTTAGTGAACCGTTGGTTTGCCGATCATCCTGGTGAAACGGCGGACTACTGGTTGCCCACCGATCGGCGTTCGGCTCAGAGCTGGCTACGCCGTTTTTTAAAAGAGCGTTTGGCTGATTTTGGTCCATATGAAGACGCCTTATCCAAGGACTTTCCGTTTCTCAACCACTCCGTTCTCACGCCATTTTTGAATGTGGGCTTGTTAACGCCGCAAGAAGTAGTAGCAGAGGCGATCGAGCACGCTCAAAAGCACAAGACACCCATGAATTCCTTAGAGGGATTTATCAGGCAAGTGATTGGCTGGCGTGAGTTTATTCGCGGAATCTACCAGACGTACAGTGAGAAGCAGGATGCGACAAATTTCTGGGGCCATCAAAGAAAGCTCAAAGACTGTTGGTATCAGGGTAACACGGGTATAGAGCCTCTGGACGATGTCATTCATAAAACTCAGAAGTACGCCTACGCCCATCACATCGAACGACTGATGGTTGTGGGCTCGCTGATGTTACTGCTGCAGGTGCACCCGCATGAGGCTCACCATTGGTTTATGGAGATGTTTATCGACTCATCGGATTGGGTAATGGGTCCCAATGTCTACGGCATGGCCCTGTTTAGTGACGGGGGGATCTTTGCCACTAAACCCTATTTTTGTGGATCGAACTATTATCGCAAGATGGGCCCTTATAAAGGCGGCGACTGGCAAGACGGAATCGATGGATTGTACTGGGGATTTATTGATCGCAATCGGCCGTTCTTTTTAAAAAACCCTCGAATGTCGATGATGGTCAAAACCTTCGACAAAATGGACCCGGCAAAAAAGAAAAAGATTCTGGCGGCGGCCGAGGTACTTCGCGAGCAGACCACCCGCTTGTGAGTGTTTGTTTTATTGATTGAGCGACTCGTTAACCAAAACCTACGAATGGAGAAACTGTGAGCCAAAGTTTAGAAGAAAAAGATATCAACCGAGTGAGGAAGCTCAGGCAGGCGAAGGGCTTCATCTTTCTGGCCGCCTTCCTTTCACTGCTTTTTTCAATTTACCTTTATTATTCTGGAGACACGCAAAACGGCATTTTTGTGGGGATCTGGGTTCCGTCCATTTTATCGGCGGGTGCATTATTGATGGTGGGTTACGATGGATAAGGAAACAATCTTAGTCGTGGGTCTGGTCATTTTCGGCTTTTTTGCAAATGGCGCCTATATTTTTTTACGTCATTCACTTGAGAAGAATATTAAAGAGTGAGGTGCTGAGGCTAGAGCGGCTCCGCCGCCCTAGAGCTGAAGATCGGGCGGTGGTGAAGAGCGGCGACTGGCCTTAAGTTCCTGTCGGAGCGCCCGGATTTCAGCGAGCAGATTCTCTTGGTCTACCGGAGATATTACTGGGGTCTTCTCCTCCGCGGGCGCATTTTGGCTTTGGATCGAGGTCACTATAATGGCAATAAATAAGTTTAACATTGTGAACGTGGCAATGAGAATAAACGGCACGAAAAACAACCACGCCAGGGGGAACTTCTCCATAACCGGGCGGGCGATGCCCATGGACCAACTCTCGAGCGTCATCACTTGAAACAAGGTGTAGGCGCTTCTGCCGATACCGCCGAACCAATCGGGAAACGCTTCGCTAAATAATTTGGTCGCCACCACGGCGCCAACGTAAAAAATCAGGCCCATGATCACACCGACTGAACTCAAGCCCGGAACGGCGCGAAGAAGGCCTTCTATGACCTGGCGCAAATGGGGACTGACGGAGATCAGTCTTAGGGTCCTAAGGACGCGAAGCGCGCGCAAAACCGAGAGCCCGCCGGTGGCCGGAAACAGGGCGATCGCCACCACGGCAAAATCGAACAGATTCCAAGCGCTGCGGAAAAACGAAAGCCGATAGCGCACGAGCTTTAACAAAAGCTCGCCTACGAAAAAGGTCAGGCAGATTTGGTCAATGAAGAGGATGGCACTTCCCCATTGGTTCATCACAGACGGGGAGGTTTCCAATCCTAAAGTCACGGCATTGACCATGATTACGAGGGTAATGAATCTTTCGAATGCGCGGGTCTCGATAAAGGCGGTCATAGATTTAATATCCAATTTAGGTGACACGGTCTTTGAGAGCTGTAATTTGGGCTAATCCCCATGCTTTTATTGGATTTTCGCGCCAATTAGAAGAAGTTTTTATGCCTACAGTATGCTCCTAGGGAGCGAACTGGCGCTCGATTTGCCCGTATTTGCGCAGAAGCTTCATGACGGCCGGATCACGGTCGCCATTTACCACACTGAGATGAATCTGAGCGGTTGGAAACTCGCGGCCTGAAAGACGTTGGTAGCGTCCGGTCACGAAGTTCAGGAATTCGAAGTTGATCGGCCAAGGACGGCCGTCGTCTTCGTAGTATTCCTTAGACCCCATCAGGGAGTGGTGGTGCATGCGCACGAAACGGATAAACAGTTTTTCGATTTCGGATTCCTCAGGGCGATGAATCGCTCGGGTTGCCAAACCGTTGTCCAAAACCAGAATTGTTCCAGGGGGAAAGATTTCCAGTTCGCCTGAGGCTGTATAAAGCTTGGCTTCGAAGGCCAATTGCACCACACGACTATCGGGATAGGCATGGGCGAGGTCATCGAAAACGGTTTGGCCTTGATGGGCTTGATCGCGATAGCTGAGGGCCCAGGTCACATCCCGTCTCAGCGTTAGAGCATTATGGGCGGCCTTCGAGTGCCCTCCTAGCGAAAGTGGGATAGTGTATTGCGAAAACGTGTAGCCTCGGACCGACCACTTGAGCAAGCTCTCGCAAACAGAAGTTAAAGTGGCGGCTTGCGCAGCGGGAGCGCCGCAAAGTACAAAAACGAGAAAAAGAAGGATTTTATTCATGGTCACCCTACGTTCCGTTGCAGATATCTGAATTGGAACGGAGGTAGAGCAAATCGAGGGCCAGGCTTTTAGCTCATGGCTTCAATGCACTCGACTTCGCCCTCGATCGGCTTGGCGGTCTTTAAGTCATCGCCCTCGAGTTCGCGGTATTTGATATGGGTGGGTGCTTTTAAGTTCGAGTCGATCTGCACTTCGTGAATCCGAATCAGTTTTTGACCGTCGATTAAATCGAATCGGATAAAGCGCAACACAGTTCCGTCAAAAGTCAGGATGGGTTTACGAACGCTGCCGAATGTTTCAGGAAAGTACATATGACTTTTTGGTGTCATGTCCTTTTTGCCTAAGGGGAAATCGCGGCGTTCTATGCTCTCAAGGGCGGAATATTTGTACTCCAGTTGATCGTTAACACTCAGTGATACGCCCAGAACAACAGAAGACACAGGTGGAAGAGCCTTAAATTTATTGAAGCTCCCGAAGGTATTAAAGTGCTTGCTCATTTCCCGCTCGGGAAAGGTGATGAATTTACATGCGCCGCCGGCCATCGACTCAAATTTGCCTGTGGCTTTAATGACCGGTAGGTTTTGTTCGAGGGCCATGGGCTCAACCGGTGCGGACTGGAGGAAAGGTGTCGACGCGTGGTTAGGCAGGCTGCGTGTGTCTGCCAGGGTTTCGGCCATTGCATGAGAGCCCACAAGGATCAGCGTAAATGCGATTAGGTTTTTCATACAGCTTTGAAGTGCAAGCGTGCCAGCGCCGTTTTGAGCAGCGCTTTTGTCGAAGCGCCCGTTAGCCTGCGCCCATGAGGCGGTAACCTATCAAAACCACTGACTTATTGCTGTCTAGAACGCTGACGCGCGTTGGCCCAGAGTTGGCTATCGTAAGGTCCGGATGTGGCTCCACAACACCGCCTCAGGCATCTCGGTCATTTTGAGAGCCTTCATGCACTCGCCCAGTCGGCCCGGCCGCGCCTTTAATTTCTCAATGGCCCTGTTTAAATCTCGAAGGGCGGAGTCACCGTATGCTTGTGTCGCCTTTTCCTTAGCCTTGTTAAATTTTTCCGTCGAAAGCTGAAGCATGGCGAGATCGATCAAATCGCGGCTGTATATGGCATCGTCCGCCCAGCGATCGGAGTTGGCGAGAATTTTGCTCGTAGCCATGTCGAGAGGAGTGAGAGTAGCGATGCCACAGATTCTTTCGGAGGGCTTAGGAGTTTCAAAAGACATCCGTCCTTCAAGTACGATTTCAAATTTGATCTCGACTTCGCCGGCCGAAATCATGGTCCGGATTCCATATTGATCGGCCCGTACTTCGCGCGCCAACGTTAAAGTAGACCCCTTTCGCAGGATGCTCGAAATGCCTATTTCTCCGGTGAGACTTTGTCGCAGTTCGCGAAAACCTTTTTGATCGGAGACCAGAAAGTCGATGTCTAAAGACTCTCGATATTCGCCGTGCGAAAGCACGATGGCCGTGCCCCCGCCAAAATAGCATCGGCAGCTGCTCAAGAGCTCCGCATTCAAAGCCTGCAGTATCGTGGCGATGCGGAGATGGTGCTCTCGTTTAAACAAGCAACCCGCTCCTTCCCAGTTTTGCTAAAAGGCCCTCGATCAGCCGACGCTCGCGTGCGCTCAGTTTTTCACGATCCACGTGGCGCCAATTGCGTTCATAAAGATCGAGAGCCTCTTCGGCCGTGACCTCCGTGGAATCTTTCAGTTGCCACGCCACCTTTTTCAATTGCGGATAGTCGGCCAGGCGAATTTTATCAGGCACTTGAGATACTGTGATAGGGGACCGGAGCTTAGGGTCTCTGAGGTCAAGTTCCAGACCGAGCACCGAGATCACATTTAAATAAGCCCCCATGGTCACGGAGGCCGAACCACTCTCGATCCGGTTCAGTGTCATTCGCGAAACTCCGGCCGCCTCGGCCGTGGCTACGGCGCTGATTTTTAACAGCTTACGGCGCGTGCGAAGCTGCTGGCCGAGCTGCCGGAGGAGTTTCTTAAGCTGCGTACCGCGAGGCGGAGCTGCCGATGGCATATGTCTCTCATTATAGACAAAATGATAATAATGTCTATAATGAGTTACTATTTTTTCAAGAAGGATCACAAGTTATTGAATCTATTAGCATTTATTTTCGGTGGCGACTCACTAGGTGCGAATTCTTCGGTTACTTAACCAAATGCCGCGAGGACTCAAACTTCGGACCTGCTGCGGTAGCTCGCGGACCAAAGAGATAGGTAATCCTGCTGGTTGTCTCGCGTAGAGAATCGCGTGAAATTCTTAAAAAACTGTAAAACTTCTGGAGCCACAGTTTTAGACG
>JALHOQ010000025.1:0-21624 GCA_022842925.1 Bdellovibrionales bacterium
GAAGAACTCATCGGTTTTGCGGGTGCGGGAACCGAACCATTCGCTCAGCCGACCGTCCGTAATCCGAGTCATTAAATCCATCTGAAAAAGCCGTTGCGAGGCCATTAGATAACCTTGCACCACATAGAGGTCCGCCTCGCGACCTGCAAAAATATGCGGCACCCCGCTCTTGTCAAAAGTCACTGTGACCGGCTGCTGAAGCTCCTTGAGGACCGTGTCGGGGATCTCGACTCTCTGATGATCCCATACCCCGCCGCGGAGAGACAGCATCGGTCCCAACGCCGGAATCGGTCCCGCGCCCACCGCTAAAACCGTGAGCCAAACAAGCAGGCCAAGAAGGGTGGCGATGGACCTAAGCGCGCTCACCGAACTTCAGCTTTTCGCGGATAATACTAAAATAATTTACTCCGGCTTTGCGCAGAAAGAGATGATCGCATTCGTCCCTTTGCAGCGACACTTTATCGCCCGCGTTTAGGGTTGCGACCTGCACTCCATCGACTGTCAGCACGGCCTTTTCTTCGAGCGTAAAAACCAGGCTGCGGTCATCGGGAAAAACAAAAGGCCGGCTGGTCAGACTGTGAGCACAAATCGGGGTGACGACGAGGGCGCAAGCATCCGGATGCAGTAGTGGGCCCCCAGCCGCCAGATTATAGGCACTCGATCCGGTCGGAGTCGCAATAATCAAACCATCGGCCTTCACCGAATTGATCGGCATGCCATCAACCGAAACGGTGATGCTGATCAATCGACTTTGCGCTCCCCTTTCGAGAACCACATCATTCAAAGCGAGGTAGGATTTCTTCTCCTTGGCCTTTTTCACCCGGATCATGGCCCGGGAGTGCAACTCCATCCGGCCTTCCATCGCCTTTTTTAAGGTGGGCAAAAGATCTTCGGCTCGCATGAAGGTGAGAAAGCCAAGACTTCCCATATTAAAACCGATCAACGGAATCCGCGCGCCTTCCAGCATACGAACCGCGGCCAAATAAGTGCCATCACCGCCCAGCACAACGACCAGCTGGAGGTCGTCTTTTTTGCTGAGCTTGTCGGCGCCTTTTATTTTTTGGTCGGGATGAGAGAAAACCTTTACGCCGCGGTCTTGAAACCAGGCTGTGACTTTTTCACTCGCAACTTCGGCGGCTTTGGTGTCGGGGCGGTAAACGACGGCTACTTTTCGAATTTTCTTTTTAAAAAGATCCACGGCTTTCACAATACGGAAAACTGGTGCGCTCTACAAGACTCGAACTTGTGACCTCTACCATGTCAAGGTAGCGCTCTAACCAACTGAGCTAAGAGCGCGCAACAGACGATTTCTCACACAAATTGGGCGAGAACGTGCGCGTTGTCAACTGGGCCGTAAAGGCCTCCGTCCAACTCGCAAATAATGTAGGCAGAGGTGCGACCCGGCCGTGATCGGCAAGACGATCCATCGCGACACCCACCCGGCCACAGACGCGGATATGAGTGAACGGCTCAAGATCGTTGCTCAAATTGATGGCAATGCCGTGGTACGCCACGCCCTTTTTAATCCGTAGGCCCACCGACATGATCTTGCCCTGGCTGGTGAATAGTCCCGGCTCGCCGCTCCGGCAGTGGCTCTCAAGTCCGTGTGCCTGCAAAAAATTTCTCGTCGCAATAATCAAATGGTCGACAAAAAGACGGGCACCCCAGGGCCGCACATCGAGGGTAGGAAAGATCACCAGCTGGCCGGGATTATGAATCGTCGCCTGCCCGCCCCGATCCGTGCGGCAAATCTGAAAGCCCTGATGGCGCCAATAGTCCTCACCATTCAACAGATCCTGAGCGCCAGCCCGAACTCCCATGCTCACCACAGGTGGGCATTCGAACCCGCTTACTACGCCGACCTGTTGACCATAGACGGCCTTTTCGTAAGGAATTTGACCTAAAAATTGAAACTGCACCGGGCGAATTTAACTCTTGCGCACCGCTTCTGCAAAAAGAACCTGGTACCTTTTGTACCTTTTAGTAGAGTTCGACTCGGTCGTTTTCTTGAAAACCCGAGCCGGAGTGAATCACGGCGATAGCGCCGTCCTTACCGAAATAGCTAACCACTTCGACTGTGCCTTTGAGGCGCCCCGGAGCCATTCCGATAAAACGGCCGGTGTCAGGATCGTAGACATCCTCACCTTCCTCGGTGACCTTTAAAATATCGCCGACTTGAAGGCCTGATATACGCCCCGCATTAACATAAACTCGCTCGCCGGAGACCATGGCCACGCGGCCTTCCCAACTCAGCTTTTCTACAGACTTTAAAATATTCGGCACGGAACTGAGGAATGCCTTTCGGACCGCCGCCCGCACCAGTTCCGGATCTTCCGCCAACGAGGCGGTGAGGTCGCCCTTTTCTCCGACCCGAGTGGTGGTGGCCTCGGTATCGGCGGAGCGCACTTCGTTTAGGATTTCCTTGCCATTTTTTCCGGCGTAGATCCGCACCCGCACCTGGGTTGAAATTTGCGCCTTAAGTGAGCGAATCACGCCCATCGAATCCCCGATCCGCTTGGCCCGAATACTGAGAACTTTACCCTCAATGACCGCCGCTACACCCATGCCGCTCGCGATTTTCGAAACCTGCATCATGTCGAAATCATTTTCTTCGGTGATAAATTTTTTCGGATCCTGTGGGAAATCGTCGTTCGACACCACCACAAACTGCTGCGTGCGGAGAAGCTCCCGAACGACGGTTTGCCGAGCCACATCGGTCATAGCTTGGGATTTATCGAGCCGCTCATCAAGAAATGGCAGCACTAAAACCCGGTGCCGCGGAGGCTCATCCTGACCACGGGCCAAGGCTGGAATATCGCGCACTTCGGTCTGCGATTTTTCTTGTCGCTTGGTTCCGAGAACGCTGCAACCGGAAAGGAAAACGGCTATGGCAAGAAGACTTCGCATAGGCCTAAGTTTACTCGAAAATTCAGGCGCGCACTATTGGCCCTAGCCGGAAGATCCGCCCTTAACCACCAGAACCAGACGATCGTCTTGGCTGCTGGCCACGTCGACCTTGAACTGAGGGAAGCGCGAACGCTCGATGGCCTTCGCGAGATCACTCGCGTTGACAGTGCTCTCACTCTCAAAAATAGTTCGAGTCGGCTCGATCAACCGTTCACGTATGCTGCGGATCTCGCGCACGGACGCCAGAAGTTTTCTAAATTCCGTAAGCTGTTTTGGGCTTAATCCGCCTTCAACCGAAATTTTAACTATCGAGAGGTTCAACCCGCCACCGCCCACCGCCTCAGCTAGCTTGCCAGCCAACTCGGCAAAGAGCTGCGGTTGCGTCTGATCCAAAGCGGCCTGAACAGCCTTGGGACCATCAGCGTTTACAGTGACCGATCGTGCAGTTTCCACCAAGGTTCGACCCGTCTTGGTCTGCCAGAGCTGGAGACTCAAATCGATTTTTTGTTCAGAAGTGTCGGCGCGCGGTTTGGAGACGTCCACGCGTCCGCTCAAAATCACATCGGCCTTGAGATATTGACCGAACAGCATTTGATCTTCCTTACGCAAGCTCTCCATGCGGTAACTGGCCGGAAGCCCCATACGAAAACTCGGGCTGGTCGCCTCGAGCACAAAGACATTTTTGCCTTTAAATTGGGCATTCAGTTGTTTAAAAAATATTTTAAAGTAGCCTTGCGCCACACTTGTGCTTCTGCCGTCACTTATATCCGCCCACCAAATATACTTGCTCCCGCCACTGTCACTAAACTGGACTAGCGGCAGCACGCGGACTGTTTCACTCCCGATCAGGCCCGCGTCGCGCAGCACCGATTCTAAAGCATCGGGCGATAAACGCATCTGCACCTGAAGCCGGTCCGGCACCTTCGGATCGCTCAAACTGCCTTTTATGAAAACAACATATTTAGTCGAATTCTTTAGAATTTTCGGTTTGGATTGCTCCCAGGTCTTAGCCACCTTTTCGGCCCCTAGCATATCTTCAGCTAGACTGCGTGTGGCCGTTTCAATGGCCTCATCGAAGGCCTCCTGCTTGCCACCCTCGCCGATTTTTTTACTCATCTGAATCTGCAGGCTCACGTCTTTCAGCTCCCGCGCCGCGGTCTGAAAACCAAATAAAGCCAGTATTACAATGAACTTCATGACCCAAATGTTAAGCGAAATCGCGGGGAGCCGTCTATTTTTTGTTTCCCTATGGCGGCCGTTTGGCATAAATGTATGCAAAGGACATTATCGAAAGGTATCTGCAATGCTTGAGTACGATCGCAAGAAGTTAGGTGATTTTCTCCGAGAAACTCGCGAAGCCTCCGAATTTACACAGGCGGACGTCTCCCAACGGCTCGGCTACACTAGCCCCCAATTTATTTCGAACATTGAACGCGGCATATCCGTCATTCCGCTGAAAACTTTGGCCCGGATGGTTCATCTTTATAAAGTGAATCCCGAAACGGTGGTCAAAATCATCTTGGAAAGCCAAAGAAAGTTATTGCGCGAGAAATTGATGCGGGGCAGATAAGCCCGCGCTTTGGTTTTTGATCGATTCCACGCTAAAGTTGTTGTTGTTGAAAATCTAACTGTTGCTGTTGATGTGGTGGTGTTCGGATGATTGGACACGTAAATTTGCCTCCTGAACTTGATAATCTAGCCAATGAGATTGGCGATATAATCTGCTACTGGGGATTTAAAAAAATCCACGGCAGGCTTTGGACACATATCTATCTATCGGAAGACCCTTTAGACGCTGGCCAATTGATGCAGCGTCTTAAGGTTTCGAAGGCTTTGATCAGCCTTTCGCTGAATGACCTTCTAAGGCAAGAAGTCATTATTGAAGCCGCCAAATCTACGCGCGGTACGCAGACCTACATTGCCAATCCTAATGTCTTAGATGTGATTCAGAATGTGCTGCGACGGCGAGAGCAGAAGATGCTGGCGCGGACAGAAGCCAGCGCCAAACAACTACGCGCCATGAGCCCTTCGACATTGCACGAAGCGCAACTTCATTCCACGCGGATCACTTCACTGACGACCATGATTGATCAGGCTGTCTTGGCCCTAGGCGGGCTCTTAGATCTTAAGCCGGTCGACTTTCAAAACTGGACCTGCCTCAATGAGGAGAAGGCTCAGTAGGAAAGAGCCTTTTCAAAGCCGAATCAAAAGTGGGATAGCGGAACTGGAACTTTTGGCTCTGGAGCCGCGTTGGGTTGACCTTTTGTGAAGACAGCATCATATCGGCCATTTCTCCAAACATCACTTTAAGGGCAAACGCTGGCGCACCCGCCGGAATTTTAAATGTATTCGTTGCGGCAGCCAGCTTCTCCGTCCATTCGCTGTTGCGCAGAGCTTCAGGAGCCACGGCGTTGATCGGCCCAGAGTATGAGGGATTTGTCAGAGCTTGGGCCACGATTTCCGCTACGTCTTCTATATGAATCCAGCTTAGGAAATGCTGACCGGAGCCCAGTCGAGCGGCGCCAAACTTTTTGAACATTCCCACCACCTCTTTAATAAAGCCGGCATCAGGCGCGAGCACCGGACCCAAGCGGAGAACCAGGCTCCGCTTACTGGGGAGAGCGAGAGCGGCCTTCTCCCAGTCTACACAGAGCTGGGCTAGAAAATCGTTCCCTGGAGATGATTCCTCATTCAGCTCTTCATCGCCCCGGTTGCCGTAATATCCGACGCCGGACGCGGAAATCAGAACGCGGAGCTGCCGGTTATGAAAGCGCAGAGCTTGATCAATTTGCTCGAGTGGCTGAAGGCGCGAGTCGCGCAGCGCCTGCTTGCGCTCGGGAGTCCAACGGCCTTGGCCGATACTTTCGCCTGCCAGGTGAATCAAACCTTCCACGCCCTCTAACCACCGCGGAGAGATCTCCGATTGGCCGTTCCATGCAAGCATCTCACAGGGATAACTGACACGGGACATGGCGTTTTTACCCTCGCGCGATAGAACGAGGAGCTGGTTGGTGCGGGCGATTCGGCGTCCGATTGCGTTGCCGAGGAGGCCGGTTCCTCCGGTCATCAGAATTCTCATGTTTCAAGACCTTCTTTGTAGATTTTCAGCGCGCGCCTTCGGGCATGCTCGTGATCGACCATGGGCTCAGGATATGCGGGAGATCCGAATTCGGGAACCCATTTTTTTACATAAGCGCCATCGGCATCGAACTTTTTCGCTTGTAAATAGGGATTGAAGACCCGGAAGTAAGGGGCGGCATCACAGCCTGAGCCGGCCGCCCACTGCCAATTGCCGACATTCGCCGACAGATCGAAATCGAGAAGTGTTTGAGCGAAATAACGCTCGCCCCAGCGCCAGTCGATCAAGAGATGTTTGGTCAGAAAGCTGGCCGTGATCATCCGTGCCCGATTGTGCATGAACCCCGTTTGCTTAAGCTCTCGCATGCCGGCGTCTACAATGGGATATCCGGTTGCACCGCTCTTCCACCGTTCGAACTCGCCCTCGTCATCGCGCCATTTGATGTTGTCGTATCGGGGATTAAAAGACGCCGTAGCGGATTTTGGAAAATGAAAGAGGATCTGCATAAAGAATTCCCGCCAGATCAACTCCTTGAGATAGACCTCGGATAGTGGTCGAACCACTCGCACGAGCTTTCGCACCGAAATGGTGCCAAACCGAAGATGAAGGCCCAGCCGTGAGGTGGCGGGCACTCCCATCAGATCCCTCTTGCGCGCATACTCAGCAAAAACGCTCTTCTTAACCGACTTGCCCGGAAGCTCGATGTTTGACTTTTTAAATCCTAATTCTTTAAGTGAAGGAGGACCATTCGCTTCTCGCTGAGCTAGGCCTTTAAAATTTGGGGAGTAGCTTTTCAAATCGGCATCGGTCAGCCGGGCCAACCAACGCCGACTGTAAGGTGTGTAGACCCGGTAGGGATCGCCACTGTCCTTCACCACTTCGTCCTTGGTGAAAATAACCTGATCCTTAAAACTCTCGAAACGCGCACCGGCTTTTTCGGCCGCTGTCTGCACACGAGCATCGCGCTCACGCGCATACGGTTCGTAGTCCTCGTTGCAGTAAATCGCTTTCAATTTAAATTCGCGCAAAATCTGCGGCCAAATCTCGACCGGATCACCGTGATAGACCTGAAGTCCAGATCCTTGGTCCTCAAACGCGGAATGAAGCTCTTCAAGAGTGCGGTGGATGAACTCCACCCGCGCGTCTGCACGGGGGAGCGATTTCAGGATACGGCTATCAAATATAAATACCGGCAGAACCGGATCATTCGCTTTAAGAGCCTGAAATAGGGCGCAGTTGTCTTCGAGCCTTAAATCGCGGCGGAACCAAAACGCGTTCATGCCGCCAATCCAACCCGGAAAGGGCTGGCGAGTCAAAGATTTGCGGGCCCCCGCTTTTAAGGATTATGGATGTTCGGGGTCAAACGGCGTTGAATCTCGTGTTCGAGATCAATGCCCAGAACCTTAAGAACATTCACTAGGTCCGTAGCGCGGATCTCGCTTCGTCCGCGAAAAAATCGGTTGACCGAAATTCGCGAAATCTCGCAGTCCTGTGCGATCCGAGTTTGCTTGACCTTCATACGATTGGCCAATTGCGCGACCCTCGGGCCGATCGCATCATTTTCTTCTTCCTGCATACTCTTTCCCCTTCCTTTTAGCGGGTGGTGTACTGGTGACACCAACCGCTCACCTGTTAAGGATAAAGAGCAAGCGCTATACCATCAGATACTGGTGTAAATTAGGCTCTACACGAACGCCGGGAATCATTTAGGCAGGTTCTTTTCGATGACCATGAGCAGCTTAGGGTCTTCTGGTGTCACCTTGGACTCAAAACGACCGACAACCTTGCCCTCTGGTGACACCACGAACTTTTCAAAGTTCCACTTGATCTCACCTTTCTCGGGAGCATTCTGCGTTAACGCACCGAAAAGAGGCTGTTTTTCGGTACCTTTAACGGGTCCCTTGGCGAACATGGGGAAGTCCACGCTAAACTTGGTCTGACAGAACTGCTTTATCTCTTCATTTGTACCCGGCTCCTGGCCGCCAAAGTCATTACTGGGAAAGCCTAGCACCACGAAACCCTTGGACTTGTACTTGCGGTAAAGAGCCTCGAGCCCATCATACTGTTTGGTGTATCCGCACTGAGAGGCGGTATTGACGATCAGAAGAGTCTTGCCCTTGTAGGTCGAAAAATCGATCTCTTTGCCATCTATGGTTTTCACCTTATGGGTGTAGATCGAGGCGCCTGTTTCAGCTGTCGTAACTTGCATAAAAAATCCTCCACATAGAATGAGTAACCAACGGCTCACGATCATCCTCCCGATTTAGTTCAACGACAAGGGTACTTCGATCTTTCTTAAATCGTCCAGCGCTTGTCCGGTGAGCTTAACACCCGCGAAGTCCTGAACCTCCATCTCGACCGTTTTACCCAGGTCCGGCAGCTGCAACTGAAAAATCAGAGGCGCGTCACCACGATTTTTTTCCGCCCATTGGCGAATTAACGCGAGCTTGTCTTGCATGCCCGGCTCGACTTTTAACGTCACCTTTTTGATCAGTTTAAAAAGATCCTCGGCCAGTCGGACCTGTTCGGCGATCATTTTCATCCCACCGTCTTCCTTTTCGAGGATTCCGGTTACTAAAAGCGCCGATTCCGCCTTTAGAACGCGTTCATACTGAGCGAACGTATCGGGAAAGACCACGAGCTCCAGGCTGCCGCTGGTGTCTTCGATTCGAGCGAAGGCCATTCGCGTGCCCTTTTTCGTGATGATTTCTCGATACGAAGAAACGAGGCAAAGCACTTGTGCCTTGGCCTTATGGGCTAAATCGCCGAGCTTGCCAATCGATTGAGCGCCATGAAGGCGCCCGATCGTCTCAAGGCCCTGCAGTGGGTGATCGGTCAGATAAAATCCTAAAACCTCTTTTTCAAAGGCCAATGAGGCGGCTCGGTTCCACGGTTCCAATCGATCCAGCTGCACCAGCTTCTCTTCGACGCCGGAGTCATCGAGGTCGAAAAGCGAAGTTTGCCCCACCTCGCGATCGGCACGCTCACCTTCCGAGCGTTCGATAAACTTCGAAAAGCCAGTGAGCACTTCGTTGCGGTTGTAGCCGAAACCGTCAAGCGCCCCCGCCTTGGTCAGGGCTTCCACGGTTTTCTTATTCACTTTCTTTAGGTCGATTTCGCCGAAAAACTCATCGAGATGAGCGAACTTCTTCTCCGGGAGGCGATCGCGCGCCTCTACGATCGCCTGGACCGCGCCTTCGCCCACGCCTTTAATGGCGCCGAGGGAGAACATGATCTTTTCGCCCCGAGCGGCGAATTTGTATTCAGAGTAATTGATATGCGGAGGTACGACTTCGATCTTATGGGTTTGGGCGTCCTTCACGTACTTCACGATCTTGTCCGTATCACTCATCTCCGTACTGAGAAGTGCGGCGAAGAACTCGACCGGGTAATAATTCTTTAGCCAGGCCGTGTAGGCGGCGACCACGCAGTAGGCGGCCGCGTGCGACTTGTTAAAGCCGTACTTGGCGAATTCGGCCATCAGATCGAACAAAGCTTCGGATTTTTTGGTGTCGTGACTGTTTTCGGCCGCGCCCTTGAGGAAGCGGGACTTCTGTACAGCCATCTCCTCCGCAATCTTTTTACCCATCGCGCGGCGAAGCATATCCGCTTCACCCAGCGAGTAGTTCGCGATCCGCGCCGCCACCAGCTGGACCTGCTCCTGGTAGACGATCACGCCGTAAGTTTCTTTCAACACACTTTCCAGCTGGGGGAAAAGAAACTCGACTTTCTTCTCCCCACTTTTGCGCGCGAGATAGTCGGGGATCATGTCCATAGGGCCCGGGCGATAGAGCGCGTTGATGGCCACGATGTCTTCAAAGCAATCAGGCTTGGCTTTCCGTATCAGATCGGTAATGCCCTCACCTTCGAACTGAAAAATCCCCGCCGTATCACCTCTGCACATAATCTCATAGATGCCTTTGTCGGAGAGCGAGATGTCTTGGACGGTGTACTCTTTGCCGCGATTCCTTTTGATCAGATTCAGTGCTTCTTGAATATGGGTGAGTGTTTTTAGACCGAGGAAGTCAAACTTGATCAAGCCGATTTTCTCGGCGTGTTTCATGTCGTACTGGACGACGTTTTCGCCGTCGACACCGCGGTAAAGTGGCGCGTGGTCCATGATATTGCCATCAGCGATAATCACGCCGGCCGCGTGAATTCCCGCATGCCGGACCAGACCCTCAATTTTCTGGGCGATGTCCATTAACGTCGCGACCTTTGGGTCGATCTCCATCAGATCGCGAAGTCGCGGTTCGGTTTCGATCGCTTCCTTAAGGTTGATGCCGATTTTCTCTGGCACCAGCTTCGCAACTTGGTCCACGTCGGCGTAGGTCATGCCCATCACGCGGCCCACGTCGCGAATGGCGGCCCGCGCCTGCAAGCGCCCGTAGGTGATGATCTGAGAAACGGATTGGCGACCGTATTTCCCCGTCACGTACTCGATCACGCGACCCCGATGCTCCTGACAAAAATCAATATCGAAGTCCGGAAGACTGATCCGTTCCGGGTTCAAGAAACGCTCGAACAGGAGATTGTAAGGCATAGGATCCAGATCCGTGATCCTTAGAGAATACGCGACCAGCGACCCCGCTCCCGATCCCCGCCCGGGGCCGACTGGAATGTCGTGATCTTTGGCCCAACCGATAAAGTCCTGCACGATCAAAAAGTAGCCGTTGAAAGCCATCTTATCGATCACGTCGAGTTCGAAAGCCAAGCGCTGCCAATACGACTCGCGTTTTTCTTCGGCGATGGGTTCGCCGCGTCTCTCCGCTTCTTCAAAGCGCCGTTGCAAACCCGCTTCCGCGAGTCGCTTCATTTCTTCTTTGGTCGAGGCATTGTTGTGGGTAGGAAAACTCGGCAGGTGGTAAATCGGCTGCCCCTGCGCGTCCTTCAAGCTGAACTTGAGGTCGCAGCGCTCGGCCACGGCTAATGTTTCATCGCAGGCCTCGGGACAATCGCGAAAGAGTTCGCGCATCTCGTCCGGCGACTTAAAGTAGAACTGATCGGTGCCGAGCTTGTAACGACCTTCGTCTTGCAGCGTTTTGTTGCTGCCAATGCAGATCAAGACTTCCTGGGGCAATTGATCCGACGGCGCCAGGTAGTGCACATCGTTGGCCGCCACCAGTTTGATGCCGAGATCCCGCGCCGCCTGTTGTAGGAACGGATTGATTTGATCCCAACTTTTAACGCCCGTGCGATTTAACTCCAGATAAAAGCGATCGCCATAAATGGACTGAAAGGTTTTGATTTTCTCAAAAGCCGCGTCGGCCCCGCGGTTTATAAACGTCCAGGGAATTTCGCCGCCGAGCCCACCGCTCAGAGCCAGAATATTCTCTGAATGCTTATGTAACACTTCGTAATCGACGCGCGGGCGATAATAAAAGCCCTCCTGATAACCGATCGACGACAGCTGACAAAGGGTCTGGTAACCGGCGTAGTTTTGCGCCAGAAGCACGAGTTTTCGCGTCGGCATCATCGCCGCTTCTTTGTCTTCGCCTCGCACCTGGCGCGACTTGGGCGCGATAAATACTTCGAGTCCGACTATGGGTTTTACGCCCGCATCTTTACAGGCAAAAAAGAATTCGATGGCCCCAAACATATTGCCGTAATCGGTCAGTGCGACCGCCGGCATTCCAAAATCGGCGGCCTTTTTGGCGAGTGCTTTCACCCGGCACGTGGCCTCTAACAGCGAGTACTGAGAGTGAACGTGCAGGTGGTTGAACATCTATTCCCACTCAATGGTGCCGGGGGGCTTCGAAGTCACGTCGTACAC
Source organism: Bdellovibrionales bacterium (assembly GCA_022842925.1). GTDB lineage: Bacteria > Bdellovibrionota > Bdellovibrionia > Bdellovibrionales > UBA1609 > JALHOQ01. The sequence continues at coordinate 11,760 of JALHOQ010000025.1, forward strand.
CACGCGATTCACGCCGCGCACTTCGTTGGTGATCCGGTTGGAGAGATGGGCCATGAATTTCGGTTCGAAAGGGTACCAATCGGCGGTCATGCCGTCGGTCGAAGTGACCGCGCGAAGAGCGATAACCTTGTCATAAGTGCGATTGTCGCCTTGAACGCCAACGGTTTTTACCGGCAATAGCACGCAGAAGGCCTGCCAGATTTTCTCGTAAAGACCGTTCTTCTCCAGCTCTTCGATATAAATCGCGTCGACGTCTTTAAGAATATTTAAATCGTGTTCATTTACGGCGCCAATCAGACGAATGGCCAGGCCGGGACCGGGGAACGGATGTCGCCACAGGAATTTTTTCGGAATTCCCATATCGGCGCCGATTTTTCTCACCTCATCCTTGAACAATTCGCGCAGTGGCTCAATCAGCTTCAGGCCCAGATCTTTCGGGAGGCCACCCACATTGTGGTGCGATTTGATGGTGACGGAGGTGCCGCGCGGGCTGACGGACTCGATCACATCCGGGTAAAGTGTTCCTTGAGCCAGCCAAGTACACTCCCCGACCTTTGAAAACGCTTTTTTAAAGACATCGATAAAGACTTTCCCGATAATCTTGCGTTTCTTCTCAGGATCTTCAACTCCCGTAAGCTCGCCCAAAAACTCTTTGCGGGCGTCGAAGCCGAGCACATTCAGACCCAGTTCCTTGTACATGACCTGCACGTTTTCAAATTCATTCTTGCGCAGCAGTCCGGTGTCAACAAAAACACATTTGACCTGATCTGGACCCAAAGCCCGGGTCAACAGCGTGGCCACGACAGTCGAATCGACGCCGCCACTGAGCGCGCAGAGAACTTTTTCTTTACCCACTCTTTCGCGGATATCATGCAAGAGGTGCTCTTCGATCAATTGCGTAGACCAGTTCCGTTCCGCCTTACAAAATCGAAAAAGAAAAGCTTTGAGGAAGTCATCGCCCATTTCAGTGTGAGCCACTTCCGGATGAAACTGCACCGCCCAGTAATCATTGGCGATCATGGCGGCCGGATGCCCACTGCCGGACTCCCCGATCACTTTCGCGCCCGGTGGCACCTTGGTGATCACATCGCCGTGACTCATCCACACTTTTTGGGTTTGCGGTAAATGCTCCATCGGTTCATTCCAGGTGACCGTATTGAAACCGTACTCGCGGCGCTGGGCGCGTTCAACTTTGCCGCCGAGTTCATGAGCCAGGAGCTGCATGCCGTAACAGATTCCGAGCACGGGCGCGACCTGCAGCAACTCTTTTACATCGCGAATCGGAGCGCCGGGCTCGTCCACCGAATTCGGCCCTCCGCTCAGCACGATGGCCACGGGCTTTTTGGCCTTGATTGTGGCCAGCTTCGTGTCAAAGGGCAAAAGTTCAGAGTACACACCCAATTCGCGGCAGCGACGGGCGATTAGCTGGGTGTATTGCGACCCAAAATCCAGAATAACTACGCCATGTTCAACCATCTGGCGATCTAACCAAATTCGGCTGGCGGCGTCTACGCCTGACCCGAAGCGGCCTAAGGGGCCGTAAAACGGCCGCTTTTTTCGAGCTTTAGGCTCGAAATCCAGCTATATCGACCGCAGGGGATGGAATCATTTTTGAAAGGCTTTAGCCCCACATATGTCCTATCCTCGCTTTCTCTCCCTTCTCGTGCTGTTTTGCACCCTTTCGGCGTGGGCTACCGAGCCCGTCCTTATGCATCGGGTGGAGGTCTTCAATAGCGCCAACACATGGGAGTCCATCTCGACATTTTTAGAGCCGGCCGGCGACGGGCGCCTCAAAGTGAAAAAGCAAGAGTCCAGCATCAGCGTCGGTCGCTGCGAGGATCTGCTTACCCAATTTCAGAATCGTCCGCTCGATGTGATGGAGCAAAACGCCTACATTTCTCCGACGATGAAGGCCGATCTGCTGAATTTGAAAAAGCTGGGCATCAAACCCAGTCAGATTCTAATGGTCACGCAGTACTCGGATTTGACGGAGGAGGAAGCGCGGTCGATTTTTCCCGATCCCCAGGAATTGCGCGCGCGAACTTTAAAAAGCCGGACCACGGAGGGGAAGGTTCGCGTATCGAGGGGAACCGTTTGGGCCATTCGCGGATTTGAATACGACCCGGACAAGCCGGAGCTGGAGTTCTCACCTCTCCCGTTGCCGTGGGACCGGGGCTCGCTGCCCCATCTCCTCTCCCGCCGCTTTGATCGCAAGAAGGTGCCGTTTGTATACGAAATCGGCCGCGCTCTTGCGGAAGACAAGCCCTTACCCGGCCAGTTTCGCACGCTCACCGCTCTCCTCACGCGCGTGATCATAACCGAGGTCGGCGCTCTGGGCCTTAAGCCCGAACAGGTGATCATTACGGGTCATGCTCTCCAACACCGCCAAGGCCAACTCTTCTCCACGCTCTTTCCCATGCGGCCCTTGACGCAAGCGGCTCTTGAAAAAATCGAGGCGACCGGATCCACCGAGGGTTATCTCGATCAGGCCCCGCCGACCGGCGAACAATGGAAAGCGCTCGACGACACCGTCTCCTACGGGAGCCTCGATCAATTCGACCGCAAATTTCCCGCCGGCAAAATTTCGGAAAATGCCGCGCGTCTGGAGGCTGCGTCGAACGGCGATATTCCCGCTCGCGAAGGCCCTGGCTTCTGGCGCGATTTTCAGACATTGTTCCGCCAGGACTTCGATTTTGAGGTGAATGGCGTGGGTCGCGCCAAAAACCCTTTGATCGTGGTCAAAATGGGTGAGGCCCTCTTTATCAAGGACCTGCTCAATTTGTTCGCCCGCTTTGGGCTTCGCATGAAGGACATCGGTGACGAAGCGACCGGAATGCGGATCAATCGCGTGATGGAACTCTGGCAAAAGTCGATTTCGGTCAATTTTTCGCCCGACCTTTTTCTCGACAATTGGAACACCAACACCTTGTTCATGCACCCCGCGTTTTCCGCGGCGCCCGGGCAAGGTCCTCTGCACCACCGCATCGCCCATCTCATTATGAACTTGGACGAAAAACTACACTCTCAGTTTCCTCGTCTCTATTTGCCGCTCGTCATCCTCGGCCTCTATCAACAGGTGGACCAGGAGCTGCGCTCGCTCAACGAGTATGAGCGGACCATTACGCTGGGAAAAATAAACGAAGATCGCCAGGTCTTCGGCAAGCCGGCGGTCAACCGCCTCTCGAGTGAAACGTACTTTGATACTTACGCGCTCGCTTTAGGGCCGAGCAACGCGGCCATGGCGCGCGAACTGGAGCAATTGGGCGCGAAGACGATTCGAGGCTCCGCCATGAAGCTACAAGGGATGGGCCGCGGGGGCCCGCAAAGCACGGGCACGATCAACATCGGTCTCAGCGGCGTGGAAGTAAATTTGTATACTTTCGAAATCGCTCAGATCAAAAAGCTGCAAAGTGAGTTCCCCTATCTGGAGTCGCCCAGCCGTGATGTTTTAAAAACTCGGCAACATCCGACCCGTATCCGCTTGTTCTTTTCCGCCACACTTTAGGGCCGATTTTGGCCACGAATTTGAAATAATCTCCCTGTGCACAATCCGATTATGGGCTAATTTCGCGCTGGCCCCGGCCCCGCTTCTGCTTTATTCCCCCCTGGAATGAGAACGTTAAAGTATTTAACACCAGTTTTAATGGCCGCAACCGCCCTATTCGTTCTGACGGCTATGGTAAACCCACCACAATCGGTCATGGTGTCCGTCGGCCTTCAAGGCGAACCCCTTTCGCCTGACGAATGCCTCAGGCGCTGCATTGGCTGCCCATTCCACGACCACCGGTTTTTTTATAAATACAAAACCAACGCGCCCACCGTGGCGACAGAAACCAAAGGCATTTTTCCGGTCTTCTACGGTGGCGACGTGATTTCTAAAATGGGCGACAGCCGAGAAGGCCGTAAACATCGGGGAATCGATATTCAGAGCACGCTTGGCAGCGCTGTTGTGGCCGCCTGGAGTGGAAAAGTTCACTTCGCGGGCTGGAATCAGCTCGGCGGTTGGGCCGTGATATTAAAGCACCCCAACGGTTATGTTACATACTACGCTCACCTGAAAGACAAACCCTCGCTCTATCCCGGCCAAACCATTGTGGCCGGTCAGCGCATCGGCAGTGTCGGTATGAGCGGCAACGCCAGGGGCACCGTGCCGCATCTGCATTTTGAAGTTTCTAAACAAGGGAATGGCCGAGCGTTAAATCCGCTCAGCATGCTTTAATATTTATTCGAGACGATAGTTCGGCGCTTCTTTAGTGATGCTCACATCGTGAACGTGGGATTCACGCAAGCCCTGCGGAGTCACGCGCACAAAGCGCGAACGTTTTTGCAGATCCTCAATATTGCGAGCGCCGATATAGCCCATGCCGGATCGCAATCCGCCGATCAGCTGATGCAGAATCCCGCGCGCCGAACCGCGATAGGGTACGCGCCCCTCAATCCCTTCGGGAACCAGCTTCTCGTGATCGGTGATATCCATTTGGCCATAGCGATCCTTGGAGCCTTTTTTCATGGCGCCGAGGCTGCCCATACCGCGATAGAGTTTGTAGGTGCGGCCTTGATAAAGAATCGTTTCACCGGGTGATTCGTCGGCACCCGCCAAGAGGTTGCCGATCATGACCGTATTGGCGCCAAGCGCGAGAGCCTTGGCGATATCGCCCGAAAATTTAATTCCGCCGTCGGCAATAATGGTTTTGCCTTTCTTACGGGCGGCTTTCGAACATTCAATCACGGCCGACAGCTGGGGCATTCCGACGCCGCTGACGATGCGGGTTGTGCAAATACTGCCCGGGCCAACTCCAACCTTCACCACATCGGCGCCTGCGTTGAGCAGCTGCTCGGTGCCATCGGCGGTGACCACATTTCCCGCCACGACGACCACGTCTTTAAAATTCGCCGAACACCACTTCACCATTTCAATTACATTCTTGGAATGGCCATGAGCCGTGTCGACACATAAGACGTCGCAACCGGCTTCGACCAGGGCGGTGGCGCGCTCGCGCGAGGTGGCATCCACGCCAATCGCGGCGGCGGCCATCAAACGGCCATGTTTATCTTTGGTGGCTTGCGGGAAGGTTTGCGCCTTTTCGATATCTTTAATTGTGATCAAGCCCTTCAGCATCCCGTTGTTATCGACCACGGGCAGTTTCTCGATCCGATGCTTTTGCAAAATCGCCTTGGCTTGCTCAAGCGTGGTTCCAGCCGGAGCCGTGACCAGCTTGTCTTGTTTCGTCATCAAACTGCTGATCGGCTGATGGGTGTTGGTTTCAAACCTGAGGTCGCGGTTGGTGAGAATGCCGACCAGCTTGCCGTTGATGGTGATCGGCACCCCGCTGATCGAATATTTTCGCATCAGATCGAGCGCCTCGCTCACCTTATGCTCGGGCGAGAGCGTGATGGGTTCGAGGATCATGCCGCTCTCATATTTTTTGACCCGCTCGACCTCGAAGGCCTGAGCTTCGATATCGAGGTTTTTATGGATCACACCGAGACCGCCCATTTGGGCCATGATCTGGGCGACTTTGTGCTCGGTCACTGTGTCCATCGCAGCGGAGAGGACCGGCATTTTAAGAATTATGTCACGGGCGAAATGGGACTCGGTCGACACTTCGGTCGGCACGATTTCCGAATATTGGGGAATCAGCAGGATGTCGTCAAAAGTGTAGGCCATTGGAATTTGCAGATCATCCATGGTTTTCTCCCTTCAGCTGGTCATACCAGCTCATGTATTCGATATAGTTCTTCGCGCTCTGAGGTAAAAAAGCGATTTCGTTTTCTTTAAGAGGCCGAATGGCTTTTGCCGGCCGGCCCATAATCAGATAGCCGGGCTCGAAACGCGCGTTCTCGGTCACCAGTGAACCTGCGCCGACAATACAGCGGTCGGGAACTTCGGCCTGGTCCATAATGATCGAGCCCATTCCCACCAGCACCAGATCCCCGATTCGGCAGCCGTGCAGAATTACAGAATGCCCGACCGTAACCTTAGAGCCGAGAACGGCGCCACATTTTTTGTAAGTGCCGTGAATAACCGAGTTGTCTTGAATATTCGTTTCGTCACCCAGCACGATCGGCATCACATCGCCACGCAATGTGGTGTTGAACCAAATCGAGCAGCGCTTACCCAGGGTGACGTCGCCGATTAGGTCGGCCGAGGGCGCCACAAAACTGCCTTCGCCGACGATGGGCGTTTTCCCGAGGAGAGGCAGTATCATGGTCGTCCCTTTCCGACGTCGTCTGGAATCAATTTAAATAGCGTGATCCCGAGTGGGAACGGCGCGCCCGCGGTCCCATCGCGGCTTCCATTTTGCCGAGGTCGACGTCAATTTCCCGGCAAGTTTCCAAATATTCGCGTGTACAAAAAAAGCGGGCCCGCGCCTGTAAGCAAAAGGAGATGGCGTGATCGGCGCGGAACTTCATTTCCTTGATTTTTTTCGAGCCCGTAAACTTAATCTCAACGTACTGCTGATGACCCTTCACTTCCGTGAAGCGGCAGGACTCCACGCCCACGCCGAGCTTCTGCAACACGGTTAACGAAACATCGTGGGGTGTGATGGCGAAGGCGTTCTGAGAGAGAGTGATGCCGGCATCCACGGGCGACATCCAAACCGGTAGCGTGCTCTCCCCGCCTTTTTCACGAAACAGCATCACTGGCCGCGCCCGCTCCATGCCGGTACTCAGACCGAAGGCTTCAAGCTCAATTACATCGTTGCGGGATTTTAGGTCGGCTTCCACTTTCTTCACAAGACCATCTCCCCTTTTAAGACTAATGGTTTGGCGTCGGTGATCTTCACATCCACGGTGGCGCCGATTAAAGCTTCACTGCCAGTAAAATGCACATTCTTGTTGCCCGTTGAGCGGCCATGAACCTTGCCGTTGTCTTGGTCGTACCGCTCGACCAGCACTCTCAAAGTCTGTCCGTTGTACTTTGCGGCCAGCTTAAAGGCGATTTCGCGGTGTTTTTCGAGAAGGCGGGAGAGGCGCGCGCTCTTCACTTCGTCCGGAACTTGGTCGGTGAATTTGGCGGCCTTGGTCATCGGACGAGGGCTGTAGTTAAAGGCGTATATATTTTCGTAGGGAACTTCATCGAGCAGTGACATGGTGTCGTCGAATTGTGCTTCAGTTTCGCCAGGAAAGCCAACGATGATATCGGTCGAAAGCACAGCGTTGGGCATTTTTGCAAAAATCGCCCGGGCTTTATTCAAGTACTCCTCGCGAGTGTAGCCGCGATTCATTCGTGCGAGCACATCACTGTTCCCGCTTTGTACCGGAAGATGAATGTACTCCATGATCTTTTCGCCGTAAGTCGCCATCACCTCGATTAGTTCGTCGGTGAAATCCTTCGGGTGCGAAGTTGTGTAGCGGATGCGCTCAATGTCGGTTTCGCTCGCGATCCGCTTCAGAGCTTGCGCAAAGTTGACTCCGCATTCACTCAAGTACGAGTTCACGTTCTGACCGAGGAGCGTGACTTCTTTCACCCCTCGCTCAGTCAGCTTTTGCACGTCTTCGAGAAGATGATTGAACGGCCGCGAGCGCTCACGACCGCGGGTGAAGGGAACCACACAGAAGGTGCAGAAGTTGTCGCAGCCTTTGGTGATGTTGACGAAGGTGCTGACGCCCGGATTTCGAATCAGAGTTTGAATATGATAGGGCTGCTGGTGTTCAAAGCGAGCTGCGACCATATTCTGCCCGCCGCGGACTTTGCTTAGTACGTCTGGGAGCTTGTCGATGGCATCGGTGCCGAGAACAAAGTCGATGAGCGGAATATCGAGTTTCAGCTTTTCTTTTTCTTGCTGGGCCACGCAGCCGGCGACCCCGATTCTCAGTTTATCGTTCTGCTCTTTGAGTTTGCGGTAACGGCCGACTTCCGAGTGCACCTTGTGAACGGGCTTTTCGCGGATCGAGCAGGAATTGATTATGATCAGGGAGGCTTGGTCCGGACTTGTGACGGGCCGAAAATTCATCATTTCGAGCAGGGTCATCATCCGCTCGGAGTCGTTCTCGTTCATCTGACACCCGTAGGTGGAGATGTACACGCCGTCCCCTTGGCCGATCTGGGGATATGAAATTGGATTTATCTCGCTCTGCATAATGATTGGTGACGTCCATATAATGCTAAAGTAAAGACTAGGTCAAAGTTTTCATAAGGATATTCTATATATGCAGCCGCGACTGAAAGTCTCTAAAAAATGGTCCGCTATACCTAAAGAACTCTCCGTCCAGATCAAGCAGGTCTTTAAGCAAACTTTTCAGACGCAAATGGGTACCGGCACCGTACACGCCGATGGGCGCATATACCCGAGCGAGATCCTAATGCGGGTGGGATTTAAGCCCTCGGACGGCGGTCTGAGGCAGTTCAACTGGGATATCTCAATCGAGTACAAGCGCGATAAAGACAACGTCATGAAGCTGCTGACCATGGCGGTGGATGTAGCGGGCTCGTTGTTTGAGCAGTTCTTTTCTTCTGAAAATGACCACGACTTCCCCCGCATTTGGGCGGAAGTGGATTTTGAGGGCAAAAAGGTCTTTGTGCAGTATCACACCGAAAACACCGAACTCGAGTCGGCAGCGAACAAGTTACTTGGTTTGGAGCCGGGGGAAGAAATGCTGGCCGAGGGTGAGTGGGAAGACGATATCACTCCAGAGGCGATCAAGGCCCAGCTGGGGATCGACGAAGAAGGTGAGGACCTACCGGACGACGATGACGACGGCGGTAAGGGCGGCGGCGGCAAAACCTCACACTAACTCGGCCCGGGCAAAGTTAATGTGAGGCGAACCTCATATACCCCATCCAGGCTAGCGACCGTCGGCACGGCGCGCCGATCAAGATTTCAGCGCGTGCTCTGGCAGATTGCGGTCATGAATGTAGGGTCATAAGAACTGAAATAAAAAGAGAGTACCAAGAGCAACTAGGGCAAAAATGTCGAGTACAGTGATATCGTGAAGGTCCGGAGATATCCTTGGGCCTATCCAGTATTGTAGGCCTTGAATTTGGTAGCTCAAACGGTTTGTTGGTGCTTTTCCAACTGCAGCCATAGCGCTCACAAAGTCAATTTCTTTGGAACCTAAAAAGTAAATCAAAATTGGTAGATCAGAATTTCCAGAGATGATTTTATAAGCCAAACCTCTATTTACTATAACGCCCTCCAATTCAGTGAGGCCGATCTGTTTGATGCTCGCCACCTTTATGGAATAATGCCCTTCAGGGGGCATTTCATCAATCACGAGGCTCTTAGAGAGCTGCAGTTTTTCTTCGTCAACTAAGATACGTGCAACTTTCGAATCTGATCTTGTCGACAACGACAGGGGCGCTTTATTGAAAAAAGGAATTTCTGAAATCTCTATCGTCGCAGGCACTGGATAGTTGGGAATCGCTTGAGGTATTTTATAACTGGAAATGATTCGATGAAAACGCTTTCGTCTGAGGTAGATAAATCTCCCTAAGGCAACAACGCCGAAAATCACCCAAACAAATATCGGAATTCCAACCTTACTCATCAGCGATTTCCAGTTTTAAATAGAATGCAAGGAATGTCCAAAACCAAATGCCTCACAAGCAAAGATCGAGCGAGATCATACTGAGTTCTAAACCGACCATGCGCCGTGCCGACGGTCGCTAGGCTGGATGGGGTGTGTGCAGAGTGCGCAGATGCTCACATTGCCCGGGCCGAGTTGTTTCAAACTGAGACTTTTCGAGCCATTTACAAGAAACTAATGTTGTCAGATTTTTATCGTGTTTGGCTTAAGACCCTAGAAAAGGACCCAGAGTTCAAGAAAACACTCTGGCAGCGGATGGTGAGAGCAATCTGAAAATGACCCTCTCAAGTAGTCAGCTGAGCGTCGGATTGTGGGAGCCTTACAAGTTTTTGCT
>JALHOQ010000025.1:21634-27288 GCA_022842925.1 Bdellovibrionales bacterium
TATCACTTTTGCACAGGTTTATGATCGGAGATCTCACCCTCCATTCGCGGCGTTCCGCTCGAGTCTTCTGGCCTTCATTTCTCGAGTGGCCTCGGCGAGTGTCGTCTCTCCTTCGGGCGAGTACCCGATGCTATTATTTCACGGTCCGCTCATTCCGACTTACCGTGATCGCAAAGGCGCGGTAAAGACGATTCGCTGCTCGAGACAAATATTTTTTTTGGGGATTTCGCCCTGGCATTCTTTTGCCTGAAAGATTCGCTCGCGATGCTGACTGCAAAGCTCTGGCGTGTGATTCATTTTAACTCAGCGAAGACGTCGAAGACCCACAGCTCGAAAGACAAGAATTAAGGCCCCAATACCTAAGACGGCCGGCACCACATGCCACAAAATCTCATTACTTAGCGACGAATCCGCCCACGCTTTGCAAAGCGATGGGCCGATTCGGCCGCTCCACCCAACTAACGATTGCATATGACTTGGCATTTTTTTTGGCTTGAGTTCTTTAAACGCGGCCTTTGTGGCGGCATTGACCTCCTGCCTTTGCCAGTCAAGAACGGCAAAGGCATGATCCAAGAGGCGCCCAGAGTTTTCGCCCGAAGTCACTTTCGATGCGATCCCAAAACCAAGAAGCGCAATGTGAACAATAAATTTGTCGTCGGATTTTTTAGCCGAGCTAAACTGCGCATCGCATTTTTTGCCTACGCAATTCAGCTCTAGCACTCCAGTTTTTTCTGCTTCGACTGCATCTGGCCGCGAGCCTCCGCGCCAGGCCTGCCATTCCTTGCCATCCAAAACGACTCCCGGTGTGTAAACACTCGGCTTGGGCCAAGTGCCGGCGATCGCACGCTGGCGCTCGGTCATCTCGCGGCTTGAGAGCTCGTCTTTCCAATTTAAATGATTCCAATAGTCGACATGAAATACGACCGGCACAAACTTGACCCATAAGTCTTTGGAGCTCTTCAATTTTGTAAACCACTGATCAGCCGGCGGACAGCTTGAACAGGATTCCGAAGTGAAAAGCTCCAACAACGGAGTTTTACTATCGGCCGACTGCACCTTTAAATTCGCAAAAACATTCGGCGCGAACACAACCGCGAACAATAGAAAAGTCGATCTCCGCATACCACCCCCAAAACGAGCATTTTAGCATAAAAACTGCCGCTCCATAGGGCCCCAATTTTGCTCAGCTAGGGGCCTATGTCTGCGATTTCGAATAAACTGATTTGGATAGGCCTTTTTGCGCTTCAATTGGCGTTTTTTGGCGCACAGGCAAAGACGATAGAGCCCACTGACGGTTTGGGGTTGCCAGCTTCAAAGATACGGGTGAGCTGTGAAAAAGCGCTGCTTCGGCGAGGCCTCATCCGAAGCCCAGTCCAGGCCGAGATACGAGCCAACGAAGACATTTCTATAAATAACTGGCTTATGCAGATTCCCGACTCTCCCAAGTCCGATGTTTACACGAGTATGTTTCGTACCCAGCGTGGATTCACGTTGATGCTCGAAGAGCGCGTGTTCCCCAGCGATGTGCTCAATTTAGAAACCCTCCAAGGTCGCCAGGTACTTGATCTGGCCTGCGGCGATGGAATTTTAGTTGAGGAACTTCGTCGGGCTGGCATCAATGCCCGCGGACTAGATATTTACCTTGATGCTTATCAACTCTCCAAACGGTACTTTGCTCAAGCCCGCGCCGAAGATACGGGGTTACCAGCGAATTCGTTGGACGTCGTAATATCTTCGCAGGGTCCGCTCACGCACCGATTTGGCGATCCTGTTTATGCAAGAGCTCTAGTTGCCGAAATTGCTCGCATTCTAAAACCGGGCGGCTTAGCTCTGCTTTCGCCGATCGGCAACGTCGATGATCCGCTTGAGGTCGACCCCATCAAACGCTTTAAGAGTACGGCACTTGATCCATGGCCTGCTGAGTTCGAGATTGTGCGCACGGCTGATCTCGATTGGATGCATCGACCCAGCTATCTGACAGATATGCGATACGGACACTACTTTATGGTCTTACGCAAAAAGGCGAAAGATTTTTGAGAATGCGCCTCTTCGCAGTTTACTTTTTTAGCCTGTGGCTGGTTTGCTCTGCATGTTTTGCCGATGACTTGTCGCACTTTACTCGCGCGCGCAATACTGCACTTCAGATTATGAACGATCTTCGCGCCTACTCTACAAAGGATCTAGCACCCGAAGGATTTACGTCTTTTCAGCCACCCAATTTTTTGCACAACCCAGGCGTCATGCACCGATTTATGTATCGGCATTTGGTAAATTCACAGCCGCGCTTAATCAAAGTTCGACTTGGCCCTCACAACGCTGTGAGTGACTATTTTTTTGCTCAGGAAGTTTTTGGCATGATGCTCGCCGCACGCATGGGCGGCCCTAAAATATTTCGTTTCGGTCGCTATCTCGAGAAAGGTTTTACGGGCTACTTCGTAGAGATGGAGCAGCTGTTCGCGGATGACTCGAGATCTGTAACCTTAAAGGGTCTGCGCGATTCTGGCACGCAAGCCACATTACTGGGTCGCCGCCCGTCGCAGGGACAACGAGAGGCGTTGGCCCGGATGTTTGTGCAAGCGATGCGACATCGAATCGACTTCGGCCCGGACTGGGACGTGATGTTTAGCGGCGATCAAGCAGCCTGGTTCGACACGGCCGACTGGACGCCCGTTGCGGCACCGGGAAGCACGGGTCATTGGTTTCAATTCGGACGAGAGCACGAAATCGGTAGAATGGAAGACGGCCTCGCGGCGTATGCAAAGGCGCTCGCTTATATTTTTCACATTGACCGTCGTACGGGCGATTCTGTGTGGCAACACGTGCGCGCGGAGCTCAAAAGCCCACAACACTTGCGAAAAATGGAGTTGCTGTTGCAGTCGCGCTACGGTGTCGACGTTTCGAGCGAAGCGTCGATATGGAGCGCCTGCTGGCAGGCCCTCGTTTCCAGATGATCTAGTCTAGACCTTCGACCCGACGAGAGATTGCTAAGGACCTAAAGAAGTCACCTAATAGAGTCCGCGCAGATCACCGGCCTTAAAGCCAAAGGCTTTGTCGCTCGGATATTTCTTGATGATAAAATCGGGCATCGAATTTTGGCTACCGTGACAGCCCAAGCACGCCTCCACCACCGGAATTCGGTAATAGAAGGTGGTGGACGCGGAACCTTTATCTTTGCTAACGACTTTATCAAGCTGCAAACTCTTATCGCGCTTATGATCTTCATTCTGCCCCCGCAGAGATTGCAGGTCTCGATGTCGACGTTGAAAACTGTCAGTTAAGATGTCCTCGCCTACCATATACACTCTGCTCACCCGATTCACACTGTCTCCGACCATTTGGACTAAAGAGCGAGTGATAAGGATTACGCCAGCCTAACCTCGCCAACTGCCGGCGCATGCTTTAGGTCAGTGGGCTAGTTTTAGGCCCAAACCAGATAGGTCAATATAGGCGCGAACTGCCACGAGATAAAATTGGCGAGACCACTGGCCAGCAAAGCGCGCCGGAACCTCACCGGCGCCAGTCGCCAAAGCACTAAAGTTTCAGCCACTATGGCAAAGGCCTCTGCCAGCGAGATGGTTTGAAGAAATGTGAGCGGCAGATTCATCAAACCGAAGAACACAATCGGATGTGTCACTGAGTTCATCACGAAAACAAAACGCGCTCCCCGCCGCCATGGACCGCGCACGCCAAGGACGAGAAAAACCGGGATCTCGAGCGCGCACGACTGCGCGAAGATGTAGGCGTAGCTCCACCACGGCCCAGGACCTCCGAAACCTTGGCCGCGCGACATCTCTCCGTAGAAACCGGCGAGTGTCGAGTTCGTCAGAACATTATGAAGAATGCCGTAAGGAGTGAGAAAGAGAGTGGTGTCCCAATTGGAATCGGGAAACTCGATTGAGTATCCCGAGGCCGCGGACAGCCCCAGGATAAAAACCGTTTGTGCTATGGAGACGAGGACTAGGGGGTGCAAGACGGATTGTAGTCTTGCTTGTCGCCGAACCAGTCAGATGCTTCATCGGTTTGATTGATCGAAATCTCGCAGGTAGGTTCGGCCCACTTCTTAATCTTTGAACGGCCATTGGCGCCCTCGACCAATTCACCGTCTTGGCACGAGATATTGACCACTTTGCCGGTCACCGAGCTCGCTACGCTGTAAATTCCGAGGGCTTTGAACGTGCGATCATACTCATCTTTGACTTCGGGATACATAGACGTCACCACGCTCACCGAAGACGGCAGGATATACTGCAGCTTCGCGGCCTCTTGGCCTTTAATGAAAATGCGGAAGTTGGGGTGAGTGATGCGGCGCTTTTCTTCACCGCGCTCATTGTACTCGCGCATTTTGATTTCAGAAACTTTAATTGCGGCTTGTCCGCCGTCGTTGGCTTGAGCCATGGTTCCAGCCATACAAGCGAGCAAAACTAGGACTTTCATTGGTACCTCCCTTTAGATGAGAGCAAGCTAACAGAGATTGAACGACCGGGGAAATGTTCGATTCGGTGTTTGAAAAAATGAGACATCTGGAAATACCGGTCGTCCAAGCAGTGAAGACAAACTAGATTCATGGCGCCAATTCAAATAAATTAACCAAATGGAGGCCAGAGTCTATATGACTTTTTTATTGTTGGGCGATCAAAACCGCTTCCATACAGATTGACTACTCTTGGCCTGCCTTTTGCCCCGACTCGATGTGACGGCCTCCAATCAGAATCTCGCACGGCGTCTCGGCAGCCCGACTGAAATACCGCCCTACAACTTCGATACTCGCCTTTGGCTCAGCCCTTTTCTCAACATTTATCCAATACCTTACCGCCAGTGCCAATATTGCCAAGCCCGCGCTCATTGCCGCGAGAGCGGAGTTATTTAATTCACCCCCTTCTCCTAAAAGTTGAGAGCCCCCACCTGTAAGGGCAACAGCAAGAAGACCTGCGATTTGCATCTTTATACCGTCTGCCCAATTGAGTTTTTGGAATTGAATCACCTGTTCCGGTGGCGGCGATCCATCCCCTATCAATTTTAACTTATGATTAATCTCTTGCAGATATGCGAAAGCCAAATCGCGATTGACCAACTGGGCCGCAATTGTCCGAGTAGTACCTGGCAAGACATTGGCGGACCAATGAAAAAAAGACGAAAGAAATTTTTGTTGGCTTGGTGCCTCGATCTGGCTGTGGTCGACTAAGTATGCGGTCAAGGCGAGATTCAACAATAGCACGTCTCGCCAAAAGCTGTTTTCGGGGGCGAGCACAACGTTATAATAGGCCCAGGCGAGCTCCTCTACAGCGGTATGAACTTCGGGTGAAAGATCAGAAACATGACTCCCGGCCATTTCGATCAATTGAACTCGAATCCAATCGGGCTGGGGATGCAACAGATTGTCGTCTGTACCGGCTCGAGCCGGCAACATCGCCAACCATACAGTCGCAATTACACAAATTCTGGTCACTCGCATTTCTGACCACCTCTTATTTTTTCTAAAGCGCCACAAACCAGCCCCGAAAATGATCTCCCGCGCAACGAACTGCGATGCTTTCTGAAGACTCATACTTCCATCAACGAAAATCTTAAATCTTGAAAATCTTTAACGCCAACTTTCACGCGAAACGTATTGAAATGAATAGTAAATTCTTGCCTAATGGCGCAGTCGAGAGAGT
>JALHOQ010000026.1 GCA_022842925.1 Bdellovibrionales bacterium
GGACCGGGCTCAGCCTGACGTTTGTTCCTCAGCGAAATGGGAAATCGAATTACTTTGGTGCGATAAAAGCCGATGAGCCTGTCCTACGGTTTGAGCGGCCAGTCGGTGAGGACAGCGAGCATGGCAACGCGACAGCGCACGATTTTCCAGGGCTGCCATCCAACGTACCAGTGGAGTGCTTGAACTGAGATAGATGCTGGCCGAATGTTATTGGCGGATGCTTGAAAAAATGGCAAGTATCGTTCCATGTCTGAAACTATAAAATTGACCCAAACTGTACAAAAAGGCGGGTGCGCGGCGAAAGTCGCGGCCCTCGAGCTGAGAAAAATTCTGGCCCAGGTGGAGTTCCCTGAAACTCCGAAAGAGCTGCTCGTCGGCGCCGCGACCTTCGACGATGCGGCCGTTTACCAAGTCAATGCGGAAACGGCTCTGGTGCAGACCCTCGATTTTTTTACACCGATCGTAGACACCCCTCGCACCTTTGGGCGCATCGCTGCGGCCAATGCGCTAAGCGATGTTTACGCCATGGGTGGCAAGCCCTCGACGGCGATGGCGATCTTCGCCTTTCCGCTCGCGACCATGGACACTTCCGTAGCGGTTGAGGTTTTACAAGGAGCGAGCGATGCCGTTCGCGAATCGGGTGCAGCGCTTGTCGGCGGGCACACGATCGACGACGATACTCTGAAGTTCGGTTTGTCGGTCACTGGTTTTGTTCATCCCAAAAAAATCTGGTCCAATGCAGGCGCCCAAGCGGGCGACGTTTTGATTCTCACCAAAGCGCTCGGTACAGGAACTCTGACTGCGGCACTGAAGCGCGGCGAGGCGACGGAAGAGGACATCCAAGACGCATTGGCCAGTATGGGCCAGCTGAACGACGTACCAACTCGGCTCCCAGAGAACTTGCTCTCCGCCATTCATGCCGCCACCGATATCACAGGGTTTGGCCTGGCCGGACACAGCTTGAACATGGCCCGCGCCAGTGATGTCAGTTTGGAATTGAATTGCGAAAAACTGCCGCGGTTTACCCGCGCATTGGAATTTATCGAAAAGGGTTTTTTGACTAAGGCCCACCGGACCAATGCGGAGTATGTTCACAGCGAAGCCCGTTTCGGCGATTTGCCGGCGGAGTTGCAAAAGCTTTTGTTCGATCCGCAGACGAGCGGCGGCTTGCTTTTGGCGGTCGAGCCCTCTGCCGCGGATGAGATCGTGGCGATTTTAAAGCCCCGGTTCGAATTCACGCGCGTGGTGGGCTCGGTTCGTCCCGCGCAGGAGCATCGGCTTATATTTCTGTGACAAATATTCCCTACTCGCAGTTGAAAGATTTGCTCATGGGGCCCACCCGGTGGGTCGATGTACGGGCACCGGTTGAATTTGACGCCGGAGCGGTACCCGGAGCTTTGAATCTCCCCCTACTGAACGATGACGAACGGCACCAGGTTGGCCTGACCTACAAAGAAAAAGGCCAGGCGGCGGCGGTCGAACTCGGGCATCGGTTGGTGAGCGGAGTCGTGCGCGACGAGCGCACTCGCGCTTGGATCGCGGCTCTGCAACCAGAGAATTCCGTGATCTACTGCTTTCGTGGCGGTATGCGCTCGCAAATCGTGCAAGCGTGGATGCGCGAGCAGGGCGTAGCGCGGCCGATAGTCGACGGCGGTTACAAGGCCCTGCGCCGCTTTTTCCTATCCGTGTTTGAAACCGAACTCCGTCAGATCCGCTTCCAAGTGGTGGCCGGCCCGACGGGATCGGGGAAGACCGAGTTTTTAAAGGCGAGCGGCAGACCCTATCTTGATTTAGAAGGCCTGGCTCGCCATCGCGGTTCGGCGTTTGGCGGGATGGAAGGCCAACCGCAGCCTTCACAGGTGAGTTTTGAGAACGCATTGGCAGTGGAGATTTTAAAATTAGCGGCGAGTCCAGATCCGGTTTTAATTGAGAATGAAAGTCGGATGATTGGAAGGCTTGCGCTGCCCGAAATACTTTTTAAGATCATTAAGGAATCCCCCCAGCTGCCCTTGGCAGTGCCCTTTGAGAAACGGGTGGAGAATATCTATAATGACTACGTAATCCATTCCTCGCTGGGTCGCGACGGCAGCATAGAAAAATTCGCGGAGTTTCAACGCGCGGTCGCGGCGATTTCGCGGCGGCTGGGCGGGCAGCGGGCGCGGGAGATTGAACTAGACTTAAAAGCCGCGCAGGGAGAATTCGAATCGAGTGGCAAGTTGGATGCGAATCGCATTTGGATCGAGAAACTCTTGAAGTGGTATTACGATCCGGTTTACGAGAATTCTCTAGTGAGCCGAACCGGAACGCATTGAATCCGCAGAGGCCACAAGCGCAAATCGAATCACTTCCGCTACGGATTGCGCGCCTAATTTCTTCATGATTCGTGCCCTATGGTTGTCCACGGTGCTGACCGTAATTCCACACGCGTCGGCAATGGCTTTACTGGCCCACCCAGCGACGACGAATGTGAGAACCTGTCGCTCCCGGTCGGTTAGGGCATCAATTTTTCGATGGATTTCTTGCTGTGCAAGGCGCTCACCCCGTTGCTGGTAGTCCCAGTTCAGAGCGGATTGGACCTTTGCCAGCAACTCCTGGCTATCAAACGGTTTTTCAATAAATTCAAACGACCCGAGCTGAACCGCCTTTACGGCGTCCATCACAGAGGCCCGGCCTGTCAGTACGATAATAGGTAGTGTATTACGACGAGCTTTGAGCCGCTCCTGTAGGTCGAGTCCGGTCATGGTGGGCATGTGCATATCCAAAATTAGGCACCCAGCGCCTGGCGGCTCACGGAGAAGGAACTCTTCGGCCGATTGAAAACATTCGACTGTAAAATGAGCTGCGCGAAGCAGAGTGGAGAGCGCACTCAACATGCCTTGATTATCATCTACGAGAAACACCGTGGCCCGTTTTGGCATGCGAAGGAGTTTACAGCTTGAGCGCGACTGGGTACAAGCTCTAGTTATGGATCAATCTTCTCCTCTGCTCAAACAAATCGTCGGTTTTGCTCAACTGGCCCCTTTTGGAGTCCAGGTGTACGACGCCAATGGCTACTTTGTTTTCGTCAACGAACAGTCCAAACAGATTTTTGGTGCTCCCCCGCCTTCAAACTATTGTGTCCTGAAGGACGAACGGGTTGCCGCATCGGGAAACCTGCATCTTATACACAAGGCCTTCGCTGGCGAGCCCTCGCAGTTGCCCCAGTTCTGGTCCGCCCCTCGACAAAAAGAATGTGCCATCGAAACCTATATGTACCCGTGGTTGGGAGAGGATGGAAAAGTTCAATTCGTTTTGTTTCTCTACAAGGATGTGACGGGTGAGATTCATCTGCGCCAAGAGCGGGAGCAGGTCATCAAAGAGCGGGATGACGCAAAATCCCTCATTCGCGCCGTTCTCGAGCAAACGCAAGCGGTTGTCTACATCAAGGATCTGGATGGACGCTACATTTATGTGAACAGTCAGCACCTCCGGATTTTCAATCTCGAAGAAAAGGACGTGATCGGGCGCACGGACTTCGAAATCTTTCCTCGTCATATCGCGGCTGAGTTTCATCACAACGACCAAAAGGTATTCAAAAGTGCCACGCATATCGAAACGGAAGAGATCGCGATTCATTCCGATCAGAGCGCCCATACGTATATTTCCTTGAAATTTCCGCTCAAGGATTCGACCGGAGAACTTTACGGACTATGCGGTATTTCGACCGATGTGACCGAGCGTCGCCGGACCGAGCGGGAATTGAACGCGGCCAAGCGCATGGAGGCGGTTGGTATATTGGCCGGCGGCATCGCGCACGATTTTAACAATTCCCTAGAGATCATAATGCTCGTCGCGGACACCATATTGATGACCGGGGCCGATCAAGACCCTAGGTTAAAAACCTCGATCGAGGCGATCAAAGCTTCCGTTCAGGGCGCGGCCGTTTTAACTCGCCAGCTGCTGGCCTTTGCGCGAAAACAATCCTTTATCACCAAAGTGTTGCAACCGGACCTGATCGTTCGGGAGACCATGGGAATTTTGCGAAACGCACTCGGGGCCGATATTCATTTTGATTTGGACATCGACGACAGCGTGTGGCCCCTGCGAATGGATCCGCTTCAGTTGGAGCAAATCCTAACGAACCTTTGCTTTAATGCTCGCGATGCCATGTCAAGAGGGGGGAGGCTGAAGGTCAGTATGAAAAATCGTAGTCTTCCTGGCGGAGGGGAAGAATGGCAGCTCGGAAAGCCCACGGGCGAATACGTTGAAATCCTGGTGGCCGACTCAGGAGTCGGAATGGACCAGGCGACGCTGGAGCGGGTTTTTGAACCATTTTTTACCACTAAGCCAGATGGGCAGGGGTCGGGGCTGGGTCTGTCGACCGTATATGGGATTGTCCAGCAGGCCGGCGGAGACATCACCGTTGAGAGCGAGCCGGGGCGGGGCACGACATTTAAAATTCTTTTTCCACGGTCCGAGAGCGGAACATTAAATGTCGGGCATTCGGGCGAAGAAGACAAACGCGCGATGCACGGAAGCGAAACCGTTTTGCTCGTGGACGATAAGCCCCAGCTTCTAGCGGTAACAGCCAACCTTTTAAAGGAATGCGGCTACAAGGTGATCGAATCGCTCTCGCCCGAGGCGGCGCTCACAACTTACTCCGCTCTCAAAGGTCAAATCGACATCGTGGTAACGGACATCGTAATGCCAACTTTAAGCGGACCAGAGATGGTGGATCGAATGGCGGCATTTGGGAAGAAACCAAAGGTCCTCTTCGTTTCGGCCTATGCTCAAAAGACTTTCGCTTCTGACCTAGAGCCGAGCGGAGGTCATTTTCTAACCAAGCCGTATACCGCGAATCAGCTTCTGCGCGAAATCCGAACTGTATTGGATTTGCCTACCTGAATTTGACCCTGATAGAGATATCTCTAGTATACGGTGACACATCTTCTGGCTAAGCTGTTTCTTGTCGGGCCAGCGCCAGCGGCACTTGTGTTCAGCAATTTCACCCCGGGGCGCGGTTTCGGCAATTATCTAAAACAGCCAAGGGATCATCAAAACTTGGTGTATTAGTACACAGCGGTAGAATTCCAGCTGGCCTGCCCGAAAAGATTCGGCTAATCCATTACATGAACAAAACGCCGAAGCGACCATTTCTCGAAGTTGAACGCCAAAACACCGACGACAGCCTGATCGCTGAGCGCGACAAGGCCAACGAGTCGCTGCAAGGTGTGCGAGAAACAGTTGAAAGTTCAACTGACAAAGTGGTTCACGCCGAGAGGCAATTGGCCGACCGGCTGACTAAAGAATCGCGAAACGAAACCGACTCGGACCTACATGGAGCGAAGGATAGTTCCGATACCGAGCAGCTCAAGAATGAGCGCCGAAACGCAGACCAATTAACTGATCAAGAGCGCGTTCGAACCGACACCGCGCTTCGCAAAGAGCGCAAGGTAAAGGATTCGTTAGCGAGTCGATTTCTCGAGCAAGAGCGAGATAAAACGGATGCGAACCTATCGGTCGAACGAACCCGAGCCGATTCTGAAGTGGAAGGTCATTCGACTCTTCTATCGGCGGAAATCGCCGAACATTTACGAACCCGAACCAATTTGACCTCGCGTGATGAGTTTCTGGCAATTGTCAGCCACGATCTTAAGAATCCTATTGGAGCCGCGTCGTCGTGCGCCGAGATGCTTTTGGAAGATTCAGCATACAAAGATATCGACCCGGAAGTTCGAACTTGGATTCAATTTATCAAACGCAACAATGATACGGCCCTTCGTCTGATTGACGATCTTTTGGATATGGAACGGGTCGCGGAAGGAAAACTTCAGATCAAGTTCGGGCGTTGCGATATTGGCCAAATTCTACGCGAGGTTATGGAATCCCATGCGGCACTTGCCTCTGCAAAGACGATTCTTCTGCGTCTGATGCCTTCGGATGTCTCCGGTGAAATCGTTTGCGATCGCGATCGGATTGCGCAAGTGGTGTCGAACCTGGTTGGCAACGCCGTGAAGTTTGCGCCGGAGGGCGGATCAGTCACGATCAACGGGAATTTTAGCGAATCCGAGCTGCATGTTTCCGTACGCGATACCGGACCCGGCATTCCCCACGACAAGAAAGATAAAATCTTTGAGCGCTTCGTACAGCTCGCCGCCCAGGACCGAGGAGGCTTAGGTTTGGGCCTGCATATTTCAAAAATGCTAATAGAAGCCCACCAAGGACGCCTCTGGGTGCAATCAAAACCCGGCGAAGGAAGTACCTTCTTTTTCGCGCTTCCCAGGGTGAAGTAGTCCAGGTAGGCTGACGGTCTACTAAGAGGCAGGCATTAAAAGTGGGTAAAAGCTCTATATCTGTAATTCTAAAAATGCTGGTTTTGCTCATCACTTCGTACTCAGGAGTTATTATGGCCATCGAAGAGCCAAAGTATGCGGTGGATTCCAAAAACGATCGTTACGAAATTCGCGCTTATGAATCGACCTTGGTGGCGGAAACCGTAGTCGATGCGGAATTCGATGAAGCCGGAAATCAAGCCTTTAGAATATTGGCAGACTACATTTTCGGAAACAACACGAGCCAGACCAAGATCGAAATGACGGCGCCAGTGGCGCAGGTCAAATCGGAAAAGATAGAAATGACCGCGCCGGTGAACTTGACGAAAAGTGGATCGGGCTTCTTGGTGCAGTTCACCATGCCCGCAAAATTTAACATGCAGAATTTACCAAAGCCCAAGGATGAACGCGTTCGGATTCGTGAGATTCCAGGCCGAAAAGTGGCGGTGTTCGGATACTCGGGTTCATGGTCTGAATCTCGATATAAGAGTAAGCTCGGCGAATTTGTCTCAGCCTTAGAAAAGGACGGCGTTAAGACCGTCGGAGAGCCGGTTTTCGCAAGGTTCAACTCTCCCTTTCGACTTTGGTTCCTACGACGCAACGAAATTTGGTTTGAAGTCGTTCAGTAGCTCAGTTGCGGGGCCTTTTTCCACTTCCAGCGGCGAAATCTTCCTAGCATTAACCTGACGCTGCGGCACGACAGTTGCTATAGCGTCATGCCTTGGAGGTATTTTATGAAAGGTTTTGTCGGAAATATCGAAGAACTTACGGAAGAAAACTCGGCCTTTCGGCGTGTTCTTTATACGGGTGAGAATCTTCAGTTAGTGCTGATGTCGATCGAGCCTGGTGAGGAAATTGGTAGTGAAGTTCACTCAGATCGGGACCAATTTTTTCGAGTTGAAAGTGGACAAGGAGAAGTTTGGATTGATGGCGTAAAATCAGAAATTGAAGAGAATTTTGCCATCGTGGTTCCTGCAAAGGCGAAACACAATGTTGTGAACACGGGATCAGAACCTCTTCGGCTATATACAATCTATAGTCCCCCAGAGCACCAGTATCGGACTGTGCAAGAGACCCGGGCCGCGGCAAAGTCGTCAAGCGAACATTTTGATGGCAAAACGAACGAGTCTCCATAAATAATGGCTTTCACAGGGCCCCCTTAAAGTGTGTACAATTAAAACGGGAATCCAAAGTGCAGGCCTGGCTCGACTTGGAATTTGCCCCAGCGATCTTCTTGCGCCTGGAACGACGAGGGCAGGCCAGTGTTGATCGGCCAATGGGTAACAGCTACGTTTGGCTCAAGGAATGCGAAGCTTCCGATTTTAAAATGATAACCCAATCGCAAGGTGAGGAAGAGTTGTTCTCCATCGCCTAACTTTGCTCCGCTGGTACCTACATACTCCTGCTTAAACCAAGTCGCATGAAGAGCCGAATAAATATTGCCCCAAAGAAATCTTTGATAGGCTAGACCAACACCCACGGCCTACTTAGGCAAGACAAACTGACGTGAGTTTGTCTTGTTCGAACTTCGTGCTTGGCGTCCCCAAGGCTGACTATTCTGAACTTTTGCGCTGCAGTGCTTTCAACTCGGCGACGACGAGCCTGTCCTTTGGTCGACCCATCTTTTCCTTCGCCCTGATTAGGGCATCGACGGAGATGACTTTGCATTTGTGTCCAAGGAGATCAATCTCCACTGAATTGGTCTTAACTTGATCGAAGCCGCCGACTGCAGTCACATCACTGATGATATCGAGTACGCCAAGGTCTGTTTCCAGATATATATTTCGTAGGTTCGTAAGGTCCTTTGGCTCAGTCAAAAAAGAGGGTTTGAAATTTGGATTCATTCGATGTCTTGGGTGCAGGTCTTTGAGCGCTACTCTCAATTTTTCCACCTGTGCCGGAGTTATGAGAGCACAAATGTCTAAATCCCTGGTCACCTGCGTGGAGCCGTGAACGACGCCCGCAAACCCGCCAATGAGGACAAAATCAATCTCGTTTTCCATTAGGACTTGAAGAAGATTATTGAGATTGTTCACGCATCTTTTTTCCGGCCTCTTGTAGGTCCAACGCAAGGTTTAGTGCCTTTTGGTGTTCGTACAAACGTTCATCGACAGAGAGTGAAAGATTGCGCTGAATCTGGTTGAGGTCCACTTCAGGATGTTCCATTTGCTCGATCAAAAAATCTGATTCCTCTCGGGTCAGTTCAAATACCTTTGCCAAAGTTCCGTCTTTCACAATTCCAAATCCGACCGTTTCGTCACCGATGTAACGAATGCCGAGTTTTTCTTTAACGCGAATGGAGCCTGTGTTTTGAGTCGGTGTTTTGAATAAAATGCGCTTGAGCCCAAATCGGCGGAAAAATATCCAACAGGCTTTGGGATATGAGATCGAGGCAATGCCCTTTCTTCTGAATTGGGAATCCCAAATGTGCGCGTGGAATATGCCGTAATCGTCTTCGACTAATGGATTAATCGTATGGAAACCAACGGGATGGTCATCGAATAAAATAATCAAAGCATTTAGCTTCGATGATGGTCCACGACACTTTTCTAGCAATCCGATTTCGAATTTTTCTTGAGGCGGGAGCTTCTTGGGATCGACTCCCATCGCTTCTAGATATTCGGGCGGGGAATCAAACCAGTAACGGCGCAGATGAGGAATGTCCTCTTCACGAAGATCGCGAAGTGAAACACGATCAACTGACGGAACTGCTCCTTTTAGGGCTGTCACCATTTTTTCGATTTTGTCGTCTAAAGGGGATGCCATGCGAGCTAAACTACCTCGCCGGGTCGGGAAAGTTCAATTTGTATGATGGTGGCGTGCCTTCCTGGATGATATTCGAAACTTTGTTCTCCAGGGGCATCCGCCATTAACCTATTGAATTGTCAGTTAAATTGAATTTAGTGGAGAACAAATCCTGAGGCAATGTTTGGGTTGGACAACGCGTTCTCAGCGCCAAAATGTTCTCCAAACTTGAGTTCGAATATTGTCCCGTTAGGGGCGCGGCGCGCATCAAAGATCGTACAGCGGCGCGCAGGCCATTCCCTTTTCGTTTGTTTCAGGATCATGAGCCTCTAGGCAAACTTCCAGCCATCTATTGGGGCCGGTGTCCTTTTCCACACCAATATGAGCAATGTAAGCATCTAAATATTGCTCGCCAGGACCTGCTTGATCTTTGACTCGTTCGAGATTCCAAATGGGGACCTCGCGTCCAGCGACTGTGATTTTCAGGCTTTTCGCATCTAGCTTGGGAGCAATATTGATGGGCCATTTCGCTGGGCGATTTCGGTCCTGGTTCACAAGTTCTATCGACCGACTTTTCTTGAGAGACATCGGTCTGAAAAATATCTTCGCACCTGCGAAAGTCCGCCATGCTCGGACTCCGTAGAGTTCTAGGCCATGAATTTTGATGTCCAAAACGTGATCTCTATCGCTCGGAATATTCCAGTACCAAAACTCTAAGTTCTTTTCTTTATAATCTTTGCAGACGTAAAGAGCATTATATTGGGCGCGAGCTGCCTTTAACTGAAATGCGCCCTCGGTATCGGTCTTTGTGACCACCACATCTTTGAAGTTTTTGTCGACGAGCCTGACCTCACCGTTGCTCAAGCGATTGCCATTGAAGTCTGACAGTGTGCCTTTGATAACGAATGAGTTATTGGACTGTATGCTTGAGCACGCCAGCACATTTGATATCAAGAATAGGGGCACGCAAACGATGAGGTGCTTTAAGTTCCACATAGGTTTGCCAGTATGTTAAAAACGTCCTCTGCCATCGCCAAAATCTTCTCGCAGTTTTTCTGAGTTAATGGTTCAGGCGGCTCTTTTTCATCTGGGTATCGATACGCGATGGCGTACTGAGTGAGAATTTCGGTGGGCTTTAGCTCTTCGCTTAATCTTTGATCCGCTTTCGCCACGAGATTGAGCAAAACTTCCATGTTGTGGGTCTTCGTAAATCGGATTTTGTGGAACGCCAGAAAACCTTTGACCGCCTTCTCAGCGCATTGTTGTGCGTGAAAGACTAAAGGTCCCCAAAAATCTTCCGAGTTTTGCGCGAGCAGCAGTTTTCCAGTTTGCAAATCCTGTGCGGATTTTCGGAACCACATTTTGACCATGCGCCCTTGGTCAGCCAAGAGGTACCTCGAAGCCTGTATTCAGGGCTGTCTCAGCAATTGAACTGAACTCGTCCTTCCAATCATCGAATTGCGCTTCTGAATAGACCCATACTTGAACTTCAACGTCGAGTTCACCCCAAAGCTTCGAGGAGATCGCCGACATAACTTCATAGCGTTTCTCTTCGGCAAACTCGGGAACGACGGCGACAAAATCATAGTCGCTATCGGGACGTGCATTATTATTGGCGCGTGAACCGTATAAAAATAATCGAGTGGGGTGAAGTTCCCTTTTCAGAGCTTCAACAATTTTTGGGAGAAGGGGATCGGCGTTAGGCAGCATTCGAATCCCGAAGAGTTTCTATCACAAACTCCGAAAGTTAATATTCGAACCCGTTATCCAACTGAATTCACTCTTTTAAGCTGCGATTTCGCGAGTGAATTTCCTATTGGCGTCCCCTACGAGATTCGAACTCGTGTCTACTCCGTGAAAGGGAGTTGTCCTAGGCCTCTAGACGAAGGGGACATTTGGTGATCCGCGATGGACTTGAACCATCGACCCCTTCATTAAAAGTGAAGTGCTCTACCAACTGAGCTAGCGGATCCCTGGAAGGCGTCAATAATTGAAGGATAGCGGCTCTTGAGTCAACCGCTTTTCACCAATGTTGGCGCGAACTTGGATTCCTTGGGGCGGGGAGTAATCGGGGGGTGACTCGAGCCCGGGATTTGCCCTACGCTAATCCATATATGAACATTCAAATCGCCGTCTTAAGCGCACTTCTCAATAGTTCATTGGCCACGGCCTTACCCAACGATTTCGCGGGGTTAAAGCTGGGCCAGAATGTCGAGGCGACCAAAAAGTTTCTGCTCGAAAAAGGGCATAACATTATCTACCCCGACGGCAAGATCGTATGGGCCAAAGGCGAAAAAACTTTCAAGCCCGAAGATATGCAGCGGACGATTTCGGTCGAAAGCAAATCCGGGCAACTTTGCACCGTCACCACCGAACCCCTCTTGCCCAAAACCCAGATGCCGGCCATTCAAACTTTCAACTGCGGCATCGTAAAAGACAAAAAGACTCCTGTGAACAACGACCGGGTCATCGACACCTACATCATCAGTCACTTCATTGATGAAAAGAACAAAACCGACAAGGCCTTTTATCTGACCTATATGTTCAACACCGACACCTCAAGGCCCGCCGGCTCCGGCCTCATCGGCAAGCTCGGCGAACCTGACACCGAAACTCCGGCGCAAACCTGCCCGCCCTTCATCCGAAGTGGAGTGAAGGGCAAGCGCTCCGTCCACAATTGTTTTGTCACCATCTGGCTGCCCGATGGCTCGCAGGCGATGGCCACCGCGGTTGGCTTTGGCCAAAATCTTCGCACCGGCAAAGTCGCGCGTTTAGAAATTTGGGAACTGGATACGCAGAGAAAAGTGGAAGCCCATAAGGCGACTAAGGCTGCCGACGATCTCGGTTTTTAGGCAATATGGCCTCAACAAAGCCGTAATGATCCACCAGAAGGTTTCCTGTATTATAGAGATGAGATCTTCCCAGAATGACAAGATAAGTGTGTTCCGGATCCCTGCGGTAGCCGTCGAACTCGGGTTGCTCTTCGTGCGCGAGCGCGGTGATATAGCGATCGAGATTTCGGGCGATGGTTTGATCGCGGTTCGCCACTAGCGGCAGGCGTTCCATGTTTCGGTGTATGGCAGGCGCGATCACTGTTTTAACGAACACGAGAAAACCGGCGGCCGCGGCCGCGGCTGTGTAATTCATGTCACCGGTCAGGGCCGCGTTTCCCAGCGTGTAGGCACAGGTGCCCAGGCAGAGGTACATGGATCCTTGCAGGGCCGCAAACCCGAGAACATTGAGCTCCTCGGCGATGGTCGGTTGGTGACCTTCTTCCGCATTTTCAACGTGATGCCAGAGGGCCTTCGGCAGCTGCATGGGGCTTTCATTTCGTCGACCATTGGTGCGCATCAGGATCAAGTTCGGAAGGGAGAGGAGCTTGGCCAAAGGGAGGCTCCGATAGCGATAGCTGTGGCCATTCGAATTCGTTTTTCCGTTCTCGGTGGCAAAGCGCTGGAACTGCCGAACAACATGGTGACCCAAAGCCATGTCATTCTCGGTGGCCTGATGATTCTCGCCGAGCAGGACGAGTGAATACTTCTCGCGGCCTATGCGCTTAGAGAGCACGCGAAAATCAAGGTCATCGGCGCTCTGGGTCGCGGCCAGCACGGCCGAAATTTGTCGCTCGTTGAGCGCGGTTTGGCTTAGAAGGGCCTCGCAAATGGATAGGCGGTAGGGCTGCTGAGCTGAGCTATGGGCCCACGCAGAGCTGCCGGTGGTGATGGCCGCGGTCATAAGAAGGATGGAGATCATGTGCACGAGTGGATGGAATGCAGAATCCATTCCCGAGATTCCGGCTTGAATCAGCCCTTAGGTCGCGGCGGCGACCGCCTAGTTACCCTCTTGGGAGTTTGCTACAGAAAAGTCTAGAATATTTCCAACTCGGATGGGTAGCCGAACATTGCCCGGGCCGAGTTCGGTCGGTGGTATGCACGCCCATCGCTGATGCGATGGGCTGCAAAAAGTCGACGGGCACCTTTTAGCTGAATAGGGGGCGGAGCCAGAGGGTTTGTTCGCGGCCGGGGCCGACGCTGACGACGTCGATTGGGACTGCGGTTTGGGCGCCGATAAACTGGATGTACTCCTGGGCGGCGCGCGGGAGGTCCTTTAGGTTTTTGGCTTTGGTCAGATCCTCTTTCCAGCCATTGATCGTCTCAAAGATCGGCTTGCAGCGGCCGAGGTCGCCGGGCGAGACCGGGTATTCGCTGATGCGTTGGCCATCGAGTTCGTAGGCCGTACAGATGCTTAACTTTTCAAAACCCGAGAGCACGTCGAGCTTCATCAACGCGAGGGAGGTGATGCCGTTTATGCGAATGGCGTATTTTAGTGCGACCAAATCGAGCCAGCCACAACGGCGCGAGCGACCCGTGGTCGATCCAAATTCTTGTCCGATCTGGCGCATGCGTTCGCCCAACTCGTTGTCGAGTTCTGTTGGGAATGGACCTGATCCCACTCGCGTGGTGTACGCCTTGGTGATCCCCATTACACTGTTCACCGTGCCCGGACCGATGCCGGAGCCGATCATGGCCGATCCGGCCAGCGTGGAGCTTGATGTTACAAAGGGGTACGTGCCGTGCAACAGATCGAGTAGCGAACCTTGCGCGCCTTCGAAAAGAACCTTTTTTGATCCCTTTAAGGCTTTGTGGATCACGAGTGAGGTGTCTTTGCAGCGATAGGGCGCGAGATAATCGCTGACCTGATTTACTAGGGCCATGACTTCGTCGATGTTGACCGGTTTTTCGCCGTAGAATTTTTCAAGTAGAAAGTTTTTCTCTTTCAATGCGGTTTCAAGCTTGGCCCGCAAAGTTTCGCGCGAAAACAGGTCGCCGAAAATAATAGCTTTGCGCGAAGCGCGCTCCTCATAAGCCGGACCGATTCCACGGCCCGTGGTTCCGATCTTCTCATTGCCGGCCGCGCGCTCGCGGGCCTGATCGAGTTGGCGGTGATAGGGCAAAATCACGGTGGCGGAATCCGAAATCAAAAGCTGGGAATCCTCTTTCAAAAGACCGTTCAGTTTCAAAGCTTTGATTTCCTCGCACAGGCGCTCCACGTCCAAAACCACGCCCGCTGCGATCACGCACACGGTGTGGGGATGCAAAACGCCCGAAGGGATCAGATGCAAAATCGTTTTCTTACCATCGACCACCAGCGTGTGGCCGGCATTGGCTCCGCCTTGATAGCGAACGACGTAGTCCGCTTTCTGCGAGAACACATCCACTACTTTTCCTTTGCCTTCGTCGCCAAACTGCGAACCGACGACTATGATTCCAGGCATATATCCCCCTTAGGATTTGGCAAACCAGGCTGCATTTAAAGGTAATGTATCGAGGATCTTTTCGCCCTTCTGCAGGCGAAGCACTTGATTGGCGGCGGTCACCGACGCCCGTTCCCAGGCGGTTTCGGTGTAGGCGCCAATATGCGGAGTCAGAAGCAAGCGCGGGTGCTGAAGTAGGCGGTGACCGTTCGGCGGCGGTTCGCGCTCGATCACATCCATGGCGGCGCCGCGGATGGTCCCTTCGTCGAGCGCTGTCATCAGATCATTTTCGTCCACCACGGGGCCGCGACAGGTGTTGAGCAGAATGGCATCGGGCTGCATTTCTTTAAAAGTGGCCTGATTGAGCAGGTGGTAGGTCTCGGTGGTCAGCGGCACATGCAGGCTCACGATATCTGAAATTTTCAAAACCTCGATCAAACTCAAACGCAGGCAATTCAAGTGCGAGAAATTTTCGAAATTGATGTACGGGTCATGCGCCACCAGTTTTACGCCGAAGGCTTGGGCCATTTTGGCGACGCGGGAACCGACGCGGCCGAGGCCGATTAATCCCAACGTTTTGCCATCGAGACCGCGTGGGCGGGCCAGCCCTTCGCGCCACTTATTGCCGCGCACGTTACGAATCGCCATCGGCAAGTCGCGCTCACCGGCCAGCATCAGAGTCATGGTTAGCTCGGCCGTGGACTGGGCGTTGGCTTCAGGAGTGTGGGCGCAGATGACGCCGCGTTTTTTGCATTCCTTCCAATCAATGTGATCAAATCCGCTGGTCGCGCTGACGATTAATTTGACCCTGGGTGCGCGGGCCAAAAAGTCGGCGTCGATGCGAGTTCGGCTGCGAATCAAAACGGCGTCGGCCTGATTTAAGTCCTCGCGCTTGTCAGAAATATCAATATCCGAGGCCTTCAGGCGGGCCAGGGCATTGGCGGAGTAACTTTCAAGAACTACCACTTTCATGTAAACAACGGCTCCACGGAATTAAGGTGTTTTTCTAGCACAGCCACAGCTTTTTGCACACCTTCAGATTTCAATCCCTCGCCTAAAGCCCGCACCAGCGCTGTCATATCGTCATTCAGGATGTATCCCATATGACCGACGCGGATGATCTTGCCCTTCAGACTGTCTTGACCGCCCATAATTGTAATATTTCGCTCTTTTTCGAGCCAGTCGCGCAGCTGGGCTGAATTTGTGCCGGTCGGGGTCTTGAGCGCGGTGACGGAGCTGGAGGGTGAACTCGAGTAGGTTTGCAGACCCAATTCCGCGCCGGCTTCGCGCGTGGCTTTGGCCAGCGCCTGACAGCGCTCGATCACCAGGTTCAGGCCGCGGGATTGCATTTGTTTTAACACCAGATTCAGACCGACCACGAGCGGAGTCGGAGTAGAGAAATGCGTTTCGCCCTTGGCATTCGCAGCTCTCTCGGCGCCGATGTCGAGGTAGTATTTCGGCAGTCGGGACTGGGCTTGAACTTTCCACGCCCGTTCGGAGAACGCGATAAAGCTTAAACCCGTTGGAATCATAAATGCCTTTTGCGAACCGGCCACTACGCAATCCAAGCCCCAATCATCCATCGGCAGCGGCATGCATCCCACAGCGGTAATGGCGTCAACACAAAAAAGCGCTTGTGAATTTTTGGCGATCACCTGCGACATTTTTTGAATCGGGTGGACAGTCGCGGTGGACGTTTCGCACACTTGCGAAAATACGGCCTTCACGGCGCGATGGCTTTTCAATGCCGCCTCGAGATCCTCCAGCTTCACCGGATCGCCCCATGGCACGTCTAAGCGGTGCACCTTAATCGAATAGCGTTCACATTGCTCAGCCCAACGCTCGCCAAATTTTCCCGAAACGACCGCCAGCACTTGATCGCCCGGCGACAGCAGATTGCAGACGGCCGCTTCCATGGCGGCGCTGCCGGTACCGGCGATGATTTGCACGGATTGCTGAGTGGCGAATACGAATTTCAATCCGACCCACACTTCGCGCAAAATCTTTTCGAATTCGGGCGTGCGATGATGCAGCACCTTCGCGCTCATCGCCTGTAAAACCGGCGGTGGAACGGGCACAGGCCCGGGGGCTAAGAGACGATAGGGCCATTGGTGTTCGGACATCGAACCAATTTAGAGATGATCGGCTTGACCGGTCAAGGCCAAATGGTTAGCGTTTGGTGGTGCTTAAGGCCTTGGTTTTCACTCTAGTTTTCACTTTTTCCACGGGTTGTGCCTATCGCTTCGGAATGAGCGACCGCACGTTGCCCGGCGGTTACGCGCAGGTGGCGATTCCGGTGTTTAAAAACACAACGCAAGAAACGGGAATCGAAGCCCCGTTTACGAACGCTTTGATTCGACGCTTTGCGCGTTCACAGGTGGCCCGCGTGAGCGACAAAGAGTCGGCGCCTCTTTTGCTTGAAGGCACAATCACCAAGGTGCAGACCGAAGAGGGGCCTAAGGTGACCAACATAACGGGATTGCCGGAGCAGGCGGTGATCACGACGGAGTATGTAATTCGGATCAATGCCAATCTCATCTTGCGAAGAAAGTCCGATGAAAAAATCATTTGGCAGGGATCGTTCTCCAATCAAAAAGTATATCCGGCGCCTCGTATTGGCACACCGGTGATCAACTCGGCCAACGCCACCTACAACCAATCGGCGCGAATGGAATTTATCGCTCGACTGGCGGAGGAGATGATGACCGAGGCCCACGACCGCATGACGGAAAACTTCTAAGGAAAAAGCATCATGGTCACACTCGATTTGCGTAAACTTCAGCAACGTCTTGAAAAGCACCCGCCGGCCCCGCTTTATCTGCTTATGGGGGAAGAGGTGTTTTTGGTTCAGGAGGCGGTCGCGCTTTTAAAAGAGAAAAGCGTTGAGGCGGGGTCGCGGGATTTTAATTGCGATGTGTTCGACGTGAGCGAAACCAAAGCCGATCAGGTGCGCGACGCGGCCGATATGCTGCCGATGATGAGTTCGCGGCGTTTTGTTCTGTATCGAGGTGTGGACAGTTTGAAGGACAAAGATTGGGAGGCTTTGTTTCCGGTGATCGACAATCCTCCTGAGACGACCGTCGTGGTGCTGACCTGCGAGACGTTGGATAAGCGGAAAAAAGCCTTTAAGCGCTTGATGGATAAAGCCGTACTCGTCGAACTGAAGCGGCCCTATGACAATCAAATCGCCGATTGGATCGATTACCTGGCCCACCGCCAGGGTTTGACCGTGGACCGTGAGGCGGCCCAGTTAATGCGCCAGTTTATCGGCACCAATCTGACGGAAATCCACAATGAGCTATTGAAGCTGCGCGACTATTTGGGTGAGCGCAAAGATATCTCATCACGCGATGTTTTGCAGGTCGTATCGCAGACACGAGTCGATCGAATTTTTGATCTCACCGATGCGATCGGCCGTTGTGATAAAGTGACCGCTCTCAACTCGCTGGCCAATTTGCTGGAACATGGGCAGAGCGAAGTTGGCGTGCTGGCTATGATCTCCCGTCATTTTCGCATCCTGGCTCATCTGCGTGAAGGCATGCGCGAAGGTCTGACCGGCCAGCGCTTGGCGACGAAGGCGGGAATTCCCCAGTTCCTTTTGGATCAATACCTGCAACAGATTCGACGCTGGGACGAGCGCAAGATTTCCCAGACTTTCGCCGCCCTCCTCGACACAGATCGGGCTCTTAAGTCGTCGTCGGTTCCCTCTCACGTTTGGCTGGAGAATTTCGTTTTACAGACCTGTTCCTAAGGTCGGTTTGCGCCGATATGGGGCGTATGAAGGACGGCGCAAAACCCGAGCATAAAAAAGTCGAGCCGGTCACCTTAGTGAGGCCGCCTACGCCTGGTGTAGCTGCGCCCTCCGGCATCACCAAGGATGGGGGGCCTCGGACCGCATTTCAGATGCGCGATGCGAGCCTGGGGCGTCGCCGTGTTCCTCGCCGAACATTCGAAAGTCCAGTTGGCCTTTTATTGGGTGGAGAGTTCGGGATCGAGCGCTCGTTTCAAGTCGGTGAGGGCGGGATGATGATCTCGTGTTCGCGCAAGGTTACAGCAGGACAGAAGCTGGTTTTAAGTTTTTATCTCCCCGGCGGAGCCACAATTGTGGTTCGGGGAGTCGTGCGCAACATAGTTCCGGCGGATAATTCCAGTCCGGAACGTTACGGCATTGAATTTCTGAATTTAGACTTCCAGTTCAAAAGGGAAATCCGGAATTTCGTCGCATCGGCGACGGGTCTCGAATCTGCTTAAGCTTTGCCGGCGAGGGCGGAAACGGCCTTCGACAGGCGTCCGATTTTTCGCGAAGCAGTGCTGAAGTGAATGCGGCCTTTTTGCGCGGCTTTGGCCATTTTGCTCATATAAGTCACGAGATTCTTGGTGGCGCCGTCTTTGTCCTTGGACGCGAGAGACTTCTTGAGAGAGCGCTCGACTTTGCGAACTTCGCCCAGGGTTTTCGCGTTGATCGCGTTCCGGCGTAAGGACATGCGAGCCTTTTTGATGGCCGACTTATGGTTTGCCAATTTAGAACCTCCAGTGATTCAATATTATAAAGAAGAGATCGAGTATCACACCTTGGGAAGGCGTGACAAGTGACTTCACCGACCGGTCCGAAAGCCAAAGGAAATCAATCAGTTATCAAGTCTGCTTTGGCTATGGCGAGTGGTACTTTTTCGAGCCGTATCCTGGGTTTTGTCCGCGACGCGGTCATGCTGGCCCTGTTTCCACGTACGGTGACTGATGCGTTCGTGGTCGCATTTAAGCTGCCCAACATGTTCCGGCGCATCCTGGGCGAGGGTTCGCTGTCGGTTAGTTTTATCCCTATTTATGTAGAGGCGAAGGTCAAATCGCCGCTCGAGGGTGAGCGCCTGCGCGATGCGATTTTTACCATCGTGTTGGCTGCGTCCGTTTTTATTTCGGTCACGTGCTTTGTCTTTATGGAGCCGATCCTCCGTTTTCTCGTGGATGATCCTCGCGGTTTTGCTTCCGTTCCGGGAAAGGTGGAGCAAACCATCTATCTCGCCCGCATTATGATCTTCTATTTGGTCTTGGTGACGACTTACGCCTTTCACATGGCGGTCGCCAACACCTTCGGTCATTATTTTATTCCGTCGATTGGACCGACACTCTTTAATCTCGGTCTGATTGTCTTCACAGTCATGCCGTATGAGCTGGGCGCCTATGCGGGAGCGACCCAAAGCTGGGGCGTGATCGCGGGCGGCGTTTTGCAAGTGGGTGTGGTGTTTTGGCTGCTGTGGAAAGAGGGGCATCTGCCGCGTCTAACCATGCGCTGGCGGGACCCGCGCGTGGGAATGGTTTTTCGCAACATGGTGCCCGGCTTATTTGGTTTGGGTATTTTTCAGGTGATGACGGTCGTGAATATGAAGTTCGCGGCGTCCCTGCAGGAGGGCGCGCAGAGCTATATCTATGCCGCTGACCGGATACTGGAACTTCCTCAGTCTCTGATCGCGGTGAGCCTCGGCGCGGCTCTGCTGCCGCGATTTAGCGAGTTGAATTCGGCCGGTGAGCGCGGCAAATTTTTAAGCGAGGCCAATCAAGCAGTGCGCATGCTCTTATATTTGTCGCTTCCGGCGGCAGTGGGAATGTACGTGCTGGCTCGGCCGATTGTGGAAGTGCTATTCATGCGCGGCGCCTTTACCGCCGCCGATGCGAACGCGGTGGCTCGAATTGTGGAAGTGTATTCGGTGCTGATGCTGTTCTCGAGCTTGTCGCGCATCACGGCCCCGGCGTTTTACGCTCTCAAAAACACCTGGCTGCCCGCGGTCGTGGCATTTTTCGTTTTAGCTCTTCATATCGCAATCGGCGGCATGCTGGTCCGCGAGTACGGTTTGGTCGGCTTGGCCTCGGCCACCTCGCTGTCGAGCGTCCTCAATATCGTAATCCTGCAGATTTTCTTTTTCTATCTGATCGGCCCACTCGGCTACGCTTCCATTCTGATCAGCGTGTTCCGTCTGCTCCCCGGTTTATTTGCCCTGGCCGTCGTTTGCCACTTTGGCTACCCGTGGCTGCTCGAGATGTTCGAATTTGTCGGGAGCGGCATGGCCGCCCGCACGGTCGCGCTCGCGATCATCATTGGAGTAGGGATGTTGAGTTATTTCGCCGTTACTTCGCTCTGCGGCTCCGAGGCCAGCCACAAAGTCCTCTCGGTTTTCCGCCGCCGCATTCTCAAACGGTGATGGGCTCTCAACTGCGGGGTCCGCAACCTCGCGCTCACATCCCGCCCATCCACGCTAGCGACCGTCGGCACGGTGCGCATGTGGATAACTAAGAGTCGGTCGCCGAGCAATCCGGCCGTTGACGTTGAACTCAAGGGCCACGGTGAGGACAATATCCTCAGCATTTTGAACTCGACATATCGTTGAGCCCTCATCGAATGGCCAGTAATCGGAGCGCCTACCAATCCAAGATATCCACATGCGCACCGTGCCGACGGTCGCTAGCGTGGATGGGGTGTATGTAAGGGGGCAGAGGTCGCGATCGTGTGGAGTGCGTGCGAGCGGACAGAGTTCGCCAGCGTGGATGGAGTAAGCGAACACGGTCGCGATGATGTCTCCAATGTTTACAGCACAAGTTGTTTACAGAATCTTTGTCACCTTGGATGGAAACCAAAGTTCTACTCGCCGAGATCTTTCTTGGCGCGGGACCAGTAGGATTCTTTTTCAGCGGCAGCTAGTGTCGACCAGTCGCGGCCGTCGCGGGTGACTAGATCTTGCATGTGTTTGAAGCGGGATTCGAAGCGGGTGTTGGCTTTGCGAGCGCATTGTTCGGCGTCGAGGCCGAGGTGGCGGGCGAGTTGCGCGACGGAGAAGAACACGTCGCCGAGTTCGGCTTCGATCCGTGCCACGTTGGATTGGGCATTTAGTTCATGTGCGAGTTCTCGAACCTCTTCCTGAACTTTGTCCCATACGGCGGCCGTGGAATCCCAATCGAAGCCGATCTTTTCGGTTTTTTCGCCGATCTTTTGCGAACGCACCAGCGCCGGGAGACCGGCCGGCATGTCGAAGGCCATCTTTTCCTTCTTTTTGCCTTTTTCTTGCGCTTTGATCTCGGTCCAATTGGCAATGACGTCGTTCGAGTTCCGCACTTTGACATCGCCGAAGACGTGGGGGTGGCGGCGGATCATTTTGGAATTTAAGATTTCAATGACGTCTTGAATATCAAAGCGTCCAGCTTGGCGGGCGATTTCCGAATGCAAAATCACTTGCAGCAGCAAATCGCCCAGTTCCTCCCGCACCTCCATGTCATTGCCCGAATCGATAGCATCGGCCAGTTCGTGGGCCTCTTCTATGGCGAAGCGAGTTAGACTTTGGTGTGTCTGTTCCTTGTCCCAGGGACATCCGTCGGGGCCGCGCAGAAACTCCACGACTTTGAGCAAGGCGGAGAAATCCCTCAGATTTTCAGGAGCTTTCGGCATAGCAACATTCCTCTCCAAAGAGCCAGATTAGTCCACGTTTAGCATGAAGCCGTGATAATATTGATTAGTTTTGCCGAAAAATTAAGTGAGATCGTGAAGAGAGATAATGGAGAAGTGGAAGAAACCTAGAAAACCACACCGGGACGAAGTGCATTGGCGGGCCAAATATAGCGACCCGTCTCGGCGCTTTCTGGATTGGGTTCGTGACGCCGGCTTCGGCCAGCATAGTTACGCCATGCGGCTGTACACTATGCTGGATGAGCGCCTGGGCGTTAAGGCCTGGGCCTCCATTTTCGTATTCTGTTTGCTTCTCAGCTTCGTGATTTTTTGGGACGTGGACGTGCAGCACGAGGTTTCGCTCGGCGACGTCGCCTCCAGCGATATCAAATCTCCTATTTCGTTCACCATGAATGACGAAACGGCCACCGAGCAAAAGCGCCGGGATGCCGAAGAGGCGATTCCGCCCGTGTTTGACTACGACCCGAATACCTATGAGCAACTTTTCGCTCGTATTGGTAAGGGCTTTCGCACCATGCGCCGCGAACTCAAGGCGGTGAAGTGGAACCAAGCCCAACGCGAGCAAGAGATAAAAGATTTCAATCAGTTCAAACCCTTGTTTGAACGCGAGGTCGGCGTAGAAATTCCCGATCGCATGTTTGAATGGCTGACCGAAAACAGATTCGGCGCGGCCTACGAGAATATTTTGATTCGCTTACTCGAAAAGTGGTCGTCGAAGCGGATCATGGATGGCCAGGCCACGATGTTCAGAGGCTCGGCCGCGCCGCTTCTGGTGCGGGTGGTGGGCCAGGGTCGGAGTGGCGGTGAGGAATTTACGCTGCGTCGGGATGAAGTGCGCGACAGTAAAAAACTTTCGGACTTCAATGTGGACAATGTGGTGGGTATCGAGCGCTTCCCGAACCGGGAGCGAAGGCTAGCCAAAGACATTGCTCAGCTTCTACTTGTGCCAGATCTTATCTTTAATAAACAAGAGACTTTAAATCGCCGCCAGAAGGCTCGCGATGCGGTTTTGCCCGTGCAGATCTCGATCGCCAAAAACCAAGTGATCGTTTCCGCGGGTTCGGTGATTCAGCCCCTGCAGATGGCGCTCGTGAATGAGTTAAACAGCTTGCGGAGCTCAAAGCGCACGGACTTTATCTCATTGGTCGTGGCGTTTCTATTTATGATCCTGGTTACCGTTTTCTTCTCCTATCTCAGGCGGACGGCCGCCTATCGTCTAAAGGTTTCGCTCAAGGATATCTACGCCATGGGCTCGGTCGTCTTGCTCGTGGTGGTCATGCTCAAGGTGTATATGTTCCTCACTGACGCCGCCTTCGCACGGTCGACGGTGATACCGGCCAATTCTCTGCTCTATGCGGCGCCGGTCGCCACTGGCCCCATGCTGGTCGGGCTGATGATTACGGCCGGCGAAATCGTGTGGCTCTTTACCATCTTTCTCGCCATCACACTCGCGCTGACGGTCGATCCGTCCTACACATTTATCTATCTTCTTGTGGTTTCGATCGGCGGGATCGCGGCCGCGCGGGGCGTGCATTCCTGCACGAAGCGCAATGACATTTACTGGGCGGGGATGCGTACCGGATTGGTCAATGCCTCGGTCGTGGCGGCGGTTACTTTTCTGCAGCCGCCCGGTGAGACCCCACTGTGGATGAATCTGGCTTGGAATTTACCCTTAGGATTTGCCGGCGGATTGTTCTCGTCGTTTGTGGCTATGGCTCTGATTCCGCTTTTTGAAACCGTGTTTAATTACACCACCGACGTTAAACTGCTCGAGCTGTCCTCGCTCAATCATCCTTTAATGAAAGACATGATTGTGAAGGCGCCGGGCACCTACCACCACTCGCTGGTCGTGGGCTCGATGTGCGAGGCCGCTGCTGAAGAAATCGGCGCCAATCCTCTACTGGCCAAAGTGATGGCCTATTACCATGACATAGGCAAAATGGAGCATCCGCAGTACTTTATCGAGAACCAGCGCCAGGGAAATAATCCCCACGATCATATTTCACCGCATATGAGTAAAACCGTATTGATCGCCCATGTGAAAGATGGCGCCGAAATGGGATTTCAGCACAAACTGGGTCCGGCGATCATTGATGGAATTCTTCAGCATCACGGTACGACCTTGATCAGCTTTTTTTATAATAAGGCGGTCGAGGAGCAGGACGCGGACATGCATGCGGTACAGGAAGGCGACTTCCGCTATCCGGGCCCTAAGCCCCAGTTCAAAGAGGCGGCGTTGTTAATGCTCGCCGACTCGATTGAAGCCGCGGCCCGCTCTCTCGATGAACCGACTCCCGGGCGGCTGACTTCCTTGGTTCGGAATATCATTCAATCGAAGTTTCTCGATGGCCAGCTGGAAGAATGCGATCTGACCTTGGCCGATTTGTCGATTATTGAGCAGTCTTATCGGCGCGTGATTTTGGGCATCTATCATCAGCGCATCGATTATCCCGAGAGCCGCGATCGTACCCCGCGCTTGCCGCCGGCCCTTCCGCCGGCGCCCGATTACGTCGGCGCCAGCAAGTTTAGAAAAGGTTCGAAAGTTACGTCATGAAGCTTCTCTTCATCAATCAGTCGCGGGATTCGGTGCCGGAGAAGTGGCTGCGCACGTGGGTCCGCGGGTTGAGTCTGTTGCTGACAGCTCCCGCGGCGAAGCGAAAATTTCCCCTGGCGAAGTCGGTGGCCACGCAGGCCAAAGGACTGATTAAACGTGAGCTGGTGGTCGTATTTGTAAATAGCGGAGAAATGAAGCGGATGAACAAGTTCTATCGGGGTAAGAACTACCCGACGGACGTGCTGAGCTTCGAGGGGCCGGATAAGACCAGCGTGGGCGAACTCGTGATCTGCCCACCCGTTATTCGCACCAATTCCAAGGGCAGCGGGCTAACGGAGCGGGGAGAGCTCGGCTATATGATCGTTCATGGCGTGCTGCATCTGCTCGGAATGGATCATATGTCCAAGCGCGATGAGGCGGCCATGTTCGCGCTTCAAGACGCGGTCTACGGCGCGCTTGAAAAGCAGGTTGGATTGCGTTAATCATTCGGGATGTCTGTTACAACACAAAATTCAGAGATCAAAAGTCAGCTGCTCAAGATGCGGGATAAAACCGAAGAGCTGCGGAGGTATCTTTGACATCGACGTAAAGTCGAAGCGGCTCGACCAGCTCGAGCAAAAATCCCAAGACCCCGGTATCTGGAACAACCATCAAGAAATGCAGAAAATCAATCAGGAGAAGGTGCTGCTCCAGCGCGCCGTCGCCGATTACAAAGAGCTTAAAGCTAAGGTCGAAGACGCTCTTGTTCTGCTCGAAATGGCGGTGGAGGTCGAGGATGAGAGTTCATTCGGAGAAGTGAAGAACGAGCTCTTCGGAATTAGCGCCCGGCTGGCCGATTTGGAATTGAAATCGCTTTTGAACGGCGAAGTTGACGGTAACAATTCCTATATTTCCATTCACTCCGGCGCCGGTGGCACGGAGTCGCAGGATTGGGCCTCGATGCTGCTTCGGATGTACACGCGTTGGGCGGAAAAACACGGCTTTAAAGTCGACATGCTGTCGATGAACGAGGGCGAGGAAGCGGGAATCAAGTCGGCCACACTTTTAATTGAAGGCCCCTACGCCTACGGGCATTTGAAAGCGGAATCGGGTGTGCATCGCCTAGTGCGCATTTCACCCTTTGA
Source organism: Bdellovibrionales bacterium (assembly GCA_022842925.1). Taxonomy (GTDB): domain Bacteria; phylum Bdellovibrionota; class Bdellovibrionia; order Bdellovibrionales; family UBA1609; genus JALHOQ01. Next base: position 25,439 of record JALHOQ010000026.1, read on the forward strand.
TTCGAATGCCCGCCGGCACACCAGCTTCGCCAGCATCCATGCCTGGCCCGAGATTAGCGACGATATTGAAATTACAATTAAAGACGAAGACGTGAAGGTGGACACCTATCGCTCCAGTGGCGCGGGTGGACAGCACGTGAACAAAACTGATTCAGCGGTGCGGCTCACGCATATTCCGACTGGGACCATCGTGGCCTGCCAAAACCAGCGCAGCCAGCACGCGAATCGGGATAAGGCCTATAAAATGCTTAAGGCCATTTTGTATGAGAAAGAACTCGAAAAGCGCCAAAAAGAATTGGACGCGATCTCCGGCGAACGCAAGTCCACGGAGTGGGGTTCGCAGATTCGCTCCTATGTTCTGCATCCCTATCAGCTGGCCAAGGACCATCGTACAGATTTCGAAACCGGCAATCCGGCCGCCGTTCTCGATGGTGACCTGGACGGGTTTATACATGCATTCTTAAGGGATAAAGCCTTGCAAGGTAAGGGAGAGACAGCGAAGTGACGGCATGGTACCTGGCGGTCCGCTATTTGGGGAGCTTTCGGCAGTTCTTTAATCTGTCGATCTCGCTGAGCGTGCTGGGGATGATGATCGGTGTGGCTTCGCTGGTCGTAAGCATGGCGGTGTTTAGCGGCTATGTGACCACGCTCGAGAAAACCGTGCAGGATGCCGTCGGCCACGTGATCGTATCGAAACGGGGAGTGGCCGATAAAGAGGAACTCTTTCGCGAAATCTCGCCGCATATACCGGGTTTGGTCGCCGAAACTCCGTATGTCTTTGTCGAAGCCATTCTCGCTCACAAGGGTCAGGTGACCGGCGCTATAGTTGAGGGAATCGACGAATCGACCGTACATAAAGTGCTGAACTTTAAGGCCCGACTGATCGACGGATCGCTTGATTTGAGCAGCGGATCTACGGATGGGGCGCCGAAAGCGCTGATCGGCAAAGGCATCGCCAAGCGGTTCAATCTGAAAGTCGGCGATACATTTCGCATGGTGATTCCACTTGCCAGCGAGTTCGAGGCTTCGAGCTTCCGGCCGAAGCTGGGGAAGTTCACGGTGGCGGGGGTGATCAATTTCGGCCGCTATGATTTTGATGCCCGCTACGTGGTGATGCCTATTCATCGCCTGCAGGAGTTCGCCGAAATCGGTAAAAAGATCAGTGGGTATCGCCTACGCATCGGTGATCCCACGCAAACGCCGGGAATTGTCGCGGGTTTGCGCAACAAATTCGGCAATCAGATTTCGGCGCGGGACTGGCGCGAGATGAATCAAAACCTATTCGAGGCCGCGAAGCTTGAGAAGGCCGTGCTGTTCTTTGTGCTTATGATTTTGGTGGTGGCGGCCGCCTTCAATATTGCCAACACACTCTTTATCAGTGTGGTGCAGCGCTATCGCGATATCAGCGTATTGAAGACTTTGGGGGCGCCAAGCCGGATGATTCACTGGGTTTTTACGGCCCAGGGTTTGATCGTCGGCGCTGTGGGTGCGACTCTCGGGATTGTCACGGGGTTGCTGTTGTGCCGAGTGTTTGAGTGGGTTCAGGTGGTCTATAAGATTATTCCGCCGGAAATCTACAAGCTGGATCATATCGATTTGGAAGTGCGAGTGTTGGATCTTTTG